>JAFZIV010000020.1 GCA_017554235.1 Selenomonadaceae bacterium
ACTTACTCTGCAAACATAGAAAAGCAAGTAGTCAAGGTACAACGGCTTTATCAAAGGCTGACAAATATTCGAGTGGATTACGAGAATAAAATCATCAATGAAATTGTGAAACGAGAACCAAGTTTCATAGTGTTAGAGGATTTAAGCGTCAGCGGAATGATGAAGAACAGGCATTTATCAAAGGCGATAGCGGCACAACGATTTTATTACTTCAGAAACAAAATGACGATAAAAGCAAAAGAGATAGGAATAGAAGTAAGAATCGCGGACAGATTTTATCCAAGTTCAAAGAAATGTTCGCAATGTGGAAAAATCAAAAAAGAATTAAAATTAAAAGACAGAATGTACAGTTGTGAATGTGAATTGAAAATGGATAGAGATTTGAACGCGGCAATCAACTTGAAAAATGCGCGAGAATATAAAATAGCGTAAGATTAACGCTGACTACCGGTGGCTAGCCGGAAAGTAACGACTGTGGAGTGTTAAACAAACGTAGGTAGCTTAGGCGAAGACGGACACGTTGAAGCAGTAAGACAGAACCGCGAGGTCTGTCCAAATCATCTTGACATAGACATGAAGGACTTTTGTCTACGAGTGACTATGTTTTAAGTAGCAGTATAATTTGGTTTTTAAATACGATGTTAAGAAAAGTTAGAGAATCCTAATGCGGAAAAAATTTGTGGTTAAACAGGAGAATAAATTGGAAGTAGATAAACTTGTAAACGCATTGGGAATCAGTGAGGTTACTGCAAAAATTTTAGTCAATCGCGACATTACGGACATTGAGTCTGCGCGAATTTTTTTAAATCCCGAGTTACAAAAGTTTTTAGATCCGTTTTTAATGAAAGATATGAACGCGGCGGTTGACAGAATTATTACGGCGATTAACGTCGAAGAAAAAATTTGCGTCTATGGCGATTATGATGTTGACGGTATGTCGGGGACGGCTCTTTTGACACGCGCTTTAAGGAGACTTGGCGGTAAAGTTATTTCCTACATTCCGCGCAGAGTTGAAGGTTATGGGCTGAACATTCCCGCGCTTGAAAAAATTTATCAGCATGGAATAAAGCTTTTAATTTCAGTTGACTGCGGCATTTCCAACGCCAAAGAAATTTCCGCCTATAAAGATAAACTTGACGTAATTGTTACCGACCATCATTTACCAGCCCTTGCGATAATTACAGACGCCGTTGCCGTTGTAGACCCTCATCAACCTGATTGTAATTACCCTGATAAAAATTTATGCGGAGCGGGAGTTGCTTTCAAACTTTGTCAGGCTCTTGAAAAAAAAGTTAATGGCGTCGACATTCAAAACTACGTTGAGGATATGGATTTAGCCGCGCTTGCAACGGTTGCTGATTTAGTGCCGCTTAAGGGAGAGAATCGCAAAATTGTTCGTCAAGGGCTTAAGCAGATGAGTCTTTCAAATTGCATCGGACTTCGTTCATTGGTGAGGATTGCCGGCTTTGAAGGTAAAAAAATTTCGACGGAGAATATTGCCTTTCAAATCGCGCCGCGTTTAAATTCAATCGGTCGCCTTGAATCTGCAACTACGGGCTTGAAACTTCTGCTAACTAATGATGCCGCGCAGGCTTATCAAATTGCCGAACATATTGATGAAGTGAACAAGGCGCGTAAAAAACTTGAAAAAGAAATTTTTTTGCAGGCTGAAGAAAAATTTAAAAATCTGCGCGAAGAATCGGGCGGCGATATGTGGTCTACGGTAATTACCGGCGAAGGTTGGAACGCGGGCGTTATCGGTCTTACGGCGTCGAGACTTGCTGAAAAATATAGTTTGCCGTCCATTGTCATTGCTCACGAAGGGGAACTTTCACGTGGCTCTTGTCGAAGTATTCCAGCCTTCCATATGAAAAACGCGCTTGACACTATGGCGGAACTCTTTGAAAATTACGGCGGACATTCTCAAGCGGCAGGATTTTCAATTTCAACTAAGCTTGTACCTGAATTTAAAAAACGTTTTGATGAATACGCGCGAAAACACTTGACGGACGAAGATTTTATCCCTAAAATTAACGTCGACGCACTTTTTCACCCTTCGCTTGTCGATATGAAAACTGCTGAAGAATTTGAACAGCTTGAACCTTGCGGCATAGGAAATTCCGCGCCCATTCTTGCTTGTTACAATGTTAAATGCAGTGACGCAAAAATTATCGGCAGTGACAAGACGCATTTAAGTTTTGAAATTCCTGCGGACAATTCCCTTGACGGCTCTAAAAGTATTCGTGCCATTGCATTTGGATTTGCACGTTTTGCGGCGTTGGTTGAAAGTTCCCTCGTCAATATCACTTATCATCCCGCCGTTGACGAGTGGCAGGGCGTGCGTTCCGTAAAATGTTTTGTGTCGAATATTGAACCCGTTGCAGACGAAAAAAATTTTCCTACACGTGAACAACTTGTCGACATTTACAAATTTCTTTACAAACTGCGCGGCAAGACGAAAGATTTTGACACGAAAATTTTTGCCGAAAAATTTAACGCCTATATGAAGAAAAAATTTCCGATTTACACGATTTTGACTGCGCTGGAAATTTTTAAAGAAATTGGACTCCTGCGCGTCGACGAAACGAATCAAACTTTTGAGTTGCCGAAACTTCCCAAGCGTGATTTAGAAAATTCGCGAACATTCAGGCTTAACGTTTCATAGAAATTTTTAGGAGAAAAATTAATGGAAAAATCTAATCTCTACCCGATTTTATTGGCACTTTGTCTTGTGCTATTTTTTTTAGGCAGTTGGTGGTTACCTGTCACTGATCCTACCGAATCCTGCTACACTTTAACGGCTAAAGAAATGTTAGAGTCGGGAGATTATTTTTCGCCGCGCATTCACGGAAATTATTGGTACGACAAGCCGATAATGTTTTACTGGGAATTAATTTTGGCTTATGGAATTTTCGGAGTAAATGATTTTGCGTCAAGATTTTTCCCCGCAGTATTCGCAACTTGCGGCGTCTTCATAACTTATTATCTCGGCAAAAAATTTTACGACAATAAGGTAGGATTTTTCGCGGCGATAATTCTTGCGGCAACTCCCGAATATTGGTATTTGTCTCACGCGATAATAACGGATATGACTTTGTTTTGTGCAATCTCAATCACGCTGATAAGTTTTTTCATCGGCTACACGCAGGGCAAACAGAATTATTATTACATTTCCTACGCGGCGGCAGGAATAGGAATTTTGACGAAAGGTCCTATAGCATTTTGTTTACCGGGCTTGATAATTTTCCTGTTCTTAATCTCTCAAAAAGATTTGGGACATATTTTGAAAATGAAATTGATAACGGGTATACCGTTATGTATCGCAATAGCCGCAATTTGGTATTTGCCAATGTACATAATGCACGGACAAACTTTCATAGATAATTTTTTCGGCGTCCACAATTATTTACGCGCAACAGTTTCAGAGCATCCAAAATTTGATGTGTGGTATTATTACACGATGATTTTCTTGGCAGGATTTTTCCCTTGGAACTTGCCGGTAATTTATCGAACAGTAAAAAATTTTTGGCGTGAAAAAAGTTTGCCGTCCCTCGATGTAAAGGAAAAATTTTTATTAATCTGGGCGTTGACAGTGCCGATAGTATTTCAATGTTTCGCGACAAAATATGTAACCTATACTTTGCCGTATATGATGCCGATAGCGGTTTTATTTGCAAAAGTTTTCGTGCAGTGGGAAAAAATCTTTTACAGAATGGCAGCAGTCACGATAATAATTTTGACATTTGCAACTTTCGCGGCAATTCCGTTTTGCAACCAAAATTCAGGTAAAGACCTTGCAAAAGTTTTAACGCCGCTCGTCGAAGACGATACGAAAGTTTTAAGCTTTTGCTACAGATATTCAAATTCACTTGTATATTATTCAGGCTTAGAAATTTGGCGGCTTGAAAAACCTGAAGATATGTACAAAATTGCTCCGCAGAAAATGCAATGGACAAGCTTAAACGTAATGCCGATAATGACGACGCGTGATTTGCGAGACAATGAAAAATATATTGCTATAGTCGATAGCAACCGCAGTGGAAAATTTCTTAACATTGTTGCAGGGACATGGTCATTAATTGGAAGTACAGACGATTACAAAATTTTTAAGCGCATAAGTCATAAACGATTAATTAACGGCTAACACTTTCATATACATTGACAATTTAAAAGGTATAGTATAAAATATTAAAAATTTTTTGAGGTAATTGTTTTGTACATAATAGAAGTTAATTGTTCTTGTACCCTGCTCGTCGGGAGGGGGGGAG
>JAFZIV010000021.1 GCA_017554235.1 Selenomonadaceae bacterium
GCAATTTTCAGAGAATCAACTCTGATTCGGTGAAGATGGCTGAGTGGAAGCACCTGTTCCCATTCCGAACACAGCAGTTAAGCACTCATACGCCGAAGGTACTGAACTGGAAACGGTTTGGAAGACTAGGTATTCGCCGATAAATTTTCCTCGATAGCTCAGTCGGTAGAGCACCTGACTGTTAATCAGGGAGTCACTGGTTCGAGTCCAGTTCGGGGAGTTTTTACAAATAGACAAGCCGCTAAGTTGGCTTGTTTTGTAGATTAATGCGGGTTGTCCCAATGGGGTATAGCCAAGTCGGTTAAGGCACGGGACTTTGACTCCCGCACCGTTGGTTCGAGTCCAGCTACCCCAGTTATATATGACTTACTAGCTCAATTGGTAGAGCACCTGACTCTTAATCAGTAGGTTCGGGGTTCGATTCCCCGGTGGGTCACCAAATAAAATGGACGATTAGCTCAGCTGGGAGAGCATCTCGTTTACACCGAGGGGGTCGGCAGTTCGATCCTGTCATCGTCCATCAAAGGCCCGGTAGTTTAGTTGGTTAGAATGCCGCCCTGTCACGGCGGAGATCGTCGGTTCAAGTCCGATTCGGGTCGTTATATTTTCCTTCGTTTATGAAATTAATCTGAACGGGGGGGGGTATAAGGTATGAAACACTTTTTAACAGTTGCAGTTTTGACTCTTATGTTGATTATAGGCGGAAGTCAAGTTAATCAGGCAGAGGCTTATCGTCATCATGTAGGTCAGCTTTATGACGGAAGGCAAGTTTATTTGCTTACTGAAACGTTGAGAGGAACTTACGACGATTTTAATTGTATAGCTGTTGCCAGTGGACGATATGAAGAAGAAATTCATTATAGCTTTTGGCGTAGCAACGGTAGTATGTATTACCGAAATTCTTTAAGAGGTCAAAACATGTTGGTAAGCAGTAGTAATATAGCTACAAATATTTTAAATTATTATAGAGGATATTAATTGTATCGCCTCGGTAGCTCAGTTGGTAGAGCAGGGGACTGAAAATCCCCGTGTCCGTGGTTCGATTCCGCGCTGAGGCATACGCTGGCTTAGCTCAATTGGCAGAGCAACTGATTTGTAATCAGTAGGTTGTAGGTTCAAGTCCTATAGCCAGCTTAAAAATTTTGCGGGTGTAGCTCAATGGTAGAGCTCCAGCCTTCCAAGCTGATCACGTGGGTTCGATTCCCATCACCCGCTTTAAATGCCGGGGTGGCGGAACTGGCAGACGCAAGGGACTTAAAATCCCTCGAGGGCAACCTCGTATCGGTTCGATTCCGATTCTCGGCATTAAGTTTTTGACATAGGAGAATTTTTTTTATGACTAAAGAAAATCTGATTGCTACGGCTAAAGAGTTGATTGCCGCACCTAGTTGTTGTATGACACTTAAAGAAAAGGCGCAGTCGTGGATTAATTCTCCTGATGATAAAACTATCGCCAAAGAATTTATTGCTGAACTTGAAAAAGACGTAACCGGCATTGATGACCTTGTAGCTTTTGCAAATTCTCCGCAAGCTGTTCAAATCTTCGGTGAAGACGGTGCTAAAAATTTTGCCGCTCATGCTAATGAATTGAAAGCTAACGGCGCAAAATATTGCGATTGTGCGGCGTGCACTATAGGGCTTAAGATTTTGGAAAACAAAGAAATTATTCTCGGCTAAAAATTTTCGGAGGTCTTTTATGAATTTGTATTTGGTGTCCTGTGAATTTAATGCTGATGACGAGTACGAAGATTTTGCCGCCGCCGTTGATGAATATCCTGCATGGCGTCATCTTTTCGGTACACAGTGGTTTATCTGTTCCGAAGATTCAGCAGAGGAAATTTACGAAAATTTGATGTCGACCTTGTTTGAAGGCGATTTTATATTTGTCTGTGAAATCAGCGGTAATTATGCGTCATATATTCCTGAAGAAACTGCAGAGTGGATGGAGCGTAATTTATAATAAAATTAAGCGGTAGTGGCGGAATGGCAGACGCGCTAGCTTCAGGCGCTAGTGGGGGCGACCCTGTGGAGGTTCAAGTCCTCTCTGCCGCATAAAAATTTATTTGACAAAATAAATTTTATCTGATATACTTCAATGCGTTTTGATGAAACGTTCGTTAAGCGGTCGTGGTGGAATAGGCAGACACGCTACTTTGAGGGGGTAGTCCTCGTTTGGGGGTGTGAGTTCAAGTCTCACCGACCGCATTAAAAAATCTGAAAGGCTCGACAATGTCGGGTCTTTTTTAGTGTCGTCGATGAACATTAAAAAAATTTTTATATGGTGTGTACAAAATTCAAAAAAACGCTTGCTTTTTTAATAATTCTAAAATAAAATATCGAAGGATTTTTTTAGTAATACTAGGGGAATTATGGAAAAATCTGCTCGGAGGTAAATTTTTTTTTAAGCAAGGAGGTTATCCCATGAGCGACTCTGGCGGCTCGGCATTTGCTGTTGCCCAACAGATTGGTAAATCATTATTCCTGCCGATCGCAGTATTGCCTTTTGCGGGCGTACTTTTGGGTATAGGCGCATCATTCTCAAATCCTACCACAATAGCGGCGTATGGCTTGCAAAGCATACTCCACGAAGGCGGCGGATTATTCAGCTTTATGCTGATTCTCTCTAATGTCGGCGGTGCGATTTTCGGCAATTTGCCATTGATTTTCGCGCTGGCGGTTGCACTCGGTATGGCGAAAAAGGAAAAAGGTATCGCTGTACTTGGTGCTGCAATTTTCTATCTCGTCATGTTGACGACGATTAATGTATTTTTAACTCTTGACGGCACGCTTGTTAATGGTGCTGTCAACCCTGAAGCAGGTGTTCGCGACGGTGCTATTGCAACTGTTCTCGGTATCACGACTTTGCAGATGGGTGTTTTCGCAGGTATCGTAACAGGTCTTGCGGCGGCTGAAATTTGTAACCGTTTTTACAAAACTCAACTTCCCCCTGCGTTTGCATTTTTCGGCGGCACTCGTTTTATCCCGATTGCAAGCATGATCTTCGGTATCTTGACAGGCTTCATTATGTACCTTATTTGGCCTTTCATTCAGTCAGGCATTTTCAAACTTGGTGACATAGTTAAGGCGTCAGGTTATTTTGGTACATTCTTCTTCGGTTGTTGCGAACGTGCGTTAATTCCTTTCGGACTTCATCACATTTTCTATCTGCCTTTCTGGCAAACAGGTCTTGGCGGTACTGCCGTTATCGACGGACAGACAGTCATGGGCGCGCAAAACATTTTCTTTGCGGAACTTGCATCACCTAACACCGAACATTTCTCAGTTGAAGCTTGCCGTTTCTTAACGGGTAAATTCCCCTTCATGATGGCTGGTCTTCCTGCGGCGGCTTATGCAATGTACACCTGCGCACGTCCTGAAAAGAGAAAAGCGGCTGGTTCATTGCTCTTCTCCGTCGGTCTTACTTCATTCTTGACGGGTATCACCGAGCCTATCGAATTTACCTTCTTGTTCCTTGCGAAAGAACTCTTTGGTATCCACGTCATTTACGCAGGTCTTGCCTTTGCAACGTGTCACTTTTTGGGAATTGCAATAGGTACGACATTCTCTGACGGTTTAATCGACTTCATTTTGTACGGCGTATTGCCCGGTCAGGCAAAATCCAACTGGATGATGATGTTGCCGGTCTTTGCAGTCTATGCTGTATTGTACTTCGTAACGTTTAAATTCTTCATTATGAAGTGGGATCTCAAGACTCCGGGTCGTGAGGCTGATGATGAAGAAGTTAAGATGATGTCTAAAGCTGATTATCAAAAAGCTACGGGCGTCGGCGTTGCAGGTGGCGGCGCGGCTAGTGTTCCCGCTGATTTCGATATGAAGTCTGCTACAATTCTTAAAGGCGTCGGCGGCGTCGATAACGTTACCGAAATTGACTGCTGTGCTACACGTCTCCGCTTGACGTTGAAAGACGGCTCCGTAGTTGACGAAGGTATTTTGAAGAGTACCGGCGCAGGCGGCGTTGTCATTAAGGGTAACGCAATTCAAGTTATCTACGGACCGAGTGTCACGATTGTTAAGGCAAACTTTGAAGAATTTGTCGAAGCAATTCGCGAAGGCAAAATCGATCGCGCTATGGTTGAAGCGGCTACCGGCGGTGGTAGTTCTGCGGCGGCTGAACCCGAAGCTCCTAAGATGAAAGACGCTGTACTTGGCGCACATCTTACCGGTCGTATGATGCTTATGAATGAAGTTCCTGACGACGGCTTTGCATCACGCGCTATGGGCGACGGTGTTGCGGTTGAACCTACCGAAGGAAAACTTTATGCACCGGCTGACGGTACGATTAACCTTGTATTTCCGACTAAGCACGCAGTTGGTATGGTAACTCCTGACGGTACCGAAATTCTTATGCATATCGGTATCGATACTGTTAAACTTGAAGGCAAACACTTTGAAGTTCACGTCCAAGAAAATCAAGAAGTCAAGCGCGGCGATCTCCTCGTTACCTTCGACATTGACGCGATCCACAAAGCAGGCTACCCTGTTACCACACCGCTCATTATCACCAACACTGCCGCTTATCGCGCAGTTCGTCCTCTCAAGACCGGTGACGTTAAAGCCGGACAGGATGACCTCGTTGAAGTCTTAGGCTAGTTATAAGACGGCTTTAAGCTAAGCGAAAAGTTGAAAGCTAATATCGAGCATTTACCATAAACCCCAAGCAGACAGTCAGTCGCAAATTTCCGCGATTGGCTGTTTGCTTTTATCAGAAAGGAAATTTTATGAGAAAAAAAATTAAACGTAAATCCACTAAGCCCGTTGAAGTCGTCAAGGAAGACCCTACTTCATGGAGCGGCTTTTTTAAAAATTATCCGCGTATAATAGGAATGTTTATCCTGCTTTTATTTTTGCCGCCAATAGGTTGGTTTTTCGCCTACAAATTTTCGCCCTACGATAAAAAAACTACGATTGGAATTTCCGTTGTCTGTACGGCTTTTTTTGTCTACGCGGTTTTCATTTCGCCCCAACATGAATGGATTGATAACGCTAAACTTACCCGCGCAGATTTTTGCACGCGATACAGTGAACAGGCTACCAAACTTGCGCCGCGCTTAAGTCTTACGATTGACGAAGAAAAAATTTCTGCCAACGGAGAAAATTTCAGCTATAAATTTAATGATAATCTTGAAATTTCCGCGCAGGTTCAAAATAATTTTGTCAGGGAAGTTACCGTGACTGCCGAGCCGAAAACTACTGATGATTCCTTTCAAGCGTTGAATAGTTTTGGGCTTGTAATTGCGACGCTTAGCCCCGAACTCAATCAAGATAAACGCGGTGAGATTTTACGGGAACTTCATATGCTTGATAAGAGTATTTCTGATGATTTAAATGAGTCTACGGAAAGCGGCAGAATTACTTATGGCGTCAAAACTTCTTCGGAAAAATTAATTTTTACGGCGCGGATTAATGCCGATTTTTGACGCGTAAAGCCTTTTCACGAATTAGACAGCAGAATTATTTTCGGTTAAAATATGCAGACTTAAAATTTTTCTGCGAGGTGAATAAAATGCCGTGTGAACTTAGACCACAAGAAAAAGCCATTGAAAATTTATTGAGACAGTTTCCGTTTGAAGAGGAACAGATTAAAAATTTCGTGGAATTTTTTTTCCTTCGCAGAGTTATCATTCGTGAAGATGGTCTTATTGTAGATTTTTTGTATCTTGAAAGCATTAAGCCGACTTTGGAATTTACGCAGAAGGTGGAATATTTTTTCCAGCTGAATTTTAATGACAAGCTGACCTGCGAATTTAGCAAGACGCCTAAAAGAACTTTGCTGACGTATAAATTTCACAGAAAACAACAGGATATTTGGGATAAATCTTTAATGCCTTTAAAGCCGCCGCAAATATTTAATCCCAATGATTTTCCCGATGAATTTATACCTGCAGACGTTCCCATAACTATGCCAATTAAAACGTCAAAATCTGCGCGGGTAAACAAAGAAGACGAAATTATATTTGAAGATAATTCATTGCCGCTTGTACACGAAGGCAGGGAAGTTATCACGCCGCAAAGAAAAACTGACGTACAAAAAAATATTGTCCCTACCGATAAAATTTTCGTCGAAAAAATTTCCGGCTCTGTCAAGAATATTGCTGATATTTATCTTATGGACGAAGCCACCGCTCATAAAGTCATAATCATAGGTGAACTTATGCACGATGACAGAAACGGTGCTAAACTGCGCGAATTTAAAACAGGAACCTGCTCGGTAAGTTTTGCATTAGTGGACGACACGGACGGAATTTTTTGTAAGAAAATTTTTGACGCTAAGGAGCAGGCGGAAAATTTTCAGTCACGCATTAAAGATTTATCCTGCATAAAAATTAAAGGCACTGCGCGTTTTGATAAATATTCCGAAGAAATGACGGTAATGATTGAAACAATTCAGCCCTTAGACACGGCTAAAAATCCTCGCGAAGATAACGCCGAAGTCAAGCGCGTTGAATTGCACGTTCACACGACGATGAGCGCAATGGATTCAATTATTTCGCCCGAAAAGTTGATTACAACTGCCGCAAATTGGAATTGGTCAGCCGTCGCGATAACGGATCACGGAGTTGTACAAGCCTTTCCATTTGCCGCTGATGTTGCCGAAAAACTTGCCAAGAAGGGTAAACATATCAAAATTATTTACGGTATGGAAGGCTACCTCACGACGGAAGAAAATCAGAAGTACGCCTATCACGTAATTTTGTTGGCTAAAAATAAAGTTGGTCTCGGCAATTTGTATCGCCTTGTGTCAATCAGTCAGTTAAAATATTTTTATCGTAAGCCGCGTATTCCCAAAGACATTTTAGCGAAATTCCGCGAAGGTCTGATAATTGGTTCAGCTTGTGCGCAGGGCGAATTAATCAGCGCGATTCTTGAAGGCAAGGACGACGTAGAGATTGACGAAATTGCAAATTTTTATGATTACATTGAAATTCAACCGATTCACAATAATAACTTTATAAAAGATTCGGAACAATTCCCTACAATTAAAACTGACGAAGATTTAAAAAATCTTAATCGTCGCGTTGCCGACATTGCACAAAAACTTAATAAGCCGTTGGTTGCAACTTGTGACGCGCACTTTTTAGATCCTGAAGATGACATTTTCCGCGCAATTATGATGAGCGGCAAGGGATTTGATAACGCCGATAATCAGCCGCCAATTTTTTTACGCACTACCGAAGAAATGTTAAAAGAATTTGATTACCTTGACGAAGATTTAGCTTATCAAGCGGTTGTGACTAATCCTAACGCTATTGCTGATTCGATTGAAGAATTAAAGCCGATTCCTGACGGTTTATATTCGCCGCAAATGCCCGGCGCGGACGCAGAGATTACCGAAATGTCCTACAAGCGTGCAATGGCTTTATACGGCGACCCGTTGCCTAAAATCGTTAAGGACAGACTTGAACAGGAACTTCGACCGATAACCACGCACGGCTTTTCGGTGTTGTATCTTATCGCTCAAAAGTTGGTTAAGAAGTCCAATGACGACGGTTACTTAGTAGGCTCACGCGGCTCGGTAGGTTCATCATTTGTAGCGGCAATGACGGGCATTACTGAAGTTAATCCCTTGCCGCCGCATTATCGTTGCCCTAAATGTCAGCACAGCGAATTTTTCACGAAAGGCGAAGCAGGTTGCGGTTACGACTTGCCAAATAAAAATTGTCCGATCTGTGGTCACCCGTTGATTAAAGACGGTCACGATATACCTTTTGCGGTTTTCTTGGGATTCGACGGCGACAAAGTCCCTGACATTGACTTAAACTTTTCGGGCGAATATCAATCAGCCGCGCATAAGTACACCGAAATTTTATTTGGGCGGCATAACGTCTACCGCGCAGGTACAATTTCAACTGTTGCAGAAAAGACAGCTTACGGTTTTGTGAAAAAATATTATGACGAACGCGACAAGAAAAAGCACGGTTCATTTATCGCCAAAATGGCTAATGGTTTTACCGGCGTCAAGCGCACGACTGGACAACACCCCGCAGGTATTATGGTTGTGCCACGTGATATGGACATACACTATTTTACGCCAATTCAACGTCCTGCAGAGGATAAAACTTCCACGACGATTACGACGCACTTTGATTATCATTCTATAAGCTCACGTCTCGTAAAACTCGATATACTCGGACACGACGACCCGACGGTTATCAAAATGCTTGAAAATATTACGCACATTGATCCGCTTAAAATTCCGCTTGACGACAAACCTACGTTAAGTTTATTTTCGTCGACAAAGGCGATTGGTTTAAAACCTTCGCAAATTGGTACGAAGTCGGGAACTTTCGGCATACCTGAATTTAGGACAAGTTTTACGCGTGCAATGATTGATGACACTTCGCCGAAATGTTTTAGTGATTTGGTGAGAATTTCGGGATTTTCGCACGGTACGGACGTATGGCTTGGCAATGCGCAGGAACTTATTAAAAATCAAATTTGCACGCTGCAGGACGCTATATCTGCGCGTGATGATATTATGATGTACTTGATTCATAACGGCGTTGAAGCTTTGAAGGCTTTCAAAATTATGGAAGGTGTCCGCAAAGGCAAGGGCATTAAACCTGATGATGTTGAAATGTTGCGGTCAAATAATATTCCTGAATGGTACATTGATTCTTGCCAAAAGATTAAATATTTGTTCCCACGTGCCCACGCTACGGCTTACGTTATGATGGCTTATCGAATTGCTTATTGTAAAGTTCATTACCCGCTGGCTTATTATTCGGCTTATTTTTCTATCCGCGCAGATGAATTTAATGCGGACGAAATTGCGCAGGGCGAAAATTTTGTCAAGATGAAAATTGAGGAGTTAGAAAAACTTTCTCAAACGCGTAAGCTTGAATTGAAAGAAAATGAAAAATTAGCAGTTTTGCAAGTCGCCTATGAAATGTTCCTGCGCGGAATGGGCGTTGAGCGCGTGAATTTGTACGAATCGGACGCAGAAAAATTCATCGTGTTGGATAGGGAAAATAAACTTTTACCGCCGTTATCGTCTCTTGTAGGAGTCGGAGTTGTCGCCGCCCGTAACATTGCAACTGCGCGGAAGGACGGAGAATTTTCATCGATACAGGATTTAGTTCAACGTTCGGGCATAAATAAAACTGCCGTTGAAGCTCTTAGAAATCATGGCAGTCTTAAAGGTATGGAGGAAACGAATCAAATTTCATTGTTCGGCTTTTAAAAAATTTTATGAAACAAAAAAAGAGTAGATTTTGTATCTATTCTTTTTTTATGTTTAATCGCCGCGTCTCTCAAAGTTTTTCATATCATCATAGGACATTGAGCGCGTATGTTGAGTGTGCGCCCATTCGTGTTCGTTACGGTGGATAAAGCCCAGAAAAATTATCGGTATCCACGTGTAAATGAAAATCGGATAAAGCAACATATAAAACCACGATTTAATTTTTGCGCGGACTTTTATCAAAATTATCATCGGCAAAAGGTATTGTCCAATCATTATCGCCGTCATAATTTGCGAAGGCATTACCGAATAAATGTTTGTGAAAATCGGTCCTGTCGCCAGCTGAATGTAGCTGATAACCATAAAAAACGCTGACAACATTAAAAAATGCGGTTGCAATAAATAAATACATCCGTCCCAAATTCGTATGTCTTTTTGCCGCCAACCTTCGACGATTAATTTTGGTATAAACCTGTGAGCAACGTCAAATTGTCCTTGCGCCCAACGTTTTCTTTGTGTCCAAGATTGTTTGAAAGTCAACGGCTTTTCATCATAAACAACAGCGTCATGCGCCCAAGTAGTTTTTAAACCTTCGGCAAGTGACTTCATTGTAAATTCCATATCTTCGGTTAAGCAAGTCGCCCGCCAACCGTGATGTTTCAACACTTCAACCGTAATGCACATGCCCGTACCGCCGAGTACCGCCGACAATCCTATATTCGTTTTGGCAAGGTGCGACACGTGATCTATTATCCAAAACGCTATAGCAAAAGTTCCCGATACCCAAGTATCATAAGGGTTTTTCGCGTCAAGGAAACCTTGAATAATTTTATCTCCCTTGCAAAGTCTGTTATTCATTTCCATTAAAAAATTTGGATGAACTAAATTATCAGCGTCAAAAATCGCAACGGCGTCATAAATTTTACCGTCTTTCTCCATTGCGAAAATTTTTTCAAACATCCATTCAAGAGCAAAGCCTTTACTTTTTTTCTCTTTGTCAAAACGTACACAGACAATAGCTCCAGCCTTTTCGGCAATCTCGGCTGTATTATCGTGGCAATTATCCGCAATTACGTAAACGTCGTAAAGTTCACGTGGATATTTCAACGACAAAAGATTTTTTATCAGCGGAGCGATAACCGCGCTTTCATTGTGCGCCGCAACTATGACGGCGAATTTTTTTTGAGGCGTGGTAATTTTTTTCTCTGACCGACGCCACATTCCGCAAAATCCTATTATGAAAAAGTACATCGTGAACAGAAAAAGTATTATCTGCAACGGTACCATCACTACATCAAGCGGGTAATTAAACAATTAGCTATCTCCATTCACGATTAAAATTTTTACTTAAATCCAAAAAAATTCCGTAATATCCTTAAACTTTCCACGATGATTCTTGTAAAGTTTCTGATTCGTTGTCTTACAAAATAAATCGCCAAGATTTTCACGATAACTTCCGACTTTTACGTAATCAAAAATTTTCATCCATTCTTCGGGAAAAATTTCTCTTCCTGAATAAAGTGCAGTTTTTAAATTCAAACGTCGCACAAATTTTACGTGATTAAAAAATTCTATGTGCTCTACAATTTTATTATTGCCCTCGCCCAAAAAACAAACGCAAGTTATCTGTGTAAGATATGCGGTGACAAATGAAATTATATTGTCTTTCAAGATATTTCCGTAATCGCAAAATTTCAAATCAGGATAGTGGCAATTTTTACAATGATTTTGACAGCCTGAAATATAAATACATAAAGATTTTTCAGAAGGAATTTCTAAGGTGCTTACACCTATTTCGGTATAGTAGAGCATTACGTTTTCACGATTAAAATTTTTTATTCCAATATGGCAATGATAATTAATATCCACACTATAACGGCAATCATAATAGCCGGTGACCACATCAAAATTTTTTCGATTAACTGATTCATCGGAATATTTTTTTCAACGGTTGAAATTTTTTTCTCCAAAGAATAATTCCGATTATTTAGTTCGTGAATTGTGTTATTTAATGCGCTGTAATGCTGATAACGTTCAGCGTCTAATTTGTAAACATCATCGTGCAAAATTTTGAAGGCTTCGTAAAATTTAGAGTTTAACTCGTAATTACTTTGTTCATTGTCAAGTTTGAGCTTTTTAATTTCATTTTCAAGACTCTCAACTTTTCCAATAAGATAATCAAGTTTTTCATCGGTAGTCAAAAAATCACCTCCGCTAATTTTACACTTCACGTGACATTAATGTCAAAAGGGAATTTACAATTCCGAAAACTGCGTAGGTTGAAAAAATTGCCGTCAAAATACCTTGCCAAATTGCTTCACGTGAAAAATACATTATTGCCGCAAACATCGCAACCGCAATAATTATAGCGACAGGAAAAATTTTTTCTCCGCCGCCTTTGAAGTCTGGATAATGAACGTGACTAACCATTAAGTAAGCTACAACAATTATAGTAATTGGATAGACCATTCCAAAATTTTCGGGGTGAACGTCTAACGCCGTAAATAAAAGTGTCGTCGACGCAACGATACAACCGCCTGCAGGAATCGCCAGC
Organism: Selenomonadaceae bacterium; assembly: GCA_017554235.1. GTDB lineage: Bacteria > Bacillota > Negativicutes > Selenomonadales > Selenomonadaceae > Quinella. Next base: position 11,757 of record JAFZIV010000021.1, read on the forward strand.
CCCATAAAAAATCCATGTACAATATTTGTGCTGACGTTGAATCTTGCAAGCCGCCACATTCCGCATAATGCAAAAATTATCGCCGCCGCTTGTCCGATTCGTCCGAAATTATGAAGACAGAACGAATACGCCAAATAAGCCGGTGCAATTCCAAATGAGCCTAAATCGCAGAGAGAATCCATTTCCTTGCCGAAGTCCGACGCTACACCTAATGCCCGCGCTACTCGTCCGTCAAGTCCGTCAGCAATTAACGCCAACAATATAAAAATCGAGGCGTAAAAATAATTTTCCTCAAACGTCGCCAATATCGAACACATTCCGAAAAATAAATTCGCCGCCGTACAAATATTTGGTAACATTCTTTTCAAATTAAACACCTCGATTTTAAATTTAAACATACAGATTTATTTTGATTTTGTAGCATCAATAGCGTAGAACATATACTTCCCGCGTCTGGTAATGTTCATGAAAACGTTCCAGCCTTCTTGCGGCAAAATATCGTTAAGCAAATGAGAGTTTGAAAAATTTGCGTCTATATAACGTTCATCATAAGGACACATTGCAAAAGATAATCTCCAGCCGTTGACGGTGGCATTACGCGCCATTTCACGAAGTGCCGCCTCTGCATTTGGCGCATCTATTCCAAAATATTTTCCGTGCGTAGTGTTGTATTCATTCGTTTTGTAAAAATACGCGCTGTCGGGAGTGCGTTGTAAATTATACGGCTCAATATCAGGCTCCCAAGAATGCGTTTCCTTCGCAATGTCAGCAGGCACATTAAAATAAATGTAATTGTTGTATTCCAAATCAGAATTTGTGAAAGAAGCGTCGTCCCAAGTCGCATCGACGAAATAACTTTTATTGCCAAATTTTATTGTAGCCCAAGTGTGTCCGCTGCCGCCGGCTTGTCCTTCCATTCTGCTTACGTCAAAGCCGCACATTCTTGCCAACATAATAAACGCATCTGTATAACCTTGACAATTTGCGCGTCCGTCAAGAAGTGCGCCAATAGCTGAAGAAAATCTCGCCCCAAATGGGACATTACCTTCCGCGTAAAAGGTAACGTTATTTGTTATCTTATTGTGAATAAAAAGTTCCTGTTGAAGAGCGGTAGGTTGTTGCAAAGCTCCATTGACGATATGGACAGCCGCGTTATAAAGTTGCATTTCGTCTGCTGTTAAAAAAGACGTATCGCCGTGTTGATAGGCATAAGCTACGCGAGCACCGGGAGTGTTGGTAATTTCGCCCAGCGCGTAAATATCTTGTCCGTCTCTTTTCACAACATTAAAGACACCTGCCCAAATCGGAGCAATTTTAAAAAGATCCTGCCCCGTCAGTTCCTCATCGGTAAAGTTGAGACCGCTGAAAATTACGGGGATAACCGTTTTTAAATTTTTATCGCACTCTCTAAGATAATTTGCGAAATCTTTTTTGCTTGTGAAACGCGGCGCGGAGTTCCAGTCAACCTGCGCGGAATTTGCGGCAGAGGCAACACTTTGCCAGACGATAAAACAAACCGTCAATATTAAATTAAAAATTTTAACCATTAATCTAACCTTTCATTGATTTTCATCCGGCGCACTGACTGTAGCACGAATCACGAACATTGCCGCAACTATACACGCTAAACTTACGGCAAGTCCAATCCAACCGTTTTGAGTGAGACCTGCGACTAAAAATCCTGCCGCACAACACTCTGCAACGACTAACACGTAGGGAACTTGTGTAGCAACGTGTTCAATGTGGTTACACTGCGCACCCGCCGACGCTAAAATTGTTGTGTCTGAAATAGGTGACGCATGGTCGCCGCAAACTGAACCTGACAATATCGCCGCTATGCAAACTACCAATAAATTATTTGCTTCAGCGTCATGCAAGTTCATAAATACTGACATTGCAATAGGAATTAAAATTCCGAATGTTCCCCAGCTTGTTCCCGTCGCGAATGCTAAACAAATTGACACGATGAAAAATAAAACCGGAAGAAACATTACCAACGACGTATACTCTTGTACGATTGTACCAACATAGCCGCCTAAATTCAAGTAGTCACTGCCGCAAATTCCTGATAAAGTCCACGCCAAGCACAAAATAAATATAGCGGGAACCATTGCCTTAAATCCCTGCGAGTAGCATTCGCAGTACTCCGAAAAATTTATTACTCTGCGCGGAAGATAAAGAACTGATATAAAAATCAACGCGATAAATGAACCGAGTGCCAACGCCTTCGACGCGTCACAATCTGCAAACGCATCAGCTATCGACTTACCTTCATTTATTCCGCCCGTGTAAAGCATTCCGTAGATACATAACGCGATTAATACGATAAGAGGTAAAACCAAGTCGACGATTTTTCCGTTGCCGACAGAAATATTTTTGACTTCGCCCGCGTCTTGATATTCGACGGGGATTTTTAATTCGTCTAAATTTTCGTTTACAGATTTACGCATCGTCGCAAAATCTCTTCCGCTTGCCACAATGAATGCCATAAAAATCATTGTCAAAATTGCATAGAAATTAAACGGGATTGTATGAAGGAAAAGTAAAAAGCCGTCTATAAGTGAATCTTCAGGGAGTGATGAACTGACTGCCGCCGCCCAACTTGATACCGGCGCAATTATGCAGACGGGAGCTGCCGTTGAGTCGATGACATAAGCTAACTTTGCACGGGCAATTTTAAATTTATCTGTAACTGGACGCATTACCGTTCCAACCGTCAAACAGTTAAAATAGTCGTCGATAAAAATTAAAACTCCTAAAAATGCCGTTACGCCGAGCGCAGATTTTTTTCCTGAAATTGTCCGCCGCGCCCAATCGCCGTATGCACGAGTTGCACCCGACCGCGTTATTGCTGCTACCAAAATTCCTAAGATGACGAGGAACGCCAAAATATTTACGTTGTCACCGATTTTGCCGGACATTATATCAAAAAATGTCGTGATTGATTCCAGAAAATTTCCGCCCGTAAAAATCATCGCACCTGAAAAAATTCCGATTATCAGTGAAAAATAAACTTCCTTCGTAACAAGTGCCAGCACGATTGTTATTAACGGCGGCAACATTGCCATTGCGCTAACTTCCATTTAACACGAACCCTTTCAACCAATTAATTTTAAAATATTCCTCTAATTTTTTCTATGATAGTTTTTACAAGATTTTTGAGATCATCAGGTATGGGAACGCCCAAATTTCCTGCATTGTCGAGAATTGACAGTAATTCGTATAACAAAAATAAAAATATGGTAGGATTCCTAAGCTTTAAATCTATCAATTGGGCTTCGTCTATTTCGTTCATAACCATAACGATTGCAAGAAAAATAGCTTTCTGTGAAAATTTCTGTAATGCAAATCCTGCAGTTAAATTTCTTGACTTCGACGCATAAGCAATAGATAAAATAAAATCTACCATCATAACGATAACAAAAACTTTCAGAAAACCGTTGATTTTTCCCGTTGCTCCCGGATGGCGAATCGTCAAAAAAATCTTTCCTACAGAGTCAAGGGCATTCCAGCAGATTTGTGCTTTTTTTTCGTATTCTTCTCTTTGCTCTTTAGTAAGTTCTTTTTTAAGATTATCAATTTCCAGAAGTTCTTTATAGTCAACAAACGCATTTCCATAATCGTTCAATTTTTCGTTGTAAACATCAGCGCGTTTGGCATAAGCCGATATATAATTCGGATTAAGTTTTATAGCCTTTGAAAAATCATTTATGGCATTTTCATATTCACCAATCTCACAATACATTGAACCGCGATTTGTATAAACTATTTCGGGCTTATAAGAACTACTTGACTCAAGAAGTTCCGTATATTTAGCTATTGCAATATGTGGATTCTTTTCTATATCTTGAGCCATTAAAGCCAAATAAAAACGCGCCTCTTCACAGTTGGCGTCTAACTCAATTGCCTTGTCAAAATCAATCTTAGCTTCATCATATTCTTTAAGATTGTAATTGACAACGCCGGCTTTAGCATAATTAGCTATTGCCTCTTTAGTTTTTTGCTGAGTTTCATAAATGCCGGCGCGTCCTCTATAAGCATTCGCATATTTTTCATCAATCTGAATTGCTTTATTAAAATCTTTTTCCGCGTCATCATATTTTTGCAAATAATAATTAGCCCAACCTCGATTAGTATAATTTATTGCATTGCCATTGATATTGACTGCCGCATCAAAAGACGACAATGCTGATGCGTAATTTTCGCTATAGTAATACTTATCACCTGCAGTTTTAAAGTTTTCTTCAGCGGATTCATTTTTCCCTTGAGTTTGGTAAACATAAGCACGTCCATCATAAGCTTCCGCAAAATCTTCATCAATCTGAATTGCTTTATTAAAATCTTTAATTGCCTCATCAAAGTTTTTAAGCATGTAATTAGCCCAACCTCGATTAGAATAATATAAGGCGTTTTTGTCATCCAGACTAAGGGCAGCGTTGTATTCTGCCAATGCTGCTTGATAATTTTCGGCGTTATAGTAAGTATCGCCCTGATTGTTATGCGCTTCGGCTTCAGCATTTTCTGCAAAGGCAATTTGATTCGCCGACGCAAAAGCAATCAAAATCGCTAATACGCCCGTCAAAAAATATTTAGCAAATGACATAATGAATATTCTCCTTAACTTGATTTTAACCAATTTGAAATTACATTGAAGACTTCATCGTTTTCTGCGCGAGTACCGATAGAAATACGCAGACAATTTTTGAGAGCCTGCGCGGACGGTGAGAAATACCTTACTCCAATATCAATCGATTCAAGATAATTTTTAAGTTGCTCCGCCTTTTCGTGACGAATCAAAATAAAATTCGTATGTGAAGGAAAAACTTCAAGCGCGGGAATGTTTTTAAGCTGTTCAGAGATACGTTTACGCTCGGCAATAGTCATCTGAATACGCGGTGTAAATTCGTCGCGCATTTGGTAGACAATATCAGCCGTTGCCAAACTCAAAGTATTCATATGATACGGCATAAAAGATTTCCCAATCATACGAGTTACGTCAGCATTAGCAATCATATAGCCGACACGTGCGCCCGCTAATCCGTAAGCCTTAGAAAAAGTTCTTGCGACAATCAGGTTGGGATATTTCGCGACAAGTTTAAACGCACTATGCCCGTAAAATTCCACGTAAGCTTCATCAATCAGGAATGCACAATCGATTGACTTAGCAATTTTTTCAATGTCATCAACCGTCAACGTATTGCCTGTAGGATTGTTAGGGTTGCAGATAACCGCCAAATCTGCGCGGGATTCGCGAACAGTTTTAATAAATCCGTCAACGTCAACGTCAAAATTTTTATCAAGTTCAAATGGGACGGCTTGACTTTCTGCCGCCTTCGCATAAATTTTATACATAGAAAAACTCGGCGTAGGATAAACGACTTTGTGACCGTTGCCTCCGAATGTATGAAAAATTTTTTCTATAATCTCGCTTGAACCGCCACCCAATAAAATTTGATTCTCCTTGACGGAAAAATTACGCGCAATCTGTTCAACCAGCGAATAATATTCCTCATTGGGATAGCGATTAAAAGCAACATAAGACAGCCGATTTATAACGCGCTCTTCGACAAGCGGCGGCAAGTTCATTGTTGATTCGTTAGCATTTACTTTTATTCTGTAATCGCGTTCCACTCCGTCATAGGACGGCATTTCTTCAAGACCGTTTCGATACGTCAGCATTTGTTTAGGGAATAAGGAATAGTGAATAGTGAAAAATATTATCCCTTAACCCTTATTCCCTTTCCCTCCTTAATGATAAAATAATCTGATATGTGTCATAGCCATTGCAATATTATATTTGTCGCAAGTCTCAATAACATTATCGTCACGCACCGAACCGCCGGCTTGCGCAATAAATTCAACGCCGGATTTATGGGCGCGTTCGACATTATCACCAAATGGGAAGAAAGCATCAGACGCTAAAGATACTCCGCGCAGATTTTTCAGCCACTCAATTTTTTCTTCGTCGGTAAATTTTTTTGGACGTTCAGTGAAAATCCGTTGCCAATCGCCGTTCAATAAATCGTCACTTTCATTTCCAATATAAACGTCGATAGCGTTATCGCGGTCGGGACGCTTAACGTCATTTCTAAACGGCAGATTTAAAACTTGCGGACTTTGACGCAAAAACCAAAAATCAGCTTTATTTCCTGCAAGTCTCGTGCAATGGACGCGGCTTTGTTGTCCCGCACCAATACCGATAGCTTGTCCGCCTTTCGCGTAGCAAACAGAATTTGACTGCGTATATTTCAAAGTTATCAGCGCAATCATCAAATCACGTTGCGCGTCAGCAGGAATAATTTTATTTTTCGTAGGAATATCTTGTAAGCAATCAGCAGAAATTTTTATGTCGTTACGTTGTTGCTCGAAAGTCACGCCGAAAAGTTGTTTGCGTTCAATCGTCGGCGGCACGTAGTCAGGATTAATTTTCAGAACAAGGTAAGTGCCTTTACGCTTGGATTTCAAAATTTCCAACGCCTTATCTGTATAGCTCGGCGCAATAATTCCGTCGCTGACTTCGCGCTTGAGATATTCGGCGGTGGATTCGTCGCACTCGTCAGATAAAATAGCAAAATCGCCGTAGGAACTCATACGATCCGCACCACGCGCACGAACATACGCGGTAGCAATGGGACTCAATTCCTTATCGGCGAAATAAATTTTTTTCAGTACATCATCAAGCGGAAGACCAACTGCCGCGCCTGCAGGACTTGTATGTTTAAAAGACGCCGCAGCAGGAAGATTTGTTGCCGCCTTCAATTCGCTGACGAGTTGCCAACCGTTAAGCGCGTCCAAAAGATTAATATAACCGGGCTTGCCGTTCAAAACTTCAAACGGAATTTCTCCCGACTCCATAAAAATCCGCGCAGGTTTCTGATTAGGATTGTTACCATACTTCAAAGCCAATTCATTCATAAAAATTTCCTCCTCAAAAAAATTTCCTCCTTAACGTCAAAAACGCGGGCAATTTCCGAACACCCGCGTTTTTTTGCCGCCTTTGACATTCTCCACTTTGGAAATTTTTAAGTAACTAAGCAAGCTTAATTCTTAAAGGACTAGCCAAAGCCCATTCCTGTCGTCTTTCAACTTCAGACTCTTTTTGCAATTAATTGTTTTCGCCCAAAAACAATTAATCAATTCCGCCAAAGCGTATGTTAGCATATCTCAAATTAATTTACAAGTATTGAAGAAAAAATTTTTATAATTCATTACAATTTTTTTATCAAATCGTTTAATTTAAATCATTTTTCTTCGCTTAATTTGCGAAGGACTTTGCAGGGATTACCGAAAGCCAAAACTCTGCTCGGAATATCTTTGCTGACAAGAGATTTTGCGCCGATAACGGTATTGTCGCCAATCGTCACGCCCGGCAAAATTGAAACGTCCGCGCCAATCCATACGTTATTGCCTATGCTAATTGGTTTTGCTATTTCTAAGCCCTCGTTACGTTTTTCAACGTCAAGCGGATGAATCGCAGTATAAAAACCGCAATTTGGACCGATAAAACATTTTTTGCCAAACTCAATTTTCGCGCAGTCCATAAGATAAACGTTGTGATTAAAAAAAGTTCCGGCTCCAAGAAAAATGTTGTAGCCGTAATCGACCATAAACGGCGACATAATCTCTACGGCGTCGACATCAACATTTGGAAGAATCTTAGCCAAAATTTTACGCCGAGTTTCATCATCAGCAAGTTTCGTGGTGTTGAAGTCAAGACAGAGGTCTTTAACAAAAATTCTTTCGCGCATTAATTCTTCATCAAAATTGGCGTTGTACCATTCGCCTTTGAGCATATCAGTTTTTGCAGTCAAGTTAATCACCTCAAGAATTTTTTCGCACCGTCAAATAAAAAAATTCCAACGACGTAATGAATAGATTTTTTAAATTCCAAATATAGCTTTATTTTTACAAATTCCTATAATTAACAGATTTTGTATCAAATTTTTCGGTGTTGTATTAAAAAATTTCCTCTCTGAAATATCATATTCGCCTAAATAAATATGGTTTTTTTTATCAACATTCAAACCGTATTCAACCAATTTTTTTACACATTCATCACGCATAAATTTTCTTTCTTCTTGCGTTGCACTTTGCGGTGAAGAAATTTTTATTTGAATATCAAAAGTAATTCTTTCTGCATTTTGACCTTTTGTGAGATTTACAGAAGTCAACATCTTATTATTCTTTGTGAGAAGAAAAATCCTATAGAAATCTTTTACATTTTTATAAAGCTGAAATGCAATTGGATATTCATCAGAATTTATTTTCAAAGTATATTCCAAATTTCTTCCGAAAAAATTTTCTTCGCTCAAATAACCGCCCTGATTGTTAATACTATTTTTGATTCCTTTTTCGCAAATGCAATTATTTCCGAGTAAATCAAATTCAAAATTTCCGACTTGGCAAAGTTTCTTTGAAATTTCTTCGCAAATTTTATCATCAACTTTTTTCATAAAATTACCTCCAAAACCTTCTTGCCGTATGAAAAATCTTCCCTTCTAAAAAAATCCCAACGAACTCTGCTGAGATTTTTATTTTTTCAAAAATTATTTTTATCAAGAAAATATTTACTTACTTCGTGCTGATAAATTTTTTCATCAACAAACTCAAATTTTTTCCAAAACTCTGCAAGCCTGTTCAATAAACTTTTTGTACTTTTTGAATGGTTTTCATTTTCTGACAAAATAATAAAATCTAAATTAGCTGCCGCAACTTCTGTTTCATAAGAAAAAATTCTTGTGACATTTTTAAATTTCATTGCAGATATAACTCCAATATTTTGATTGCTGTCAAATTTTTTTGAAGTGTAATTTTCACCATTCATAACAAAATTTTGCAAATTAAAAATGATTTCTTCGTTTGACAAAATAATCTCCTCCAAAAGATTTTTCAAAAATTATTTCGACTTTCAAAATAATTTTTCCTGCAAAAAAAACGGTACGCCCACATCAGTAAACGTACCGCCAAAAACTTTTTATGCTTTATTCTTCACTTTCAAAGCTTGAAAAAATTCTTTGCATTAATTCTTTAGCATAGAAAATTTGCATTTCAACTTGTTCAGTCGAAGTGCCGCCGTAAGAATCCCGCGCATTTACGCAAGTTTCCGGCTTAATCGCGTCGAAAATATCTTCGTCAAATTTATCAGAAAAAGTTTTATATTCGTCAAGTTTTAAGTCTTTCAGATAAATTCCGCGCTCAATGCAATGGTGAACAATTTTTCCTGAAATTTCGTGCGCTTGTCTGAAAGGTAAATTTTTCTTAACAAGATAATCTGCTAAATCAGTCGCGTTGCTGAAATCTTCCTCAACTGCGCGGCGCATATTTTCAGACTTAACCTTCATACCTTCGATAATCTGCGCGAAAACAATTAAGCAAAATTTAAGCGTCTCTACCGCGTCAAAAAGCCCTTCCTTATCTTCCTGCAAATCTTTATTGTAAGCAAGCGGCAAAGCTTTCATCGTCGTAAACATCGCCATTAAGTGACCGATAACGCGTCCGGTTTTTCCGCGTACAAGTTCGGGAACGTCGGGATTTTTTTTCTGCGGCATCATCGAAGAGCCTGTACAATGCGCATCGTCTAATTCAATGAAATTAAATTCGCGACTGCTCCACAAAATTAATTCTTCACTCAACCTCGAAAGATGAATCATCATAATTGACGCCGTTGACATAAATTCCAAAATGTAATCTCTGTCACTTACCGCGTCTAAACTGTTTCTGTAGAGCAATTCAAATTTCAATTCGTGTTGAACAAATTTCCTGTCAATCGGAAAAGTTGTACCCGCCAATGCGCCCGCGCCCAACGGCATAAAATCTGCGGAACGATATGCGTTAATAAGTCGCGCATAATCTCTTTCAAGCATCCAAAAATATGCAAGCATGTGATGAGAAAATAAAATAGGTTGTGCGCGTTGTAAGTGCGTGTAGCCCGGCATAATGACGCCCAAATTTTTTTCTGCCGCTAAAATAAATTCTTTCATAAGATTTAACAGCAACGCGCAGATTTTTGAAATTTCATCGCGTACATACAAATGCATATCAAGGGCAACTTGATCATTACGACTCCGCGCAGTGTGTAAACGTCCTCCCGCCTCGCCAATTAAATCCGTCAACGCCTTTTCAATGTTCAAATGAATATCTTCGTATTCAGTTTTGAAATCAAATTCGTTATTTTCGATTTTCTGAAGAATTTTATTCAGACCGTCAATAATTTTCTGCGCGTCATCTTCGGAAATAATTTCACACTTCGCAAGCATTTTCGCATGGGCGATTGAACCTTGAATGTCATATTTGTAAAGCCGCCAATCAAAATTTATCGACGCTTGAAAATCATTAATCGTCTTGTCCGTCGATTTTTCAAAACGTCCGCCCCAAAGTTTTTCGTTGCTCATTTTTTAGTGAATAGTGGTTAGTGAATAGTTAATAGTGATCAGTTTTTAACTATTCACTATTAACTATTAACTATTCACTATATTCCCTCCTTTCACCAATGCGCGAACTTTAAGCGGCAATCCAAATAAATTTATAAATCCTGTTGCATCAGCTTGATTATAAACGTCATCGTGTTCAAAAGTTACAAATTCTTTGCTGTAAAGCGAATAAGGAGATTTTGAACCGGCGGAAATAATATTTCCTTTATAAAGTTTAAGCTTAACCGTACCGCTGACAGTTTTCTGAGTTTCGTCGACAAATGCCGCCAATGCCTCACGCAAAGGACAGAACCACATACCGTCATAAACCAATTCGCCATACTTAACAGCTACGTGTTGCTTGAAATGGAAAGTCGCGCGGTCAAGGCAGAGATATTCCAATTCGCGATGTGCATAATATAAAATCGAACCGGCAGGATTTTCATAAACGCCACGACTCTTCATACCGACTAAACGATTTTCGCAAATGTCAACGATACCAATTCCATTTCTCGCACCAATTTCATTAAGTTCGGTTACGAGTTCAACGGAATTTTTCTTGACACCGTTAATTGCAACGGGAATGCCCGCTTCAAAGTCAATAGAAATTTCTTCAGGTTTATCAGGCGCATCTTCAGGAGCTTTTGAGATAAGGAACATTGAATTATTAGGCGCGTTGAACGGGTCTTCAAGGTCTGAACCTTCGTGCGACAAGTGCCAAATATTTCTGTCCATGCTGTACTTTTTATTTTCTGCTGCAATCGGAATATTATGAGCCTTCGCGTACTCAATTTCTGATTCGCGTGAATCAAGTTCCCATTCTCTCCAAGGGGCAATAATTTTGAGTTCAGGCGCAAGAGCCTTAACCGTCAATTCAAAACGTACTTGATCGTTACCTTTACCCGTCGCGCCGTGTGCAACTGCTTCCGCACCTTCCGCCTTAGCAATTTCAACGAGTTTTTTAGCGATTATCGGACGTGCAAAGGACGTTCCCAATAAATATTTTTCCTCATAAACCGCATTAGCTTTAAGCGTCGGGAAAATATAATTTTCGATAAAATCTTTCGTCAAATCTTCAATGAAAACTTTCGACGCGCCGGACTTTAACGCTTTTTCGCGAACAACATTAAGTTCATCACCTTGACCTACGTCCGCGCAAACCGCTATAACTTCACAACCGTAATTTTCTTTGAGCCAAGGAATTATTACCGACGTATCCAAGCCGCCGGAATATGCCAAAACAACTTTTGAAATTTTTTCTTTAGCCATTAAAAAATTTTCCTCCAAACATAATGATTTTTTAAACATCTAGATTTTAGCACAAAAAAAAACTGCGTCAACTTTTAGCGTTGAGATTTAGAGATATTGCATAAGTATAATTAAACTGTTAAAATTTTTAAAATAAAAGTTTAGGTGGTCGAAGCAGTATTGAAAAATTATAGGACAGTTGCAGACGAAGAAATTTTTTCTGCAGAGTATGAAATTAAAAAATCAAAATTTATAGCGCATGTAAAGCACGTTGAAACGGAAGAAAATGCGCGGGAATTTGTCCAAATGATTCGTAAAAAATATTTTGACGCGACGCATAATTGTTCGGCGTGGATTTTGGGAGAAACAGGTAATCTTCAAAAATCTAATGATGACGGCGAACCGGGCGGCACGGCTGGCAATCCTATTTTGGAGACGATAAAGAAAAATGAATTGACGAATACAGTCATTGTTGTCACGCGATATTTCGGCGGCATAAAGTTGGGAGCAGGCGGCTTGATTCGCGCTTATTCACACACTGCCGCGTTGGGATTGGATGCCGCTAAAATTTTTCGTATGACGACGTTCCAAAAAATTTCCTTAACTCTTGAATATAATTTCCTCGCGCAGGTTGAAAATTTTTTGCGTAATAAAAAAATTACCGTCACCAATTCAGATTATACCGATGTTGTGACGTTGACAATTAGGCTTTTGCCTGATGAAGTTGAAAATTTTTTAGTTGAGTTGACAGACTTAACGGCGGCAAATTTTTTACACGAACTTCAAGAAAAAATTTTAGTTCCAATGGAAATTTAAAAAAATCCTCCTCCAAGTTTGGAAGAGGAAATTTTTTTACGCCCGTAATCAGTAATGGTTACGCCTTCTATTTAATTTTGATTTCTTCCACGATAATTCCAATCTACTCTATCGGCGAGAATATAACCGTAAGCACCGTTAGGAGCTTTCACAAGGTAGAAATCTGGGGCTTCCGGAAGACTGAAATAAGCGGCATCGATATACCATACCCAATGACCTGACTGGATTTCCACAATTTTTTGTGAATGTGTTGAGGGACCTTCAAAAAGAGATGCACGTTCAATCATCATTCCAATCTTTAAATCATTGGGTTCTTCATCTGAAAGGTAATCCGCAAGCACATAGCCTCTATGTCTGCCGTAACGTACACAATAAAAACCGTTTTCATAGTCGCCTATAATGGCTACGCCTTGTCCGAGCGGAATTTGCGTAATTTCATTGGCGTAAACTGAAGGTGACTCCCTCAAAGTTATTGACTGTTCACAGTTGGCTACGAAGAGTACGTGAGTTGCCGAAGTTGACGCTGAAAACATTGTAAACGCCATTAAAAACGCCGCAATTAAAATGAATTTTTTCAAGAAAAATCATCGCCTTTAAAAATTTTCCGCGCAGATTTATTTCAGCGTGACAAGATTTTTACCCGTCATCTCCGCCGGAATTTCCATACCCGCCAAAGTCAAAAGCGTAGGTGCAACGTCACAAAGTGCGCCTTCCTTAACTTCTGCGACGCGATCTGACACTACGATAATCGGAACAGGGTTAGTTGTATGTGCGGTGAACGGCTCTTTCAGTTTGTAATCGAACATTTGATCCGCGTTGCCGTGATCCGCGATAATGACAACTTCGCCGCCGACTTTCTTCATGCACTCAATGAAAATGCCAACGCATACGTCAACCGTTTCAACCGCTTTAACTGCCGCTTTCATAACGCCGGTATGTCCAACCATATCGCCGTTAGCGTAGTTCAAAATGATGAAGTCGTATTTTTCTGAAAGGATAGCTTCAGCAACTTTCAACGTAACGGTAGGTGCGCTCATTTCCGGCTTAAGGTCGTAAGTTGCAACTTTAGGCGAAGGTACCAAAATTCTATCTTCACCTGCGTAGGGTTCCTCAACGCCGCCGTTAAAGAAGAAAGTAACGTGCGCATATTTTTCAGTTTCAGCAATACGAAGTTGTGTAAGACCAGCCTTGCTGATTGTTTCTCCGAGACCGTTGGAAACACTTTCGGGCGGGTAAGCAACTTCAACGTTGAGACCTTCCTCATACTGCGTCATTGTCACGAAAGGAACTGCCTTAAGTTCTTCGACACGCGGGAAACCTTCAAATTTTTCATCGGTGAAAGCGTGCGTCAATTCGCGAGCACGGTCTGGGCGGAAGTTGAAGAAAATAATTCCGTCATTAGCTTTAATGCCGTCATAATCGCCGACAACTACGGGGATAACAAATTCGTCAGTAACTTTGTTGTCGTAGGATTCTTTAATCGCCGTCGCAGAATCAGATTTTTTCGGCGCGTCAGCCTTAGCAATGGCGTCATAAGCTTTTTGAACTCTGTCCCAACGTTTGTCACGATCCATAGCGTAATAACGTCCTGAAATCGTTGCAATCTGTCCAATGCCAATTTCTTTAATTTTTTCTTCAAGAGTTGCAAGATATTCAGCGGCAGAACTCGGCGGAACGTCGCGCCCGTCAAGGAATGCGTGAACGTAAACTTTTTGAACGCCTTTTTCCTTAGCCATTTTAAGTAAGCCGTAAAGGTGATCCGTGTGACTGTGAACGCCGCCGGGACTAAGCAAGCCGAAAAGATGAAGTGCGCCGCCGCTCGATACGACTTTATCAGTTACGCCGACAAGTGCTTTGTTCGTGAAAAATTCGCCGTCACGAATTGCCTTTGTAATTTTGGTAAGCGGCTGATAAATAATTCTGCCCGCGCCGATATTCATATGACCGACTTCGGAGTTGCCCATTTGTCCATCAGGAAGACCGACATATTCACCGGACGCTTGCAATTTAGCGTTGGGATATTTTTTTACCAATTCATCAAGTACAGGCGTGTTACCAACTTGAATTGCGTTGTACTTATCGGTAACGTCGCCAATACCCCAACCGTCCATAATAATTAAACAAATCGGTGCGTGTTTAATTGTTGCCATCGCTTAAATTCCCCCTATAAAAATTTTCAACTAAAAATTTATTGTGCGCCTAAAGCGCGTTTGTCGCTGATAAGAAAATGCGTATCACGAGCTCTAATCAGCCAAATACCTTTTTGTCTTTCGTAAATATCTTCGTGATAAATACAATGTTCGGTTATCATCTCCATGCCGTTTTCTTCGGTAACTTGAACCAAGCGGCAGAAGAGAAGTCCCGTTGCCGTGCCTTTGGTAACAAAATCGATTATGTGTTGCCCGTTCAAGCAATGAGACCTTTTAACCTTACTTGACAATTTTCTAATCGAACTTTCAAAGTATTTCATACCCGTGAGTTCCAAAAATTTGTTATCGCCGTAGTAAATGCTGTATTGAGCATTCTGCGCAAAAAATCTTTTCATCTCAGAGGCATTGCCTTCATATTTTGAAATTTGTCCGACAAGTTTTTGAATTTCTAAAATATCGCTAATATTTTCTTGGGTCATCATTCTACTCACCCTCAAAAATTAATTTTTGCGTGTTAAGTAAAAGCCGCCAACTCGGCAACTAGCAACTAAACTAGCCACTAAATTGGCGGCTCATTACGAACTCTGGATTAAGAGTTTAGAATTAAAGAAATCCGTTTAACTCTTTACTCTTAACTAGAAATTAACAATCGCGCTGAAGTCTTGAGCTTTAAGGGACGCACCGCCGACCAATGCACCGTCAACGTTAGGTTGTTTCATAAGGTCTTTAATCGTAGCAGGTTTAACACTTCCGCCGTATTGAATACGAATTGCGTCTGCCGCCTCTTGACCGAATTTAGCCGCAACAGCTTCACGAATAGCCTTGCAGACTTCTTCAGCTTGTTCAAATGTCGCAGTCTTGCCAGTGCCAATAGCCCAAATCGGCTCGTAAGCAATGACGAGTTTCTTAACTTCTTTGGGTGCAAAGCCTTCAAGAGCCGCATTAATCTGATTTACAACGTGGGCAATGTAAGTTCCAGCCTCACGAATTTCAAGGGACTCACCACAGCAGATAATCGGAGTAATACCTGCATTGAAAGCTGCCTTAGCGCGTTTGTTGACGCCTTCATCGGTTTCGCCGAAATAATCGCGGCGTTCACTGTGTCCAAGTACAACGTAATCAACGCCAATTTCATTAAGCATGCCGGTTGAAATTTCGCCGGTATACGCGCCTTTAGCTTCCCAGTGAACATTCTGCGCACCAACGTGAATATTCGTGCCTTTAACAGCTTTAGCAACAGCATCAAGCGCGGTAGCAGTCGGGCATACTACAACGCGACAAGGAGGATTCTTTACAAGCGGAATCAACTCTTCGACAAGAGCTGTACCTTCTTTAATGGTGTTATTCATCTTCCAGTTGCCGGCAATAATCGGAGTACGTCCTACGCCGTCAATCGCATCGATACCGGGCAAAACTTTTCCTTCGAGGTATTCAAGGGTTGCGCCGCCACCGGTGGAAATGTGGGAAATTTTCTTATCGAGACCGGTTTTCTTCAACGCCGCAATGGAGTCACCGCCGCCGACGATTGAAATTGCGCCTTTTTCGGTTGCGTCTGCAACAGCTTTAGCAACTGCGAGAGTACCTTTTGCAAAGTTATCAAACTCGAAAACGCCCATAGGTCCGTTCCAAATAATTGTCTTTGCGCCTTCAAGAGCTTTGACATATTCTTCGGAAGTCTTTTCGCCGCTATCAAGACCCATCCAATCAGCAGGACATTGATCAACGGGAACAGTCTTAAATTCTGCGTCAGCCGCAAATTTGTTGGCAACAACGAGGTCAACCGGCAGTACAACTTTAACGCCTTTTTCAGCCGCTTTTTCAAGCAAACTCTTAGCAAGGTCAACTTTGTCAGCCTCAAGCAGGGAAGTACCGACTTCATAGCCT
This sequence comes from Selenomonadaceae bacterium, assembly GCA_017554235.1. Lineage (GTDB taxonomy): Bacteria > Bacillota > Negativicutes > Selenomonadales > Selenomonadaceae > Quinella. Next base: position 28,264 of record JAFZIV010000021.1, read on the forward strand.
TTAGCCTTGTCGAAAGTATGAGCCATACCGCCGCCGATAATAATCGTGTCAACTTTATCAATCATATTGCTGATAACGCCGATTTTATCTGAAACTTTTGCGCCGCCGATAATTCCGACGAAAGGACGTTGAGGATTTTCAAGAGTTTTGCCAATGTAGTTAATTTCTTTTTCCATAAGGAAACCGGAAGCGGTCTCAAGGAAATGGGTAATTCCGACGTTGGAAGCATGAGCGCGGTGAGCCATACCGAAAGCATCATTAACGGCGATGTCAGCAAGTGCGGCAAGTTTTTTCGCAAATGCAGGTTTATTTTTCTTCTCTTCTTTGTGATAGCGAAGATTCTCAAGAAGGAGGATTTCGCCGGGTTGAAGTTCAGCGGCAGCTTTTTCTGCAGGTTCGCCAATGCAATCTTCCGCCCATTTTACTTCTTTGCCCAAAATTTCGCTGAGTTTCTTAGCAATAGGTTTGGTGGAGAATTTCGGTTCGCGAGCTTCGGTAGGTCTGCCGAGATGGCAACCGATAATGACAGCCGCACCCTGTTCGAGCAAGTAGTTGAGAGTGTCGAGAGTAGCGTCAATGCGTTTGGTATTGGTGATATTCAGGTTTTCGTCCATAGGAACGTTGTAATCGACGCGAAGGAAAACTTTTTTACCTTTCAAGTTAATGTCACGAATATTTTTCTTATCCATCAGAAAACCTCCCAAAAGTTTAAAAACTATATTATAAATTTTAATTCACAATTCTTAATTCTTAATTAAAAAAGCGGCTCGGCCCAACATGTAAGAAGAGCCGGACCGCTAAAGTTTTCAGACTTTTTTAGCGTTAGCTTGTAGTGTCCTGCAAACTAAACTAGAATTACTTCAATTCAGCAAAGTATTTGATAGTGCGAACCATCTGGCTGGTATAGCTGTTTTCGTTGTCGTACCAAGAAACAACCTGTACCAAAGTGTTGCCGTCGCCAATCGGGCTTACCATTGTCTGGGTAGCATCGAAGAGTGAACCATACTTCATACCGATAATATCGCTGGAAACGATTTCTTCTTCGTTGTAGCCAAAGGACTCGTTAGCCGCTGCTTTCATAGCGTCATTAATTTGCTCTTTGGTAACTTCGCCTTTAACAACCGCAAACAGAAGAGTAGTTGAGCCGGTAGGAGTAGGAACGCGTTGTGCTGCGCCGATCAGTTTGCCTTTGAGTTCAGGAATAACCAAGCCGATAGCTTTTGCTGCGCCGGTGCTGTTCGGAACAATGTTGCATGCGCCTGCACGTGCACGACGGAGATCGCCTTTACGTTGCGGACCATCAAGGATCATTTGATCGCCGGTGTATGCGTGAATTGTTGCCATAATGCCGCTTTGAATCGGAGCAAGATTGTGCAGAGCCTGCGTCATCGGTGCCAAGCAGTTCGTTGTGCAAGATGCAGCCGAAAGAACTTTAACATCAGGAGTCAAAGTCTTATGGTTGACATTGTAAACGATTGTCGGGAGATCGTTGCCTGCCGGTGCAGAAATGACGACTTTCTTTGCGCCGCCCGTCAAATGAGCTTCAGCTTTTGCTTTGCTGGTGTAGAAACCGGTGCATTCAAGAACGACATCAACATCATGTTTTCCCCACGGAATTTCTGCCGCATTCGGGATTTTGTAGATGATGATCTTCTTGCCGTCAACGACGATGTAGTTATCTTCGCCTTCGCCGTCATGAGCTTCTACGGTGTGGAGACCTTCACCGATTTTGCCCTGATAGCCGCCCTGCGCGGTGTCATATTTGAGAAGGTGCGCAAGCATCTTCGGGCTGGTAAGATCGTTGATAGCGACCACTTCATAGCCCTCTGCGGCAAACATTTGACGGAATGCGAGACGTCCGATACGACCAAATCCGTTGATAGCAACTTTTACTGCCATTTAAAAATACCTCCCTAACAGTTGTGAAAAAATTTTGGATTATTAACCCTTAAGCTGTAGTTATGTTACACCAATTTTTTAAAAGTGTCAACAGGAATTTTCGGAACATTTCTAATTTCATTGTAATTTCATAAATTAGGCGTGACAACACTTTCCGCTATAATTGACAAAAAATTTTCTGCCTAAAGTTAGAGTTGACAAGAAAAAATTTAGCGGCATTTTTATCACATAATCAGGTACAATAAAATCTGAATTAAAAGTCATTTTGAAATTTTTATAACCTAAAATGTTTACAAATGTCGCCCATAATTTGTAACGGCGACCAATCCGTTGTGTCAATCGTATAATCAGCTTGAGAATAAAATTTTTGTCGTTCACTCAAAAGTTTTTTTATCGTAGCAAGGCGGTCTTCGTCGCTGTCAAGCACGGGACGTTCACCGCGCCTTTCAGTGCGTCTAAAAATTTCTTCAGGTTCAGTCGTAAGACAAACAATTACGCCGGAATCTTTCAGCAAGCGTAAATTTTCTTCGTCTTTGACTGTACCGCCGCCGGTTGCAATAACTAATCCTCGTCGTTGAGTAATTTCCTTTACAGCTTTTTTTTCTAGTTCACGGAAATATTTTTCGCCGTACATTTCAAAAATTTGCGGGATGGTAATTCCTGCGTCCTGCTCAATTTTTTGATCAATGTCGACGAAACCGCGCCCTAACTTTTCGGCTAAAAGTTTTCCAAGACTGGTTTTTCCCGTCCCCATAAATCCGATAAGAACCAAATTATTTTTCATTTTTTACCCTTATCCCTTAAAGCTAATTTCGCGTTTTATTGGACTCGTTACGACGCGGCACGTCAAAAGGTTCATCAACACTGCGGTAACGTTCAAAATTATCATTGCTTCGACTATCGGAATAATTGCGGTCATCATAAACGCGCCTATCAGAATCAGTACGATTATTTGAATAATTGCGCTCGTCATATCTGCGCGGCGTGTCGTCCCGACTGTAATCACGTTGATAACCACTCCTTGAATCATCCGTTGTATTTGTCGAATAATCTGAAGAATCATCGCGGCTATAATCGTAAGTAGTATAATCTCGACGGCTGTTTTCAGTAGTATCACGGCGGCTGTCATTATCCGACGTATAACTTCTGCGGTTATGATAGTTGTCATCGCTACTACTATCATCGTAATTGCGTCTGGAATTTTCGCGTCGATGAACGATATTTCCCGCGCTATCAGGAACGCCTACCGCGTTATCAGGGATAGAATCATTGTATTCATCAGCGTCACGTTCTGCGCGGCGGCGTAAACTTGAATCGACGGAAACTCCTAAACCTTCCGCCATTGCAAAACGAATTTCTTCAACGTCAGGAATCCAATAACTAACATCATCAATGTAAAGAGGATAGCCCGGCACCATATCAGTTACAAGCCCGTTGGACTTTGCGGCTTTGAGAGTACCGGCAAGCTCCAAAAGTTCACGGAAAGACATATCGGTATCAATGGCGTACATAACTTCGCGAATAATGTCGGGAATGTGTACAATAATTTCGGGCGACGTAACTTTATCCATACAAGCTTCCATAAATTGTTGCTGACGTTTAACCCTTCCAATATCGCCTTCTTCATCGCGATAACGTACATAAGTTACGGCAGTTTTTCCGTCCATATGTTGACGACCGGGATACAAATCAATGATAAGCCCGCCGTCATCGTCCCAAGGATCTTCGTAATACATACGTTTTGGAACATAAATATCCACGCCGCCTATGGCGTCAATAATTTTTACAAAACTTCGAACGTTAATCATAACATAATGGTCAATGTCAATGCCCAGAAGATTTTCTACAGTTTTTTCGGTAAGAGGTTCACCGCCGTAGGCATACGCGGCGTTAATTTTGTCGAAACCGTAACCGTAAATCCTAACACGAGTATCACGCGGAATTGAAAGTAAAGTAGTTTGATCCGTGTGCGGGTCTACAGTAGCAACCATTAATGTATCGGAGCGTCCGACATCATCTTCGCGGACATCGACACCCATAATTAAAATAGTTGCCTTGTCACTAGCTTTTATTAATTCTTCGCTTGGATTTTCTCTATCTTTTTCCATTTGCGTTACAGGAGGTTTTTTCTTGCCATCAAAAATACTCGACGTTGCAAGGAGTGCCCCCGCAACGGCGGAAGTTACAAAACATATTAACAAAAAGAAAAAAAGTACCAGCCGACTTTTTGAACGAGTTCGACGCGGCGGAATATTTTTATTTTCCAAAACACCATCCCTTTATACGTAATTCTTAATGATTTTTTATTTTTTTAAAATTTTATATAAACATTTCTAAAAAGTCAATCAAAGATTTTTCGACGCAACTTGATTGTAATTTAAAAATTTTGCTTCAATATGGCGTGATTAATGGCAGTTGATAAATTTCAAGTTGGTAAAGAATTTTTTGTTTATTGAATATACTTTTCTCTTTGACGCAAAGAGAAAAGTAACAAAAGAGAAACAGCCCGCAGCCTTCGCATCACGCTCAGGGTGCGGGCGGGCGCACGTCCTTGTGCGCCTCTTATTTTTTAATCGTACGCTTTAAATTTAATTTTTACATTAAACCGAAAAAATTAACCGTGACAACTATCAAGTCATCACGGCTTTTAATTATCGAAAAATTTTTTAGTTATCTAAATCGTCTTCGTCGTTATAATCGCCAAATCCGTCGTCATCATCGCGCGAATAGCCGAACCCATTATAATCATCATCGAGATTATTTTTGCGGCGTCTGCGATAAATTTTTTCTTCTTCATCAACATCCCGCAAATCTTCATCGGTAGGCTCTTTATCTAACGAGAATCCAAAATCATCATCATCAAGTGGCAAAATATCACTTGCCGTATCGTCATCATAGTCGGAAATATCTTTTGCCAGTTCCTTCTTCAACTTCATAAGTCCGCCGTCCGCCGCCGTTTTATCTTTCATTGTACTAAATTTTACGTCAGGAACAAGTTTGGTAAAATCTGAAACGTCATCAGCAATAATGTCATCCGAATCAGTTTCCGCTTTATCCTTCGGCGGTACAGGAACATCATGCTTGCCGTAATTGCCGACATCAACGCCTGTTTCCTTCGCCTTATCACGTATCGCGCGGTCGTCCTCGTCTTCTTCATCACGAATTACAATTTCTTTTGAGTCGCCACTCAAAACTTTTATGTCAAGCCCAATCGATTGCAATTCCTTAATCAAAACTTTGAATGATTCGGGAACGCCCGGTTCAGGAATATTATTTCCCTTGACAATAGCTTCATATGCCTTGACACGTCCAACAACGTCGTCAGATTTAACCGTTAAAATTTCTTGCAAAGTATAAGACGCGCCGTAAGCTTCCAACGCCCAAACTTCCATTTCGCCGAAACGCTGACCGCCGAATTGCGCTTTACCGCCCAAAGGCTGTTGAGTAACCAAGCTGTAGGGACCGGTTGAACGCGCGTGAATTTTATCGTCAACCAAATGGTGCAACTTCAACATATAAACGCAGCCAACAGTTACGTGATTTTCAAAAGGTTCACCCGTGCGCCCGTCATACAAAACAGTTTTACCGTCTTCATCAAGTCCGGCAAGTTTCATGGTATTCATAACATCTTCTTCGCGCGCGCCGTCGAATACAGGCGTTGCAATATGAAGACCAGCCTTTTCAACTTTCGGCATACCGTACTTTTCAACGTCGTAACCAAAAAGTTTAAGACGTTCCCGCGCATTTCTGGGATTGTCAGCGATTTTCAAACCAAGTTCACGAACAGCCATACCTAAATGAGTTTCTAAAACTTGACCGATATTCATACGCGACGGCACGCCCAACGGATTCAACACAATATCAACAGGCGTTCCGTCCGGCAGGAAGGGCATATCCTCTTCACGCATAATCCTTGAGACAACGCCTTTGTTACCATGACGACCTGACATTTTATCGCCGACAGAAATTTTTCTCTTCTGAGCAATGTAAACGCGAACTTGCTTGTTGACGCCGGGAGCCATTTCATCATTTTTATCACGGGTAAAAATTTTTACGTCAACGATTTTGCCTGATTCACCATGCGGCACGCGCAGGGAAGTATCGCGAACTTCACGCGCCTTTTCGCCGAAAATTGCCCGCAGTAATCTTTCTTCCGCCGTCAATTCGGTTTCGCCCTTCGGTGTAACTTTACCAACTAAAATATCGCCGGGGCGAACGTCGGCACCAATCGCTATAACGCCTTCGTCGTCAAGATTTACAAGCGCGTCCTCCGCAACGTTAGGAATATCGCGGGTAACTTCTTCAGGTCCTAACTTAGTATCGCGAGCGTCGCATTGATGTTCATCAATATGAATCGACGTATAAATATCACGCTTAATCAGATTTTCGCTAAGTAAAATTGCGTCCTCGTAGTTGTAACCTTCCCAAGGCATATAGGCGACTAAAATATTATAGCCGAGTGCCAATTCGCCGTTATTCGTGGCAGGACCGTCAGCAATCGGTTGATTAACTTCGACGCTTTCACCTTTCTCGACCAGCGGAATTTGGTTGATACAAGTGCCTTGATTGGAGCGCACAAATTTTTGAAGATGATATTCATCTTTGGGATAAACATCAATGCGAATTATTGACGTATCAGAATCATTGACAATAACTTTACCAGCACGTTTAGCGTAAATAACTTCGCCCGTACCTTCAGCCAAAATTTTATCCTTCTTGATACGTTCATTTTTAATCGCGTTGTACTTAAAACCTTCAGGGATTATGTATTCGTCAAACATCTGCGCGGGTTCAATGAAAATTTTATTGTCCTCAATTTTTTTGACAAGTCCCGCACCTTTAGCACGGACAATCGTCCCAAAATTATCTGCTAATGGTTGAGCTTCACGAATCTGCGCACCAACTTTAGCGCGAACTCTTGCGCCCTGCGGAATTTCATATTCTTCATCGTCAACTTTGACTTGAATCATATCAAAGGCAAAACTTAAAACCGTACCTTCACGTTTAGCGACAACTTGTCTGTCATCAACCTGCGCGATTATTTCACCTGCTTTGATGCGCACACCTTTTTGAACAAGCGGCGTATAATGCGCGGGCAAAACGTATCTGTCAATCGGCGTGATTTTAATTTGAATGGAACTTGCATCAACGTAAGTGACAACGCCGGAATTTTCGGCAAGAATCATTACGCCGGAGTCACAAGCGGCTTTATATTCCATACCCGTACCGACGAGCGGAGCTTGTGTCTTCAACAGCGGCACAGCTTGACGTTGCATATTTGCGCCCATCAATGCGCGGTTAGCATCGTCATTTTCAAGGAAGGGAATCATTGCCGTTGCGATTGATACAACCTGCTTAGGCGACACGTCCATATACTCAACGCGTTCACGTCTAACCCTTGTAGTTTCCTCTTTAACGCGGGCGGTTACTCTTTCATTAACAAACCAATCATTTTCGTCAAGCGGTTCATTCGCCTGCGCGATAACTAATTTTTCTTCCTCGTCCGCCGTAAGATACCTAACCTCATCAGTTACGCGGTGATTTTTCATATCAACTTTTCTATACGGCGTTTCCATAAATCCATAACGATTTATACGCGCGTAATTAGACAGCGAACCGATTAAGCCAATGTTAGGACCTTCAGGCGTTTCAATAGGACACATTCTGCCGTAGTGAGAATTATGAACGTCACGCACTTCAAAGCCGGCGCGTTCACGACTTAAACCGCCCGGTCCAAGTGCTGACAATCTGCGCTTATGCGTCAACTCTGAAAGCGGGTTATGCTGATCCATAAACTGCGAAAGTTGCGATGAACCGAAAAATTCTTTAATCGCGGCAACAACGGGACGAATATTAATCAAAATTTGCGGCGTGATAATTTCCGAATCTTGAATCGTCATACGTTCACGCACAACACGTTCCATACGCGTTAAGCCGATACGAAATTGATTCTGTAAAAGTTCACCGACACTGCGGACGCGACGATTGCCTAAATGATCAATGTCATCAGTAGTTCCAACGCCGTTCATCAAATCCAACATATAGCCTATTGAACTTATAATATCAGCAACGCAAATTGTTCGGTTATCCTTTATCGAAAGTTCCGGCGCACAAAGCATAGTCATATCGCCGTTTTCAGTTTTAATTTGAATGGGAATTGGCGTAAAGTAGCCGCGATGAATTTTATCAGGCGTCAACCCAAAAACTTCTTCTTCGCTACTTTCTTCAATAGCCTTTTCTATTTTTTGAATGTCATCTTCATTAATAACTTTAAATTTTTGAGTAACTTCACCTGTTTCAGGGTTGGTAACTTCTTCAAAAGCTTTAATCAAGACTTCGCCCGTGCCGTAGTCGATAATATCTTCAGCTAAAGTTTTACCGAGCAGACGACTTTTTAAACCAAGCTTTTTGGTAATTTTATAGCGTCCGACGGCGGCAAGATCATAACGTTTAGGATCGAAGAAAAGCGAATTTAAAAGTTGCTGGGAATTTTCAACGGTAGCAATAGGTTCGCCGGGACGCAGACGTTTATAAATTTCGCCGAGTGCCTTAGCGCGAGTATCAACTTCACTGTCGCGGATTAACTCTTCTTGAATGATTTCATTATTGCCGAAAAGTTCAAGGATTTCATCATCAGTTTCAAAACCTATTGCGCGAAGAAAATAAGTTACGGGCATTTTGCGGGTGCGGTCAATACGAACGCTTATGCTGTTATCGGAGGCGGTTTCAAGTTCAATCCACGCGCCGCGATTAGGGATAACGGTTGCGGTATAAATTTTCTTACCGGTCTGGTCAACCGTTTCACCGTAATAAGCACCGGGACTTCTTACAAGTTGGCTGACGATTACACGTTCTGCACCATTTATAACGAAAGTGCCGGTCTGCGTCATCAGCGGGAAGTCGCCCATAAAAACTTCCTGCTCCTTGACTTCGCCGCCATTATCATTATTGACGAGCTGCACACTTACGCGAATCGGCGCGGAATATGTGCCGTCACGTTCCTTGCATTCTTCAAGGGTATATTTCGGCTCACCAAGTTTGAACTTACCGAAAAAAAGTTTTAAGTTTCCGTTAAAGTCACTTATCGGAGAAATGTCTCTCAAAATCTCTTCCAAGCCTTCGCGCAGAAACCATTCGTAGGATTTACGCTGAATATCAAGGAGGTGCGGCATTTCCATAACTTCCTTGATTCTGGCATAACTGTAGCGTGTCCGCTTGCCAACTCGAACAGGACTAAACATTCACTCAGTCACTCCTCTTTTTAGGGTTTAGCATCTAAAAATTTATTCCTACTAATTAAAAAAGCCCGCTGTATCTAGCAAGTACAACGCGCGCCATTAATTTCTTCATTTAATATCACAAAAAATTCCTCCACTTATGCGACAAAAAGCCGCCGAGTGATAAAACGGTAAAGGAAATTATAACCATTAAAAACAACTATGTCAAGAAATAAAAAAACTTCGTAAGACTATTTCCTACGAAGAATTTTTTTCTTATAAATTCAAAACGTTAAATCGCACGTTGAACTTTTCCTGAACGCAAGCAACGTGTACAAACATTTACTCTCTTAATTTCTCCGTCCACAACTGCACGAACGTGTTGAATATTCGGTTTCCATTTACGTTTCGTCTTTAAATGCGAATGACTGACATTCATTCCCGACATAATACCTTTGTGACAAACTTCACAATAATTAGCCATAATTTCACCTTCCTTTAGGATAATGCGCAGATTATAACACAAGAAAAATTTTAGTGCAAATTTTTTTATCTCGTCATCTCAATTTTATGTGAAATTTTTCAATCATCTTGACGGGGCGGTAAGATTCTTTCGCGCTCCTTATTCCCGCAATGCCTAAATCTTCCTCGCGATTGATGAAAGATAAATCTTTCCAAGTCTGCGCGAATTTCTGATTGATAGCGGCATACGCACCCTTAATATCGAAGTCAGCCTTTTCAATATGAATTACCGCTGTATCAGAATTAATTTGCTCACCGATTGACAAAGCTACAACTTTACCGTCTAAAATTATTGCGCCGCCCTTTATGTCGAAAAAGTCGAAGTCGTCAAGCAGTTCAATAATCGCGGCACGTTCAAACGGCAACGCGGGATATTCCGTCAAGTCCCGTTCAGTGTACCAAATATTAAGGCAATCGACGCATAACTTTTTAACTTCGTCCGTGAAGTCGGAAACATATTCTGCCGTCGGATATAATTTTTTGAAAGCGTTGACGTGATTTTTTTTCTGATGATATTTTCTGCCGGACAAATTTATTAAATTCTGCGTGTTGTAAACGTAATCAAATCTGTCACGTTGCGGCAAAATCTCAAATTCTAAATCAGAAATTTTTACTAACTGCTCAACAAAATTTTTCTCCGCATTGATGAAAATGTATTCGGCAGGATTTTTTTTATACTCGTCAACAATCTTTTTAACAGCAGTTTCAATCTGCGCGGCGTCGCAAAAAGGTTGCAAAAATTTATTGCCGTACTTCACAAATAAAACGTCATCTTCAACTACACAACGCGATTGATAATATTTTCGCCACATGTAAAAATTTGTGAAGTTAAACGCGGAATTATCGTGGTAAGTCAACTTTAAATACTTATCAAAAATCTTTTTATCGTCTTTTGTAATTTCTTTAAAATCTATCGTCATTACCTCCTAGTTAGATTTAATCCACTCGCAAACAGCATTTGTAAACTCGTCTTTATTCAAATATTGCGGATGCCCTGTCCTGAGAACACAAATTTCTAAATCGGCAAGTGTTGACGTACATTCGCGCCAAGATACATTTTTTGCACCGATTATTTTTCTTCCGTCAAACAAAATTTTAAACGTGTCGAAAGCTTGCGGAATATAAGTGTCATAATACCATCCCGTGTAGAAAATTATATGCGTAGGACGAATAATTTTTATTTCTTCAGCAAGAATTCTCATTTGCCGAATACAATTTTCTTTGACAAAATCAGTTGTTGTATCTTCGCCGGCGGAGTTATTACACTTTACGATATTTGTGAAGGCAATATGTTCAAAAGAATCGTCGCCGAAAATTTTACCTGTGATTTCGCGCGTATAATTCCAATAAGCCCAGCCAACATTTTCCCAAAGCCAGCGACCGTCATCAAAAGCTTTATGAAAATATCCTCGTTCTGGATTTTCAAAATAACCGCGTGCGGTTTTGCCTACGAACAAAATTTTTTTATGCTCGTTGTAAAAATTATTGCCGACACCCCACGCAGTAACCGGCGAAGAAAGATTTTTAATTTTATTATGGCAACTTGAACATGTCGGACAATTTCCCACACCCCACGCAGTAACCGGCGAAGAAAGATTTTTAATTTTATTATGGCAACTTGAACATGTCGGACAATTTCCCATACCAATGCGCTTGTACATTTTCAAAAGTTCTTCTTCAATCGTATTAGGACAAGCCATAAAGTCTAACCTCCAAAAAAATTTTACAAGTTGACTCCGAAAAATCTTTCAATCTCATCAAACGGAATCTTTTTCATATTGTCGTACAAGTCAACGTGATTAGCGTCAGGAACTATCATCAATTCCTTGTTATCGCCCTTCATCAAAATATAAGCGGTCTCCGAAAAATAACGGCTGTGAGCTTTTTCACCATGAATTAAAAGCACCGGCGTCTGAATCTCGTCAACATATGAAAGAAGCGGCATATTCATAAATGATAACGCGCTTGTAACGTTCCAGCCGTCATTGGAGTTAAGGGAGCGTTTATGATAACCGCGTTTCGTTTTGTAGTAGTCGTAATAATCTTTGACGTATTGCGGCGCGTCAGCAGGTAACGGGTCAGCCACACCGCCCGCACGTTGATAAATTCCGCGTCGATAATCGTTAGTGCGTTGACGATTTAAAGCTAAACGATTTCTTTGACGATCATTTTCAATCACGGCTTCATCTTTCTCATAATCAAAATAGCCGTTGGCAATTACGCGGCTCATATCGTACATCGTCATTGTAACTGTAGCTTTAATGCGTGTATCAATCGCCGCCGCATTTAACGCCATACCGCCCCAGCCGCAAATTCCGATAATGCCGATTCTGTTGGCGTTGACATTTTGCAAAGTCGAAAGATAATCAATCGCCGCGCAGAAATCTTCCGTGTTAATGTCAGGCGATGCAACAAAACGTGGAGTGCCTCCGCTTTCTCCTGTAAATGACGGATCAAAGGCTATCGTCAAAAATCCACGATTCGCCATTTCCTGCGCGTATAATCCCGATGACTGCTCTTTAACTGCGCCGAAAGGTCCGCATACAACAATAGCAGGAAGTTTACCTACATAATTTTTCGGCTCGTATAAATCAGCGGCAAGCGTAATTCCATAGCGATTGACGAAAGTTACTTTGCGATGATTAACTTGATTGCTCTTGGGAAAAACTTTATCCCACGCGCCTGTAAGATTTAATTTTTCAGGTTTAATTCTGCTTGTCGCCGCTTGATCTGCATTGCTAGCATAAGTTGTGTTAATCTGCGCGGCAAACGGCGTCATCAATCCGATAGCCAACGCCGCCGCTAAAAATTTTTTCGTAAAACTCATTTAAACTTCCCCTTCATGGTTAGCAGACTGGTAACTTTCCGCGTCGAAATCCACTTTCTTAATAAATTTCGCGGGAATGCCGCCGACAACCGTGTAAGGTTCAACATCCTTTGTGACAACAGCTCCCGCTGCTACGACTGCCCATTCGCCAATCGTTACGCCTTGCAAAATCGTAGCATTACTTCCAATCCAAACATTGTCGCAAATTTTAATTGGCTTGTAACTCAACCTGCGATTAAGATTCGGTTCAAGCGCGTGAGTAGCCGTCGCCAATACAACATTATGTCCAATGAAAACTCTGTCGCCAATCGTAATTCCGCCTTGATCTTGAAAGTGACAGCTGGAATTTACAAAAACATATTTTCCGAACGTGATATTTTTTCCGAAGTCAGCATAAAACGGCGGGAATAATCTAAAAGTCGAATCAACTTCCCTGCGTGTCAACCTTGACATAATTTGCACAATTTCTTCCGGCGTATGGTAGCTTGTATTTAATTCCATTTCAATGCGGCGCGTCTCTTGACACAAGTCCGCAAAAAATTTCCCGCGTTCAGGATTTTTCCGCGCAGAATGATTTTCATCGCAAAAACTTTCGCGCAATTCGTCAAGTGTCATAAATTTCACCTCTCAAATTTAACAGTGACATCTCCGTTACCTAAAATTTTATCAAACTCGTCAACATTTAAAATTTTTCCCAGTCGCGTGTAGCTGTAACTCGTCGAAAAATCTTCGTAGAAAATCACAACGTAACTTGAACTGTACAACATTAAATCGCCCGCGTGAATCATACCTACGCGCTCATCAGCAGACGGCAAATTTTCATTGAATCGATAATATTTTTCGTTACCGTTAAGTTCCGTCATTGTGACTTCAAGTGGCAACTTTTCTAAAAATTTCCGCGCAGATTCGTTATCCTCAAGTACCTCGTCGAAAGTTTTTCCATTGACTATAATTTTAATATTCGTCGTAACCGTCTCCGTTTCTTGCGTAGGAACTTTTTCAACCTGCACGGGAACTTCTTTACTATCAGCGCAACCTGCAAATGTTATCAGCGTAAAAATTAACGCCGTCATAAAAAATTTTTTAATCATTTTTTTACAATAAGCTTACAAATTTTTAAGCAACTCAAAAATTTTCGTAACGCAATCTGCGCGGTCAAAATGGAAAATTTCTCCGCTACGACGAACTTTAATTTCAACGGAATTGCTTTCCAAAGTTTTTGGACTAATCGTCACACGAATTGGATAACCTATCAAGTCACAATCTTTAAACTTGACGCCTGCACGTTCCGTCCTGTCATCAAGCAGTACATCAACGCCTAAATTTTTCAACTCGTCATAAATTTTTTCAGCGTAATCAAGTTGTTCAGGAACTTTCGCATTAACGGGAACAATTACAACTTCAAAAGGCGCAATCGCTCGCGTCCAAATAATTCCGTCCGCATCGTTATTCTGCTCAATCGCCGCCGCCATTGTCCGACCGACGCCAATTCCGTAACAGCCCATTTCAAAAAATTTTTCCTTACCGTTTTCGTCAAGGAAAGTTGCATTGAGAGCCTTGCTGTATTTATTGCCGAGCGTGAACACTTGTCCGACTTCAATGCCGCGCGTCATCTTCAAACTTTTTCCGCAATGTGGGCAGGGATCGCCTTCCTGAACCATACGAATATCAGTTACGATAATTTTTTCTGCGTCGAAATCGCGTTTAGGATTGACGTTAATAAAATGCGTGTCAACTTCGTTAGCACCGGCAACCGCGTTGAACATTTCCATAACCGTTAAATCTACGACGATAGCCGCGCCGTCTTTTAATCCAATCGGCGACATAAAGCCCGCGCAACCGCCAGCCTCATTAATCGCTGAATCTTCCGCCATATGCAAATGTAAAGCGTTCGTCGCGTTTAAAACTTTTATTTCGTTTACTTCGTGGTCGCCGCGTACAAATGCCAAAATTAATCTGCCGTCATCATCTTGGAAGGCAACCGCTTTAATCGTCTTTTCAATCGGCACTTTCAAATAATTTTTCACCATTTCTATTGTATGACAATTCGGCGTTAAAACTTTTTCAAGCGGTTTCATTTCTTCGACTTCCGCGCAGATTACTTTCAATTCTGCTTTCTCGTCGCTAGCCGCGTAATCGCAACTCTCACAGTAAGCAATGGAACTCTCGCCGCTGGGAGCTAAAACCGTAAATTCGTGTGAATGCCCGCCGCCAATCGCTCCGTTATCAGCTTCGACTGCGCGGAATTTCAAGCCGCAACGTGTAAAAATTTTGTCGTAAGCGTCATACATTTTTTCGTAGGAAATATTCATACCGTCAAGGTCTTTGTCGAAGGAATATAAATCTTTCATTACAAATTCTCGACTGCGCATTAAGCCGAAACGTGGACGAATTTCATCACGGTATTTATTTTGAATTTGATAGAGCATAAGCGGCAGTTGCTTATAAGAATTTACTTCGCCGCGAATCAATGACGTTATCATTTCTTCGTGCGTGGGACCTAAACAAAATTCTCTGCCGTGACGATCTTTCATTCTCATCATTTCATCGCCATATACCGCCCAACGTCCCGACTCTTGCCAAATTTCGGCGGGTTGAGTTATCGGCATCATAAGTTCCTGTCCGCCTTTAGCGTCCATTTCCTCACGAATTATTTGCATAATTTTTTTCATTACTCGCCAGCCCAACGGAAGATAAGAATACATTCCGCCTGCTGATTTTCTGATTAAACCTGCGCGGAGCATAAGTTTATGGCTTATAAGTTCTGCTTCTGCGGGGACTGCGCGAAGTGTCGGCGCGTAAAATTCACTTGCTTTCATAATTTCACCTCAAAAAATTTTTTATTTCAAAATTATATAAATTTTACTCTTTAAATGCAATGAAAAATTAGAATACTCCTTCATTGTAAATATCATGTAAATTTGAAAGTTAGGATTTATCTTTGACAACAATTTTAGCAATGCCGTAATATTTGCAAACTCCGTCACGAGTTACGCCGTTGTCAAAATCCACAAAAAATACGTGACGCAATGCACGATTTTTTAAAGTTATCGGCGGGAAAGTTACGACCGGCTTATATTTTTCGGCGGCTTTTGCAACTTCATTTATTCGCCAATCGTTTTCTTGCTTCAAAGTGTAAGTTATGAACAACGCGGCTATGATAGTAAATCCTCCGATTGATAACGCACCTAATTTTAAAATCCTTGCAACTGACGGCACGGAAAATTTTTCGCGTACAAGCGGCAAACGTATTACCGCCACGATACCAATTAAAATCATTACTACCGAGCTGAATGTTGATCGCGCAGGAAATGTCGGCGCAAAAATCATTACAAGATTGTTGAATATCGCCAGCAAAAATAAAATCGTAGCGTAACGCACTTCAGCAAAATTTTTAAGCGCGTCGACGATGCCAAATTTTTTTACGCCCAATGCACGACGCAACGGCAGATAAATCAAAATTATTATCAGCCAATAAATTATCATCTCTTCGGACTTCGACATAAAATTTTCAAAGCGTTCAATAAATTTTTCGGACGTGTCAAGCGCGGGGAATATGTGATTGACGAAAAAATTGCTAATTGTCGTTGTAATTAAGCTGTCGAAGAAATACGAGATTGTAAAAATTATCGTGACGATGATTATAGGTTTAAGTTTTAAGGTTTTAGGGTTAAGAGTTTCGCCATCTTCTTTCAAAGAATTTAACGCGCAGATTAGAATTAATACGGCAGGCAAAAGATACAAAAACATTTCAGCATTACCCGCAATTTGATTTCCTATGTGCGCCAAAATTCCTTTGCCCTCACCTTGCACGTCGTAGCGGACAAAATTTCCCGGCGCGGCGATTAAAATTATTGCTCCAATTAAACTTCCTAAACTTCCTGCCGCCGCCCAATGCATGGGGCGATTTTTTTTGTACAGATAAAAAGTTATTGCGCCAGTCAGCAAAGTTACAGTCACGCCTAAATTTTCTACAGAACATCCAGCGATTATTCCCATAAAAAACATTACGACTGCAGGTAAAATTTTTCCGCGCAGATTTATTTTTCCGGCTAATGTTAAATTGTACGGCAATAAAAATATCAACGCGGGAACTGCCGACCATAAATAAACCGTCGAGCCGCTTTTCCAAACTGCAACTTCTCCAAAATGTGGCAATGATAACCAAGTTAAAAGTCCTGTCACTGCTAAGATTATCGGTTCATCCAATTTAATTTCTCTTCGCGCGTGAAAGTAAATTAAAACTACCAATGCCGTAAATAAAATTGCGTTGGCAACGTCAAAAGGAAATTTCCCAAGCCATAAGAAAAAATTTAAACAGAATACCGTAAACGCTCTGCCGCCGTGTAAAAGATAATGTTGATACGTCGATTCAAATACGTCTAAAATTGAGTTGACGTGAGTTTTTGTTCCCCAAATCATTGAGTAATCGTAATCGTCGCGGTGTAACGGCATTAAATAATTCAGCGTGAACATTACCGCAAAAATTATGATTATAGGGATTAGGAAATAGGGATTAGGGAATAATTTTTTTTCCAATTCAATCCTCCTTTGTAGTTAATAGTAAATGGTGAATAGTTAATAGTGATAAGTGAAAAATTCTAACCACTATTAACTATTCACTAATCACTATTCACTAAAATTAAAGTTTGATGAAATTTTGCGTCAAGGTATTTCAATTATAACGCAATTAATGTATTATGTCGCCAGAAAATTTTTTAAGGGGGCGTTGAATTTTGGATAAACAAAAAATTTTGGTGGTAGAAGATACCGAACGCATAGCACGTTTACTGCAATTAAATTTACAGGCGGAAGGTTTCAAAGTGTCGATTGAAGGCAACGGACGCCGCGCCTATGAACGCATTATGCAGGAAGATTACGATTTAGTTTTGCTTGATATTATGTTGCCGGAAATGGACGGTTTTGAAATTTGCAAGAAGGTTCGTGAGATTAGCGAAATGCCGCCGATTATTATGTTGACTGCTAAAGACGATCTTCAAGACAGAATTGCCGGCTTAAAACTTGGTGCCATCGATTATATGACAAAACCTTTTTCAACTGATGAACTTTTGATTAGGATTCACAACACGCTGAAAGTTTACGCGCAGAGGGCTGACACTAATCAAAGAGTTACGCGATATGTTGTCAAAAATTTGGTATTATGTCCCGAGACGCGGGAAGTTACTGTCAACAATGAACACATTGACTTGAGTCAAAAGGAATTTGACTTGCTGAAATATTTGTTGGAAAATAAGCGAATCGTGCTTAAACGCGATATGATTTTGGAAAAAGTTTGGGGCTACGATTATTACGGAGATACTAACGTTGTAGATGTTTACGTACATTCTCTTCGTAAAAAGATTGATGAGCGGTTCAATGAAAAATACATTCACACGGAGCGTGGCATTGGATATGTTATCCGCGATTAATAATGAGGTGATTCCAAAATTCTCCGTAAAAATTTTTTTCCAACGCTTTTTCAAAAGATTTCAGGGTAAAAAAATTTCGTCGCAAATTGCGATAACTTACGCGCTTATTTTGTTTGTGGTACTGGTAATCTCAAATTTTTTTACTAATGCAGGAATTAGTTATCTTTTTCATCATCAAGCCGCCCGTGCAATGGAGCTTGCTATAAATCGTATGGATAGAACTCTTGTTGACAGAGAAACTTTCTTTCGTATGAATATGGAACTTAACAGCGTTGTTATTCGCATAACCGATTCAAAAGGAATTGTTGTAGCCGATAACAGTCCGAATTTTCCTGACACAGATAAAATGTTGACTGATATTGTTAAGGACAAACCTTTTTTTGCAAGTGACGATTATACGTTGATTGAGACTCCGCATTCCCTTGTATACTATAAAAAAATTCCTGTAAAAGTGGAAGGCGAAAATTTTAACGTCCACTTTTTTAGGACAATCACCTTTGAAAAAGAATTTATCAGCTATATGGCGTGGGGCAATTTGATTTTAGACGTTCTCGGTTTGGTTTTGTCGGTAAGTGCTGGATATTTCTTAATGAGGAAAGTTTTGCGCCCTTTGAGACAGGTTACGGAAACTGCGCGGGAAATATCCAAAGGTGATATGAACAAAAGATTGATGGTTGATGAATCCGGAAACGAAGTCGTAGAATTGGCGGCAAGTTTTAATTTTATGCTGGACAAAATTCACGAAAGTTTTTCACGTCAACAACAATTTATTTCTGATGCTTCGCACGAATTACGCACGCCCGTCACGGTCATAAACGGCTATGCTGAACTGCTTAAAAAATTTGGTGCGCAGGATAAAGAATTGCTTGACGAGTCGATAATCGCCATAAAAAACGAATCTGATAATCTGAAAAATTTTTTGGATTCGCTGTTATTTTTGGCGCGGGCGGATCAAGGAAATCAACCGCTGGATAAACTTCCGATAAACTTAGAAAAAATTTTGCGTGAAGTCACAGACAAGTTTAACAATCCTCGCGTAAAATTTTTCAGTAATGGAAATTTTGAGATGATTGGCGATGAATTTATGTTGAAAAAAATGTTCGGCGCGATTTTGGATAACGCCTTAAAGTACAGCAACGATGATGTTACGGTTAAGCTCGAAACTTCAAATAACGAGGCGTCGGTTCATATAATCGACAGCGGCATAGGAATTTCTGACGAAGATAAACCGAAAATCTTTGACAGATTTTTCCGCGCAGATAAATCACGTACAAAAAATGATGAAGATAAATCGGTAGGGTTAGGGCTTTCCGTTGCGAAATGGATTGCTGACAATCACGACATTTCGATTGAGATTAACAGCGAACTTGAAAAAGGTACAGATTTTATTTTGGAGATTGTGGAGTAAAAAAATTTTTTTAATTGAATATACTTTCTCTTTGGCGCAAAGAGAAAGTAACAAAGAGAAACATGCCCGCTGAAATCGCATCCGGCGATTTGCGCGGGCGGGGGCGCGTCCTTGCGCCCCTCTCCTAATTTTATATTTATCGAAATTTCAGGAGGAAAATTTTGGAAATTATCCGCGCAGAAAATTTGAGACACGTTTATAAAACTTCGGCGGGTGAAAAAGTTGCACTTGACGGCGTAAATTTTTCTATTAATGAAGGAGAGTTTATCGCGATAATCGGCATAAACGGCAGCGGTAAATCGACTTTGGCAAAACATTTTAACGCGCTCTTAATGCCGAGTGACGGGAAAATTTTTGTAGCAGGGCTTGATACTTCGGACAAAAAAAATTTATGGAGAGTTCGCGAAAATGTTGGAATGGTTTTTCAAAATCCCGACAATGAAATTGTTGCCGCTGTAGTCGAAGATGACGTAGCTTTCGGTTGTGAAAATTTAGGTATTGAACCTGATGAAATTCAACGGCGCGTAAATTTTGCGCTTGACATTGTGAATATGAGCGCGTATAAAAAATTTTCTCCGAGCAAGTTAAGCGGCGGACAAAAACAGAGAATCGCAATAGCAGGCGTGTTGGCAATGCAGACAAAAATAATTGTCTTCGATGAGGCAACGGCGATGCTTGACCCTGCAGGGCGGCGCGAAATTTTAGACACAGTGCAACGTCTTCACGCGCAGGGCTTGACGATAATTTATATAACGCACTTTATGGAAGAAACGGCAGTTGCGGACAAAATTTTTTTAATGGAAGACGGCAAAATTTTAAAAATTGGAACTCCGCGCCAAATTTTTTCTGATGTAAAAGAGATTAAACGTCTTGGTCTTGATGTACCTGTAGCAGTGGAACTTGCCGAGAGGTTACGACGACGCGGCTTAAAATTTCCTAAAAATATTTTGACTGACGAAGAATTTATTAACGCTTGTTTAAACGTTTAGCTAAAGTGTTTCCTGAAAATTGGACGAGTTGAACCAGCACGATTAAAATTATTACCGTTGCTAACATAACTTCATGACGGAAACGTTGATAGCCGTAACGTATCGCTAAATCTCCCAATCCGCCGCCGCCGATTGCGCCTGCCATTGCCGATTCTCCGACAAGAGCAATTATTACAGTCGTCAACTGTGCCACGATACTAGGCATTGCTTCCGGCAATAAAACTTTCGTGATAATCTGCGCGGGAGTTGCGCCCATTGATAAAGCCGCCTCAACTAATCCTGCAGGAACTTCTTTCAAAGAAGTTTCAACTTGCCGCCCTATAAATGGGATTGACGCGATAACCAACGGGACGATTGCCGCCGTTGTTCCTATCGCACTGCCGACAATAAATCTTGTCAGCGGAATTATTGCAACCATTAAAATTATAAACGGGATTGAACGAATTGCATTGACGATTGAGCCTACTGTTTGATTCAACGGTAAGCTTTCTAAAATTTGTCCTTTGTCAGTTGTATGCAATAAAACTCCCAATGGTATGCCGATTAATGACGCTATTGCCATTGATACGACGACCATATAAACTGTTTCACCCAATGCCTTAGTCAGCAACGGAAGTATTTCTGCGAACATAACCAATCACCTCAACGCGAACATCTTTACCGCTTAAAAAATTCAGCGCGTCTTGAACTGCACTTTCACCGCCGCTTAAACCGACGATAAATCGTCCGAAAGGTACGCCGTGAATTTCATCAAGGTTACCGAAAAGCATTGTACATTCAACGCCTTGACAAGTACGAATCATCTCGGCAAGTACAGGATCATCTGCGCGGTCGCCCAAAAAATTTAAACGTAAAAGCAGGAGTGCGCCTTCGGTATGTTCCGCAGAAATTTTATTGCCGCGAAATGCCGCCGGTAATTCATTGGACAAAAGAACACTGATAAATTCTTTTGTAATTTCGTGTTGCGGATTGGTGAACACGTCAAGGACTAAACCTTTTTCAGCAATTTTGCCGTCGGAAATTACGGCTACCTTGTCGCAAATTTCTTTAATGACTTGCATTTCGTGCGTTATGACGACAACGGTTAATGCAAATTTTTTATTTATATCTTTAATCAACGCGAGAATAGACTTTGTAGTTTGCGGATCGAGTGCGGAGGTTGCCTCATCACAAAGCAAAATTTTTGGATCTGATGCAAGTGCGCGGGCAATTCCTACGCGCTGTTTTTGTCCGCCGCTTAACTGCGCGGGATATTGTTTAGCTTTATCCTTCAATCCTACCAATTCAAGCAACGGTTCAACTTTTTTTGCGATAACATCAGACGGCGTCTTTGATAATGTCAGAGGAAATGCAATGTTATCATAAACCGTCGCCGAGCTTAACAAATTGAAATGCTGAAAAATCATGCCGATACTTTTTCTTGCTTCGCGCAGTTCACTTTCGGAAAGTTTCATCATATCTTGCCCGTCAACAATCACACTGCCGCTAGTCGGACGCTCCAACATATTTATGCAACGTACAAGCGTTGACTTGCCAGCACCGCTAAGACCGATTATGCCGTAAATTTCACCTTTCGCAATATCTAAATCGATACCTTTAAGCGCGTGAACTTTTCCCGATGGCGAATCATAAATTTTTTCAACTTTAGAAATTTTTATCATCAGAAACCTCGTTTAAAATTTTTTTGATTACACAAAATCTGCGCGGCAAAATTTTAATTCCTTACATTGCTGAATTGAATGTTATAAAGATGGGAATAAACGCCGCCAAGTTTCAAAAGTTCATGGTGGGTTCCGTGTTCACAAATTCTGCCCTTGTCGATAACAAAAATTTGATCTGCCGCAAAAATTGTAGAAAGTCTGTGAGCGATAACAAAACTTGTACGCCCGACCATTAATTCATCAAGCGCGGACTGAACAATCTTTTCTGATTCTGTATCAAGTGCGCTGGTTGCCTCGTCCAAAATTAAAATTTGCGGATTCTTCAACATAGCCCGCGCAATCGCCATACGTTGACGTTGTCCGCCGCTTAAATTTAAACCGCGTTCACCAATCTGCGTCTGATAACCTTGCGGTAAGTCACGTATAAAATCATCAGCGTTAGCCGCCTTAGCCGCCGCAATAACTTCCTCGTCTGTCGCGTCAAGTCGACCGTAACGGATATTTTCCATTACCGTCGTGCTGAAAAGTACAGTTTCTTGCGGCACAATTCCAATTTGTTCGCGCAGAGATTTTACTGTAACTTCACGAATATCAAGCCCGTCAATTTTAATCGCTCCGTCTGTTACGTCATAAAAGCGCGGAATTAAATTTGCAATCGTCGACTTACCCGCGCCAGAAGGTCCTACAAAAGCTATCATCTGTCCCGGCTTAACGTCGAAGGTAACATTTTCAAGCGCGTTATGTTGCCCGTCATAGCTGAACGTGACGTTTTCAACACTGACATGTCCGCGAACTTTCGGCAAAATTTTAGCGTCTTTGCAATCGTTGACGGGTTCTTCCATATCGAGAACTGAAAAAATTCTGTCAATCGCCGCCATTGCCTGTTGAAGACGCCCGTAAATTCGCGACAATCTTTTAACTGGATTAGCAAGATTTACCGCGTAAGTTAGGAAAGCGACAAGTTCCCCCGCAGTCATCACACCGTGAACAACTTCATAACCGCCATACCAAACAATTAACGTTACGCCCAACGCCGCTAAAAATTCTACCGTCGGAGTCAATCGGCTTGTCAACTTTGCATTACGCATTGACGCATCAAAGTTCAAATTATTTTCGACAATGAACCGCTGTATTTCGTAATCTTCGCGGACAAAAGATTTTACAATGCGAATTGACGAAATACTTTCCTGCAACAGCGACGTTATGTCCGCCATTTTTTCTTGAATAAGAGTACCTGCACGCTTAATCTTTCGCCCAAGAATTTTCATCGTGTAACCGACCATTGGAATTGTTATCAGCGTCAGGAGCGTCAATTTCCAGTTGATATAAAGCATTAAACCGATTGAACCGATTAAAATTGCCGATTCGGTGACTAAATCAATTAGGTTATCGACAAGCGCAGATTGAACGGCGGCAACGTCATTTGTAACGTAGCTCATTGTTTCGCCGGTTTGATGTTTGTCGAAGTAAGCCATAGGCATTCGCTGAAATTTCCTAAACATAACTTCGCGAACGTCAGCAACTACGCGCTGCCCAATGTAAGATACAAGATAGGATTGCCAGTAATAAAAAAAGCCGCGAAACGCAAAAACTACCACGATACTAATCGCAATAAAATTCAGCGTTCCCATATTGCCGCCAGCCAAAACTTTATCTATCATATCCTTTATTATCCAAGGGAGATAAAGGTTGGCACTTGACGCCATTATTATGCAGAATACGGCAAGCCCTAAGCGTCCCAAGTAGGGCTTCATGTACATTAAAAGTCGTCTGTAATTTTTCATACTAAATTTTTAAACATCCCAACCCAATTTTTCCGGCAACTTCCCATTATTTTGATAGTACAAAAAAATTTTTCGACAAAGTTTATACGAAATGAAATCCAAACCATTCGGTAAAGTTTTCCAAGTATGACTGCAATTTTTTATTTCAATATTACCAGCATTTAACAGTTCGTCGACCGAAAAGTCCACCAAAATTTTTTTCGTAAATTTTTTTCTTCGACCATTTGGCAATTTTTTTATTTTTTCATGTAATATCGGCTCAATCAGAGAACTTTTTCTAATCGTTATAAAACCGTCAAAAATTTTTTCATCATTATAAAAACGTTCTTCATTAAAATTGTAAGAAAAATATTCATAAATTACAAAACTATCATCTTCAACAAATTTTCTACAAAATCCGCCGTATCCCAGACTCATAATTTTTTCCTTTTCGAATAAAGTTTTTTAATATTAGAAAAATAGCGCGAAAACCAATAAACATTTTTGAATGGGCTTTTCTGTATTTTTTCGTGAAATGTTTCAGCCATTGCGCCAATCTTCCTTTCCGTCAATCCTAGCTTGAGCAATTTTACAATACCGTAATGATTTTTCAATCAATATAAAATCTCTACCAAAATTTTTACTGGATACGGCAGTTGTCCCGGAACCTGCGAAAGGGTCTAAAATAATTTTTCCCGTCGTACTTGAAACAATTATATTAATAAGTTCCTCTGGAAACGGCGCGGGGTGGGGATTATTCATTTCCTGCTTGACTTGCCAAACATCAGTATTTTTATTCGCACCTTTAGCAAGTTTGAAGGCTTTATTGCATAAAAGATAAATTTGCTCGGTCGTCGGCAAAAAATATCCGGGATTAAAATTAATTGCGCCGCTACGTTTCCACGTGATAATTTGTCGAAGAGGAAAACCATTTAAAATTTCTCGTCTATCTTCAATCAATCCATTTTGAACACGATTTTTATTATTATAAAAAACTGCGCCGTCGTCTTTAATTATTCGGCACATTCTCTTTGCCACGCAACGTATTCATCATAAGGCATATTATCTTCGTGTTCTTCGTAACCGTTTTTAATCGCGGCATTTTTCCATTTTCCGCAATTTGTATTTTTTTTCAAGCCGTTGCCTGTAGAGTTCAGTAAATTATAAGGCGGCGAAGTAATTATAACATCAACACATTTATTCGGCATTGCTCGCATAATTTTTAGACAATCACCATAAATTATCTTATTTAAAAAATTCTCCAGAGAAAATTTTTCCTCAAATTCAACAATATCAGTCATTAAAAAATTTCATCCTGCCTTAAAATTGTAAACGGGCTTCATTACGTCGATAATGTCAACCGTTTCTTTTATAACGTCAATAATTTCGTCGAGGGACTTATAAGCCATAGGCGATTCGTCAAGAGTAAATTCATTGACCGAAGTCGTATAAATGCCGCTCATTGCCTGCTTGAAGTCGTCAAGGTTAAGTTGCTCTTTAGCTTGAGTCCGTGAAAGTAAACGTCCTGCACCATGCGGCGCGGAAAAATTCCAATCAGGATTTCCCTTGCCGATAGCCAAAACTGAACCGTCACGCATATTTATCGGTATCAAAACTTTTTCGCCTTTATGCGCGGCAATAGCACCTTTACGCAAAATTTTTTCTTCAACGTCAATGTAATTATGCGTCGTATGAAAACCTTCTCCGCCGCTGATACCTGTGCGATTCAATAAAATTCTTGCCATTGTCTCGCGATTCTTCCGCGCAAAGGCTTGACAATAAGCTAAGTCGTGCATGTACTGATGAAAATATTTTCCGTACACGTGACACAAATCGGCAGGAACTTCAGGATTTTTTTCAGCAAAATTTTTCCGCAATGCTACCAACGTAGCTTGAATTTCTTTACGCCGACCTGCCTCTTTATATTCGCGTATAATTTTTTCCTGTTCCTTGAAAAGTTCCTCTTTACCCTTCGCCAAATCAACCGCCAATGCCTGATAAATTTCAGCAACCTGCTTACCTAAATTTCTGCTACCCGAATGTATCACGAGAAAAAATTTTCCGTCACTTGACCTGTCAATCTCGATGAAATGATTGCCGCCGCCTAAAGTTCCCATACTTCTTTGAATCCAGCGCGTTTCCTTCAAACTTCGGTAACAATATAATTCCGTTAAATCTAGCTTTTCATTTCGACCATCCCAAACATTTTTTCCCGACGGAATATAATGCGCAGCCTCGTCAAATTTCTCAAAATCTATTTCGTCAACTTCCAACGGCACGGTGTACATTCCGCAACCTATGTCAACGCCCACAATATTTGGTACAGCTTTATCGTCAACCGTCATAGTTGTGCCGATTGTACAGCCCGCGCCTTCATGAACGTCCGGCATAATTCTAATTTTACTGCCGCGAGTAAATTCATAATCGCACATTCTCCGTATTTGTTCGCGTGCGCCGTCTCCAATCGTTTTCGCGAATGAAATAGCCGTGTTGACCTTGCCGATAATTTCTTCCATAAGGTTACCTTCTATCTCTGTCTTTGTCCATATACTGGAAATAAAAATCTTCGACAGGCATAAAAAGATAGCGGACGCCTTCAATAAAACTTATCCACGTCGGAAAAGAAGTCCAGCAAAATAAAATATACAGGATGCCTTGAAAAGTTTTTCCTTGATAAAATTTGTGTGCACCGATAGTTCCTAAAAATATTGCAAGCGCAGACTGAATTAATTTGCGTTCAATAATTTCAGGACGTTTATTTTCAGGGAAGCCTTGAACAATTTCCCTAGTACGATTCGAGGTATAACGGACGCGGCTAAAGTCACGTCCTTCACGTCTTGTACTTGCAGATACCGGCATATTACGCAAATTGCTTGTATCCACTCCGCCTAAAGGTCTGTCTAAAAGGTCTGTATCAATTCTAACGTTATCGTATTGGTCACGTTGCCCGACTTCGACGGGATGACGTTTAATTCCCTCCGCGTCAAGTTGTTGCTCCATAACTGTAAGCTCGGCGTCAGCTGAAATTATTTGGTCATTAAGTACGTGTTCAAATTGTTCTTCATACGCCGCATCAAGTGACGACAACATTAACTTCATTTTATCTTTCAAATCCAAAACGCGATCCGTTGAAAGTCCCGTCGCTTCCAACTCTTGATACTGCTGAATAATTTTTACTGCGCGATCTTGATAATAATCAATGAACTTATAAGCCAATGAAATACGTTCAGGATGTTTTTCAAGATTCGAGATAAGATTTCCGGCGACGCGTTGCATTTTTTCAATTTGCGATGAAAGTTCCCTATCAGAAATTTTTTTACGCGATTCCTCAATATATTTGAAATCTGCCAACGCTTTCTCAAAATTTTCCTGTAAATATTCTGCGCGATCTGCTTCGAGTTCCTCTAAGTCAAGATGCGGCGTTCGATTTTTTTTCCAATCCCAAAAAGCCTTTCCGCCAAATATCGTTGCTACTGTTGCCAATATTACAAGTAAATAATCCATCTTCAACACCTCCTGCCGCAATTCTATCACAAAGATTTACAATGCGCTATTATTTCAAAAAATTTTTATGACTACTGAATTACAAAGTTTTTTTGCGGCTTGAAAAATTTTTGTAAATTGTAAAATTAAGTTGAACAGAAAAAATTCCATAAACAACGTTCCTGTTGTAAAATAAATTTGTCATCCAAAGAGGAGGTTGGTTATGGAACAGAGTAAGTGTAACACAAATTCGTCACATGAAGAAAGAGTAGTTATCCA
>JAFZIV010000022.1 GCA_017554235.1 Selenomonadaceae bacterium
CCCCCCCAAGGCTGTAAACATTCTGAAAACGAACAAACTTTGCTGAATGTTTCATATGGTGCTACTTATAAACTTTATGACGCCTATAATCTCAAATTTAAATCTCATTGGGAAAAAGATTTGCGTAATGGTAAAGTAACTATTAATCAATCGCATGACGGTAGCGGTCAGCAAGTGGAAGCGGTTATAAACGGCGTTGAAGCTGATGTCGTGACTTTAGCGTTGGCTTATGAAGTCATAGAAATTAAAAACGCCGGACTGATACGCGGAGGTTGGCAAAATGAATTTCCCGACAATTCCAGCCCGTACACATCGACGATAGTTTTTCTTGTCCGCAAAGGCAATCCCAAAAATATCAGTGACTGGGAAGATTTATTGAATGATGATATTGAGATTGTTACGGGGAATCCAAAAACTTCAGGCGGAGCGCAATGGACTTACTTAGCCGCTTGGGAATACGCAAAACGCAAATTTGACGGCGACGAAAATTTAGTTAAAGATTTTATGCGGAAAATTTTTCTGAATGTCACGGAATTTGCAAACAGCGTACATAATGCAACGGTGAGATTTGTTAATGACGGTAAAGGCGACGTTTTAATTACTTGGGAAAATGAAGCGTTAATTTCAGTGCATGAACACCCCGACGATTACGAAATTATTACGCCGAGTTTAAGCATACTTGCCGAACCTACTGTTGCGCTTGTCGATAAAGTTGTTGATAAAAAAGGTACAAGGGAACTTGCAACGGAATATCTCAACTATCTTTATTCGGACGAAGGGCAGGAGATTGCCGCGCAGAATTTTTATCGTCCGCGCAGTAAAAAAATTTTGAAGAAGTACTCCGATATTTTTAAGCCGTTGGAACTCTTCACGATTGATGATGTATTCGGCGGTTGGGCATTGGCGTATAAAAAACATTTTGCGGACGGTGCAACTTTCGACCAAGTGACGGAAGGAATTAATTTTCCGTAAGATGAGCTGTACTGTTTATAAGTTGAACCGTAAAATTTCCGTCGTCAACGCGGAAAATGTTTATAGCCGTGTTAAATTGACTGATTCTCCACAAATTTTTTAAAGGAATACCGAGAACTGCGCATAAAATTGTACGATTAATCGAGCCGTGCGCAACGGCTACAATGCGACTGTCGCCATCCAATTCGTGATAGGCGATAATTTTTTTTATTGCGGACATAGCGCGGGATTGTGCCTGTTGAAAAGTTTCTGCGCGGGCAAGTCGAAGCTCATCAGGCGCGGTGTAAAAAATTTTTAAATTGTCGGGTTCACTTTTCTCAAGGTCTGAAAAATATTTACCTTCCCAACTTCCAAAATCAACTTCGCGCAATTCTGAAGTTGTTTGTACCGGCAAATTAAATTTATCGGCGACAAATTTTGCGGTAGTTTTAGCGCGTGAAAGATCGCTTGAGTAAACCGCGTCAACTTTATCAAAGGGAAAATTTTTTGCAAGTAATTCAGCTTGCCTTAAACCTTCCTCCGAAAGTTCAACGTCCGAAATGCCTTGTATTCGTGCTGAACGATTCCATAAAGTTACGCCGTGACGTATCAAAATTATTTCTACCAAATAAAAAACCTCCTTGCGAAAAAATTTTACTATACTTGTAGGGATTGACGCAATATCCAAATTTGTAATATACTTGCCATAAAATTTTGAGGAGGGAATTTTATGCGGAAACTTACTGCAATGTTTATGTTAGTCGCTGTGTTGATTATGGCAACAGTGACTTGTCAAGCTATGGATTATCAAGATATACCGATTAGTCAAGCTTTCGGCAAAAACGGGATTGCTACCGGCGAATGGTACGACACGAACGGAAATTTAGTTTTAACGATTAACGACGGTTACATTAACGGCGAGCAAATTATTTCTGCCGGTTATACAGGTGACACGGTTGCGTTTTATAAATTTCGCGTGAAGGACGGCGAAAGTTACAAAGACATAGAAATTTTAAATTTCGGTAGCCAAGAACCTGAACATAATATGCTGGTTTTAGACGATCATAAAGTTCTTAGGCAGTCGCAAAATCCTCAATATTTTGAATCAATCGGCGGAATTTATTTGGGTATGTCGAAAAATAAAGTTATGTCGATTTACGGCGAACCCTTAAGCGTCGAGAATCAGCCCGTAAGAAAAGATGCTACTTGGACTTACAACGGCTTTGAAGTTTTTTTCCACTACGACGTTGTAACAAGCATTACGATTTACGGCAGAGGTGACAGGCGTTTTGATTTGTCGGGACTTTCCGCAAACAGTTCAAAGGAAGATTTTGAACGCAAGTACGAAACTAAATTTAGTGGACGCGGAAATTTAAATATCGGTCACGGTGAAGTTATTAACGTTCGTGACGGCAGAGCTACTTTGCAAATTTTAACGCCGGGATATGTATTCTAAGGAGGAACTTTTTTAAATGATTGTAGTAATGGCACCGAGTGCAACTAAAAAAAATCTTGATAACGTTATCAAAAAAATTGAGTCATTGAATTTGAGGACGCACCTTTCAACGGGCGACGAGCGCACGATTGTCGGAGTTATAGGCGACAAAAAAATTATTGCTAATCTTGAAATGGATATGATGGCAGGCGTTGAAAAGACTGTTCACATTACAGAAAAATATAAACTTGTCAGCCGTGAGTTTAATCCGGCAGATACGATTATTGATGTTGACGGCGTGAAAATTGGCGGCAATGAAATTGTTGTAATGGCTGGACCTTGTGCCGTTGAAAGTGCAGAGCAACTTCGTGAAGCTGCTAAAGCGGTTAGCAGTTGCGGAGCTAAAATTCTGCGCGGAGGTGCATTTAAGCCGCGTACTTCCCCGTATGATTTTCAAGGATTGGGCGAGGAAGGCTTAAAACTTTTGCGTGAAACGGCAGACGAATTTGGTATGAAAGTCGTTACTGAAATTGTTGAGGGCGGCGATATTGAACTGGTTGAAAGTTACGCAGATATTTTACAAGTCGGCGCACGCAATATGCAAAATTTCCAAATGCTTAAGGCGTTGGGAAAATGTAAAAAGCCTGTAATGTTAAAGCGCGGACTTTCGGCGACGATTAACGAATGGCTGAACGCGGCGGAATATATTATGAAGGGCGGCAACGAAAAAGTTATTTTCTGCGAACGAGGAATCAGAACTTACGAAACTTACACGCGTAACACTTTGGATTTGGCGGCAGTCGTCGCGATTAAAAATTTGTCACACTTGCCGATAGTTGTAGACCCAAGTCACGGCACTGGGCGCAGAGATATGATAGCTCCAATGTCAAGGGCGGCAATCGCGGCTGGCGCAGATGCGTTAATGATTGAAGTTCATCCGCACCCTGAAGTTGCACTTTCTGACGGCAATCAATCACTCACACCTGAAGATTTTAAAAAATTAATGTCGGAACTTAACGGTATTGCAAATGTTGTTGGCAGGACTTTATGAAAACTAAACTTGCAATAATAGGCGTCGGCTTAATTGGCGGTTCATTGGGACTTTGTTTGAAAGATAAACTCGGCGATAAAATTTTTATCACGGGACTTTGTCGGACGGAAAAATCTATGAAAGCCGCTATGGAACTTGGCGCGGTTGATTATGCTGACTACGATTTAGAAAAAGTTGTCGGCGATGCAGATATAATTTTCTTAAGCCCGCCTGTTCTGCAGATTGTGCCAATGGTTAAAAAAATTTTGCCATACCTTAAAGACGGCGCGATTATCACAGATGCAGGAAGTACGAAACAATTTATTTGGCATGAGCTGAAAAAAATTCTGCCGCCGAATATTTATTATATTGCCGGTCACCCGATGACCGGGCGCGAAAAATCAGGCGTCACTGCCGCAAATAAAGATTTGTTCAAAAATAAAGCTTATGTTATCGTTGAGGATACCGGCGCACCTGCTGAAGCTCACGAAAAGCTTATGTCAATTTTGAAGTTGACGGAAGCTAATTTTACGACGCTTGACATTGCTAAACATGATCGTTGCGCGTCGATAATCAGTCACGTTCCTCACGTTACGGCGGCGGCTCTCGTAACTTTGTTAAACCGCGCAGGTGACGATTTAAATTCTTGTCTGAAACTGATTGGCGGCGGCTTTAAAGATACAACACGAATTGCCAGTTCAAACGCTGATATGTGGGCGGATATTTGCATAACCAACGCGGACGCAATTTCTAATAATCTGCGCGATTTACAAAAAATTTTGGGCGAAGTTATAACGGCGATTGACGCAGGAGACAGGCAAGCGATTCACAATTATTTTGCGAAGTCTAAAGAACGGCGCGATGAAATTTTGAGAACTGTAGAGAAAAAATTTGATCCGAATTAATTTAGTAAATAGTTGATAGTAAATAGTGAATAGTACTATCCGCTAAACTATTAACTATTTACTGTTCACTATTCACTAAGGGGATTTAAATATGCTGACAAAAAGAATAATTCCGTGTCTTGACGTCAAGGCAGGGCGTGTTGTCAAGGGTACAAATTTTGTTGGACTTCGTGACGCGGGAGATCCCGTCGAACTTGCCAAACGCTATGATGAGGAACGCGCGGACGAACTTGTTTTTCTGGATATAAGCGCGTCTCATGAAAGGCGCGGAACAATGGTTGAAGTTGCAAAAAATTGCGCGGCGCAGGTATTTATTCCCTTTACGGTTGGCGGCGGCATTCGGACTGTTGAAAGTATGCGCACAATGTTAAAAGCCGGTGCTGATAAAATTTCCGTCAATACCGCTGCTGTTGACAATCCGCAAATTATTTATGAAGGCGCGAAAAAATTTGGCAGTCAATGTATTGTGTTGGCAGTTGACGCTAAACGACGTGAAGACGGTAACGGTTGGGAAATTTATACTCACGGCGGAAGAACTCCTACGGGACTGGACGCTATCGAAT
Organism: Selenomonadaceae bacterium; assembly: GCA_017554235.1. Taxonomy (GTDB): domain Bacteria; phylum Bacillota; class Negativicutes; order Selenomonadales; family Selenomonadaceae; genus Quinella. The sequence goes on from JAFZIV010000022.1 coordinate 4,885, forward strand.
GGGTTCAAAAGGGCGTAGGACTCGGCGCAGGAGAAATTTTGTTGACGAGTATGGACGCTGACGGCACAAAGGACGGTTACGATATTGAACTTACCCGCGCAGTTAGTGAAGCTGTCAACGTTCCTGTTATCGCGTCGGGCGGCGCAGGTACTTTTGAACATTTCCTTCAAGTTTTGACTGAAGGCAAAGCGGACGCAGTTTTAGCCGCATCAGTTTTTCATTACGGGCAATATTCGATTCGGCAGGTTAAAGAATTTTTAAAGATTCACGGCATTGAAGTTCGTTTCTAAAATAAAAAAGCCTTAAGGAAAAATTTTTCCCTAAGGTTTTTTTGTTGTCTAAAATTTTAATTACGCATTAACTTCAAAGGCGTTTTCAATGTGCCGCGCAGAAAATTTTACACCGTCAGAATAAATTTCTATCACGTCGAATCGGCAAGCTTTATCAAAATATTTTTCGTCCTGTAGAAAAACGCTGGCCGCCTCAATAATTTTTTGTTGCTTACGAAAATTAACCGCCTCAACGGGCAAGCCGTGTTTCATATCGGAACGCGTCTTAACTTCCACAAAAACTATCACGCCGTCAATCTCTGCAACAATATCAATTTCCGCCGAACGTACACGAAAATTTTTTTTAATGATTTTGTAGCCGTGACTTTCAAGATAATTTGCCGCAAAAATTTCTCCCGCGTTACCAAGATTTTTTGTCCGCGCAGTCATTATAATTCAGTTACGACTTCTGAAATATTTCTGCGGTCTTCATGACGGTTGGACGGTTTAGCATCATCAGCAGGATAACCAATCGGGAAGACTGCTATTAACTCGTAACATTTCATTTCAGGAAAAAGTTGTTGCAATTTCGGTGCGTCGAAGTAACCTACCCACGTTGTGCCAAGCCCTTCATCTTGGACGGCAAGCATTATGTGCGTTGCAATTATTGCGCCGTCAATCTGCGCGAAGTTCATTTTGTCGAAGGGACGTATAAAAGCTTCCTCGTAATTCACGCCGACAATCAATGCCAATTCCGCGCCGAAAGTAAAGTTGGTAGTCTGTTTAAGTTTTTCCATAGCGGCAGGCGATGAAAGTTTCCAAATTTTATACGGCTGAATATTTTTTGCGGTAGGAGCGGCAATAGCGGCTTGTAAAATTCTGTCAATTTTTTCAGGTTCAATAGGTTTATTTGTCAACTTTCTGCACGAATAACGCGCCTTCGCCAATTCTAAAAATCCCATAAAAATTTCCTCCTTTGTAGTTGATAGTGAATAGTGAATAGTGAATAGTATTTTTTCACTACTCACTATTTACTAACCACTATTCACTAACGTTCATAATCTCCGCGAATATCCTCAACGGGCGGGTCAACAGGATAATTTCCGCTAAAACAAGCGTCACATATCGGCAAGCCGCCTGAAAGTTCCGTCAAGCTTTCAATAGGCAAATAGCCTAACGAATCCGCGCCAATAATTTTACAAATTTCTTCAACAGTTCGCCCGTTGGCAATCAGCTGATCTTCTTTCGGAATGTCAATTCCAAAATAACACGGGTGCTTAAACGGAGGACTTGAAACGCGCATATGAACTTCCTTTGCGCCAGCTTCCCTAAGCATTGTTATAATTTGGTTGCAAGTTGTCCCGCGTACAATCGAATCGTCAACAATTATAATTTTCTTATCTTCAACAACATCGCGCAGTGCATTCAATTTAATTTTGACACTCTTAACGCGGCTTGACTGTCCCGGCTTAATAAATGTTCGTCCGACATAAGTATTTTTTGTAAACGCAATGCCGTATGGAATTTTCGACTCCATAGAATAACCGAGAGCCGCCATATTTCCTGACTCCGGCACGCCTACAACTAAATCTGCCTCAACAGGATGAGTTTGCGCCAAAATTTTTCCCGCAGTAATACGCGACTTGGTTACGCTCATTCCGTCAAATTTTGTATCGGGACGGCAAAAATAAATGTACTCGAAAACACAACGCGCAACTTTTTCCGGCTCAATCGCCAAATCTAAATTTGATTCTATTGTACCGTCAGGCAAAATGGTTACGACTTCGCCCGGCAAAACGTCACGAACAAATTCAGCGTTAATCGTTTCCAACGCGCAGGTTTCAGACGTGATGATATAAGCGTTGTCAAGCTTGCCGATAACCAGCGGACGAAATCCCCAAGGATCGCGTGCGCCTACTAATTTTCGCGGGCTGGCTAATACGAAAGAATACGCACCCAAAATTTTATCCATAGCCCTAACCGTCGCCGCTTGAACGGAACGGCTTTTAATTCTTTCGCGAGCAATATGGTAAGCAATGGTTTCGGTATCAGTCGTCGTCTGAAAAATCGCGCCACCCATTGCAAGTTCACTGCGTAGTTGCGGCGTATTAACCAAATTACCGTTATGGGCAAGCATTAAAGTTCCCTTTGCGTAGGCAAGCACGAGCGGTTGAGAATTTTCACGACTTGACGCGCCCGCCGTTGAGTAACGCACGTGACCGACGCCTAAATTTCCTTTTAGCGTCGCCAAATTATTTTCGTTGAAAACTTTATTGACACGCCCCAAATCTTTGTGAGCAAATACAAGATTTTTCCCGTTTAAAGTATTCGTTACGGCAATGCCCGCGCTTTCCTGCCCGCGATGTTGCAAGGCGTAAAGCCCGTAGTAAATTGTTGACGCAACGTCCCCGCCCGATAAATCGTACATTCCGAAAACGCCGCAATCTTCACCGACAGTTTTTTCTGATACACCGAAATCCATTGGAGTTAGCCTCCTTTAAAAAATATTTTCAGCTACGATTATTGTTTGGTCTCTATTCGGTCCGACGGAAACAATTCCCAAATCAATTTTCGTAACTTCCGCCATACGTTGAAGATATTTTTTCGCATTGGCAGGTAAATCTTCATAGCGTCTGATTTTAGAAATATCAGCTTTCCAACCTTCAAAAGTTTCGTAAACCGGCTTAACCTTAGCAAGAATTTTTAAGCTGGCGGGAATTTCATTTAAAATTTTTCCGTCGACTTCGTAAGCCACGCACATTTTAATTTCGTCGAAGCCGTCAAGAATATCAAGCCTCGTTACCGCCATATAATCGATACCTGAAAGTTGCCCCGCGTATTTGACAACGCAAGCGTCAAGCCAACCTGTTCTGCGCGGACGTCCTGTTACCGTTCCAAATTCGTGTCCTGCCTCACGAAGTTTATCGCCAATTTCGTTTAACTGTTCGGTAGGGAAGGGACCTTCGCCGACGCGCGTGCAATATGCCTTTACGACGCCAACAACTTTATCAATTTTTTTCGGAGCAATTCCCGTTCCTACAGCAACGCCGCCGCTAATCGGATGACTCGCCGTAACGTAGGGATATGTACCAAAATCTACGTCAAGCATCGTCGCCTGTGCGCCTTCAAATAAAATTTTTTTACCCGCGTCAATTTCATCATTAAGAAAGCTGATTGTATCGCAAACATACGGCGCAATTCTTTCAGCGTAAGCTTGATATTCGCTTAAAATTTCTTCGTAGTCAAGCGGCGCGTGATTGTAAACTTTCTGAAGGATAAGATTTTTTTGCTCTAAAACTTCGCGGCACTTTGCGGCAAATTCTTCACGGTCAATTAAGTCACAAACTCTAATTCCGATTCTGTCATCCTTGTCAATGTAGCAAGGACCGATACCGCGTTTAGTTGTACCAATTTTTTTCTCGCCGCGCAGATTTTCGTTAAGCTCGTCTAAAAGTTTGTGCCATGTCATAACTACATGAGCGCGATTAGAAATTTTTATGTTGGCAGTGTCGACGCCGCGATTTTTCATAGCGTCAACTTCTTCAAGAAAAACTTGCGGATCAAAAACTACGCCGTTACCAATAACGCAATTTGTTCCTTTGTACAAAATACCTGACGGCATAAGGCGTAATTTATATTCCTCACCGTTGACGCTGACGGTATGTCCCGCATTGGAACCGCCTTGAAATCTTACAACGGTATCAGCTTGCGCGGCAAGATAATCGACAATTTTACCTTTTCCTTCGTCGCCCCACTGCGTACCGCTTATTACAACTGTTGACATTAAAAATATTTCCTCCCCAATAAAATTTCTTGGAAAAATTTTTTACTTTATTATCGCATTACAATAGATTATTTGCAAGAAAAAAATCCCGACTTAATCGGGATAAAAAAATTTTAAATTACGAATTATGCATTTTGCCATTGTTGAGTACTTCGGTTGAAATTGTAACGATCGCCGTTAGCAAGTTGAAATACGGATGTAACTTCGGCGGAGTTATAAACGTTTAAAGAAGTGCCGCTATTCAAGCCGACAGCTACCATATCGCCGGTAACATTCAAAGAAGTAATATCGCTCAAATTTGTATCATATAAGAAAATTAAGTCGTGGCATTCATTAGTGTAAATTATGTCATTGCCTTCAAATCTTCCTGCACCAAAAAGTTCAGAACCTGTACCGCCAATTAAAATGTCAGTGGCTGCACCTTTACCGCCCCACAACGTTGAAATTCCACTGCCGCCTATAATCACGTTAGAGTTAGAATCTCCCATTAGCGTATTGTAACCGTAACTTGCACTGGCGTTAATCGTGCTGACGTTTGCAAAATTTTGTCCGTTTTCTCCACCGAGCCAAATATTATGTCCAGTATCATTAACTATAAGTTGACCGGGTTGGCTGAAACAAAAAGCGTTAATGTCATCACGATAAGTCAAGTTGGTAGAAGTATTCTTCGCGATTTTGTAGCGGTAGATGTCCAAACCGTTGAAAGAAAGTAAAATTGGATCTTCATCACTCGGCGAACCTTCAGGATAAATTTGAATATAATTTCCGTCCGGCATATAGAAAGTTATTGATTGTGAATCGCGATAGATATTGCTGTAGGTTGTGCCGTTAGCCAAAAGTAATATATCAGAATTGGGAGATTCGCCCGTAGAAAATTTAGTTACGACATCTTTTGAGCCGCCTTGATACCAAAAATAATTACGTTTAGAACCGCCAATCAACGTATTGGAGTCGCCACCCGCGCCCCAAAGAGTCGTTATACCGTCGCCGGAGTAAATTGAATTAGAGTTTGAATTTCCCGTGATGAACAGGTTGTGAGAATTTTTTGTGTCGTCAATGACACGTACTTTAGCGTAACTGCCGGACGATACATCATTAAGCCAAATATTTTCATCGTAATCGCTTCCAACTCTCAACGTATCGCCGTAAACTGTAAGACGCTTTTTTTCATAATCATAATGATAATTATCGTAATAATAATCGTCGTACCAATATCTGTTTGGGTAGTAATTGGAGTAATAACCGAAAGGATAGTAATAATCGTCGTCGTAATAGCTGTCGTAGTAATCGTCATAATAATAATCGTCGTCGTAATAGCTGTCGTAGTAATCGTCATAATAATAATCGTTGTCGTAATAGCTGTCGTAGTAATCATCGTAATAATAATCGTCGTCGTAATAATAATTGGACGAATAGGAGTCTGTAAAATAATCGTAAAGATAATCGTAGAGGTAATCTTCAAGATAATAGCTATTGCCGAGATTAGTTTCGTCCGTAATGAGAACCTTTGAAGAATTTTTTTCGCTCATGGTAAATCCCTCCTTAAGATAAAAATCTCATAAGAAATCACTATATTATTTTAATCGAAATAATTGGTTTGTACATTAATTTAAAATTAAAATTTAATTAAAGTTTAAAAAGTTGACGGCAAAAAATTTTTAAATATAATAGACTTAAAAATTTTTGGAGGTTTTGAAGTGAAAGTTACTGAAAATGACGTTAAGATTGTAGCGAGTTTGTCGCGCCTTAAAATCAGCGACGAAGAATCCGTTGAGGTTATCGCGCAGTTGGATAAATTTTTAACCTACGTAGAAAATCTTCAGGCGATTGATACGACGAAGATTGAGCCGACAACTTATGCCGTACCTATGAAAAATGTTTTCCGCGAAGATATTGTTAAACCGTCATTGGATCGTGAATTGGCACTTTCCAACGCGCCGCTTAAAGACGACGGATATTTCAAAGTCCCGCGCGTTTTAGAAGAATAATTTAACGGAGGAAAAAATTTTGGAACTTTATAAAAAAACTGCCCATGAACTTCACAAACTTTTGAGTGATAAAGAAATTTCAGCCGCCGAACTTACGGAAGATATTTTTTCGCGCATTGATGAGGTTGAACCGAAAATCGGCGCGTACCTTGAGATTACTCGTGATATTGCTGAAAAATCTGCGCGGGAAGTTGACGAAAAAATTTCACGCGGCGAAAAAATTTTACCGTTGGAAGGTATTCCCTGCGCAATTAAAGATAACATTTGCACGAAGGGAATTAAGACAACTTGCGCGTCAAAAATTTTGGCTAACTTTGTGCCACCTTATGACGCAACCGTTGTAAAAAAATTGTCCGCGCAGAATCCCGTTGTACTCGGCAAGACTAACCTTGATGAATTTGCAATGGGCGGCTCTACTGAAAATTCCGGCTTTCACGTTACTAAAAATCCCTACGACCTTGAACGCGTACCGGGCGGAAGTTCAGGCGGAAGTGCGGCGGCTGTTGCAGCAGGTGAAGCAATTTTTACGCTTGGTTCAGATACGGGCGGATCAATTCGTCAACCTGCAAGTTTTTGCGGCGTAGTTGGTCTTAAGCCGACTTATGGGCGCGTGTCACGTTACGGGCTTGTTGCCTACGCATCTTCGCTTGATCAAATTGGCCCTATAACTCGTGACGTTACGGATTGCGCGTTGGTGCTTAACGCCATTGCAGGACATGATGAAATGGACTCAACGTCGACTTCTGAAAATGTTCCCGACTTCACGAAAAGTTTAATTGCTGATGTTAAGGGCTTGAAAATCGGCTTGCCTAAAGAATATTTTGTCAAGGGCATTGATAGCGATGTAGAAAAATCTGTCCGTTCTGCCGCGCAGATTTTTGAAAATCTCGGCGCGGAAATTTCTGAAATAAGTCTTCCTCATACGGAATTTGCAATTTCAACTTACTATTTGATAGCACCTGCGGAGGCGGCGACAAATCTTGAACGTTATGACGGCGTAAGCTATGGTGAACGCGTTGACGGCGCGGACGTTGTGGAAATGATGAAGAATACGAGAACAAAACTTTTTGGCGAAGAAGTCAAGCGGCGTATCATTATCGGCAATTACGCGCTTAGTGCAGGATATTATGACGCATACTATTTAAAAGCGTTGAAAGTTCGGACGCTGATTCAAAAAGATTTTACGGACGCTTTTAAAAATGTTGACGTTATACTTGCGCCGACTGCACCAACTGCCGCTTTTAAAATCGGTGAAATGATTTCAGACCCTCTGAAAATGTATCTTCAGGACGTTTGCACCGTGCCGCTTAATTTGGCGGGCTTGCCGGGCATTTCTGTACCTTGCGGCTTTACGAAAAATAATTTGCCAATCGGTTTTCAGCTTATAGGTAAAGCTCTTGATGAAGCTACAATTATTCGCGCCGCGTTCACTTATGAACAAACTCAAAATTTCAAAGGGCAAGTTGCCAATTAAGATTTATCTTTAAATAAAAAAATAGCGTCGGGAAAAATTTTCTTGACGCTTTTAAGTTGACAAAAATTTTTTAGTGTAGGCTTAATATGAAAATTTCTAAGATATATGATGACAGTTTAGCGCAAGAGCTGGGCTTGGTAGTCGGAGACAAAATTTTAGAGGTAAACGGAAAATCACTGCGTGACATAATCGATTTCAGTTTTGAGTTTGCGGAAGAAGAAATAGAACTTTTAATTGAGCATAGCGACGGCGAACAAGAATTAATTGCTTTTGAAAAAGATGTTGACGAGGAACTTGGCGCGGAATTTGAATCAGCAGTCGATAAAATTCGTTGTTGTAAAAATCATTGCGTCTTTTGTTTCGTTGATATGATTGCGCCAAATATGCGTCGCTCCCTTAACGTGAAGGACGACGATTACAGGCTTTCTTTTTTATACGGCAACTTTATCACGCTGACTAATTTAACAGACGCTGATTTTAAACGCATAAAAAATTTTCATCTGTCGCCGCTTTACGTTTCAATCCAAGCGATGAATCCTAAAGTTCGTGAAAAACTTTTACGCACGCCGCTTGCCGCCAAAATCCAAAGTCAACTTGACAAACTCGAATCTGCAGGCGTCGAATATCATACGCAGGTTGTACTTTGTCCAAACATAAATGACGGCGCGGAACTTGACTATACCATTACAGAACTTTTAAAACGTCGCCCAAATGTTTTAAGTCTTGCTATCGTTCCCGTCGGTGTCACGAAACATAGGCGTGATAAATTTCCTTTGACGCAATTTGATAAGGAAGGCGCGTTGAAAATAATTGCGCAGGTTGAAAAATTTCAGCGTAAACTGCGCGGAGAAGACGGAAAAACTTTTGTATATCTCGGCGACGAATTTTATTTTCTTGCAGGCGTTGAAATGCCGCCCGTTGAGTATTACGACGACTTCCCGCAGATTGAAAATGGCATCGGCATGACGCGAAATTTTATCGAGGAATTTAATTTTTTGAAAATCGAAAATACAAATCAAAAATTAATTGTCGATGTAATTTGCGGTACTTCGATTGCGTCCGTAATGAAAAATCTTGCCGCCGAAGAGATGAAATTAAATCCTAATCTTGACGTAAGAATTTTGCCCGTTACAAATAATTTTTTCGGCGCAACAGTCAATGTTTCGGGACTTTTAACTGGCGGCGATATTATCGACACGCTGAAAAAGTTTGATCGTCCTCGTGACAAAATTTTAATTCCTGCTACTGCAATTCGTTTCGGCGAAAATGTTTTCCTTGACGACGTTACCCTTGACGATATGCAAAAAAAATTCTCCGCGCAGATTATTCCAATTTCAACCGGCGGGGAATTTAAAATGGCTTTAAGAAATTCAATCGGGTAGTGCGTCAAACTCTTTCAACGTTGAACCGTCAGCAAATTCAATTTGTGTAATTTCAATATGAAGGGCAGAACTCCTAAGCCCGTGCCGCATAACGTCGGCGTCCTCGCGCACAAAAGGATTTAAAACTTTGTCAATATCAAAAGTTTGTTCGCCCTTTTCGCGTCCAACCATATCAATCGAAAACGGCGTCACACCTACGTGATCGTCTTTGCCGTCAATCAAAATATTTCCAACAATCCTAGACATCGGCTTATCGGAATTTATATTAACCTTGAAAGTCAGCTTAAGAGTCTGCGAAAATCCGTATTCGTCGCCCTCTGTAATAGATGCACCTAAACCCTTTACGCTGGCAATATCTTTTATGTCGGCACGAATCGGCGCGTTAAGATTTTCCAACTTCTTCCGCAAGGCACGATTATAACCCGAAAAAAATTTTTCAAAACCTTTCGCGCTCGTAACTTTCCATGTCTTATCAACTTTTTCAAGCGTAAGTTCCAATTCAAAATAAAAGTTCATGCCCGCGTTGTAACAGTCAACCGTCGCGTGGGCTTCGTTACCTTCAACCTTAATTTTTGAAAAACTTTTTATCTCACAAGTTTCAACTGCGGAGTCCTTGAAAAATTTTTGCACGTCATTCAACGGCGGCTGAAAATTTATTTTGCCGGTCTTAATGTATTCGTCAAGATAAATCTGCGCGGCGTTGATGAACTCCGGCTTAAGATTTTCGTATTGCATTGCATAATACTGCGTCGAATAAGCAAGCTCGTCAATTTGAGAATTAATCTGCGCGGACAAAATTTCTTCGGCGGCATCTTCCAAAACGGCATCAACGTCTACAAGCTTGTAAAAATTTTCGATGTCGTGTTTAGAAATTGTCTGCCGAATATTTTTGAGAGGATTTTTAGATTTTCCTTCAGACTGCGCGAAGGCAATAAAAGCCCCGATACCCACTGCAGTAGCTAAGAGTATCGGAATAAGAATCAGTAAAATTTTTTTCATCATAATAAATCAGGGCGGCGTAACTTGGTAATTTGAATTGCCTGTTCCATACGCCATTTTTTTATTTCTGCGTGGTTGCCTGACAACAAAACTTCAGGAACAACTTTTCCTTCAAAGTCACGTGGTCGAGTGTATTGGGGATAACTTAAAATTCCGTCGAAAAATGAATCAGTTTCCGCAGATTCGGCAGAACCTAACACGCCCGGCAACATACGCGCAACAGCGTCGACGATAACCATTGCAGGAAGTTCTCCGCCTGTCAATACGTAATCGCCGATAGAAATTAATTCGTCCGCTAAATCATAAATTCGCGCGTCAAATCCTTCATAATGTCCGCAAATAAAAATCAGCCGCTCGTAAGTCGCAAGTTCCTTCGCCATAGCTTGATTGAAAGTTTTTCCTGCAGGGTCTGTGATAATTATTCGACGCGTAAGACTTTCATTTGACGCCAAAACGTGACGAACTGCGCGATACATAGGTTCAGGCTTAAGCACCATACCGCTACCGCCGCCGAAAGGCGAGTCGTCAACGTGTTTGTGCTTGTCGAACGCAAAATCGCGCAGTTGCGTAAAATTTATTTCCAAAATCCCGTTATCAACGGCACGCTTAATAATGCTGTCACTAAACGCGCTGAACATTTCGGGAAAAAGCGTGATAATGTCAACCAACATTTTCAGTCGACCACTCATCACTGATAAAAATTTTTTTATTGGCAACGTCAATTTTTTCTACGACGCTTTTCAATGCAGGAATTAAAATTTCAGTTTCGCCTTTAACTTGAAAAACATCATTGCTACCCGTCTTTAAAACTTCGTTGACAACGCCAATTTTTTTATCGCCCGCAAAAACTTCACAGCCGATAATGTCAAAAGTATAAAATTCGCCCTCGTCAAGCGGCGCGGCTTGAGAACGTGGAACAGTTAAAAATTTATTTGTCAAAGTTTTTGCAGATTCGCGATTATCAATTCCCGCAAACTTTATAAAAATTTCTTCGCCGATATGATTCACGCTTGCAACCGGCATTAACTTGCCGCCAACAAAAATTTCTTTCAAGTCGTCGAAACGCCCTTCAAAATCTGTCAACGGAATAATTCTTAATTCACCGCCTAAGCCGCGCACTTTACCGAGTTTGCCGATAATTATTTCATCCAAATTTTTACCCGCGAATTGCAATGATTTTGTCATCTTCAATCACAATTTCCATGTTCATAATTTCGCGGAAGTTGTCGCCGACCTTCAATTCAATTTGATGTTCCAAAGTTCCTTGAACAATCTCTGCGCCAAGTGTAAGTTTTTCAAGAGTTTCTTTGCGGTTAAGTGCCTCTTCGCGATTATGTTGACGCTTTTGAGCTTCCACACCAAAAAAGCGTACAATTTGTTCGCCTTGCTCGGGATGGTTGTTCAATTCGCGCTGACGATCGATATTAATTTGCTTAAGTTCAAGATCCATTTTATCAATGGACTTCGACAATTCGTTAAGCATATGTTCACGAAGTTTTTCAGTAAGTTTTGCTTTAACCGTAACAGGAACGGTAACTTTAATGCTGTTCATAAAAAATTTTTCCTCCAAAATTAAATTTTTAACGTTGGCATTGTATCAAAAAATTTTTCGCTTGTAAACGACTAGGTTTTTTTATCTTTAATGTATACCTAAATACAACGATTTAATGGATTGACATAAATTTTAGATATATTTATAATTGTTATATCGATTGATGAAATTTGTTGCTGGAGGTATACAGGATGAAAAATTTGTTGTACACAATCAAGGCGAATACGCCGAAAGATGAAATTATCAGATTGCTTAAGGAACACCCCGAGATTAAATTTGTGTCGCTTGTCGGTATCGACTTGGCGGGCAATGACACTGATGAAAAAATTCCTATGCGCCTTTTCTTAAAGGATATTGACGAATTTTTTGCGGGAACGGCAGTTCAGACTGACGGCAGTAGCGTTGTTTTGCCGGGAATTGCGACGCTTAACAATGCTAAAGTTGATATGCCTGTTGATCCGTCAGTCAACTGGTTTGTTGATTACAATTTTGAGTACTTTGACGACGACACAAATAAACCCGTTGGAACTTTAAGGATTCCGAGTTTTTTGATTCACGAAGGCAAGCGCGTTGATTCCCGCGCAGTTTTGACTGATACTTTGTCTTTCGTCAAGAATGAACTTTTAAAAATTTTCCACGAAAACCCGACGATTGAAGGGCTTAACATAAGCGGAAAAGATATTGTAGATATAAGCTTTACTTCTGCGACTGAATTGGAATTTTGGGTAAAAACTCCGCTTGAAGAAGCCGCTATCAAAGAAATGAGTGCGTCACAGGTTCTTCAGGAACAATATTGGGAACGGACTCATGGCGCGGTACGTTGTGCGTTGGAAAAATGCGTTGTCGAACTTGACAAGTATGATTTAAACGTTGAAATGGGACATAAGGAAGTTGGCGGACTTAAGGCGCAAATTGACGAATCGGGACATTTAACCCACGTCTGTGAACAGTTAGAAATTGACTGGAGATTTGCGGACGCAGTACAAGCGGCAGATAATGAAATGTTTGTGCGTACAATCGTTAAAGAAATTTTCCGCGCAGAGGGTCTTGAAGTCAGCTTTAAGGCTAAGCCTATGATTGGGCTTGCCGGTAACGGTGAACATACTCACATTGGACTTGCCGCGATAACTGCTGACGGAAAAATTCACAATCTTTTTGCCGCGAAAAATCCTGAAGAAGATTTTATGAGCGCGGTCGGTTACGGTTCGATTATGGGACTTTTGAAAAATTATGAAGTCATTAACCCGTTTGTCAGCGCGACTAATGATTCACTTAACAGACTTAAGCCCGGTTTTGAAGCTCCTGTTTGTATCGTAACTTCGCTCGGACATACTCCGAAAATTCCCAGCCGTAACCGCACAATCTTAGCCGGACTGATTCGCGATTTGAAAAATCCTATGGCGACACGTTTTGAACTTCGCGCTTGCAACCCTTACACGAATACTTATCTTGTACTTGCGGCAGTTTATTCAGCAATTCTCGACGGCATTAAAGCGACGATTGATAAACCTGCAATAGATTTGTTGACTGAACTTAGCAAGAAGGCAGGGCAAGAAGGATTTTACCTTGAAAAAAATCGTGCCTATCGCAGTGAGGAAGATGTTTTTGAAGATTACACTGCAGAAGAACGCGATTCAATGTTCGGCGCACCTCCCGCAACTGTTTGGGAAAATATGGAGGCTTTTGAAAAATATCCTGCAAAAGTCAAAGTCATTACGGCTGGCGGCGCACTTCGTCCGCAAATTATTAAATCTTTCCGCGCAGGTGCATTACTTCGTTGGAAAACTGAATTGATTGCAAGAATTTTACCCGAAATGCGCGATATTGTTCGCAAGGCTCATCGCATTGAAACAGATTTTCGCACGGATCAAGATTCTTACAACTGGAATAAAATTAAAGAAGTTCGAGAATATCTCGCTAAAGATTCTATCGACAAAAAATCTCTCTTCACTCGGCTTTCCAATGTATTAAAGAACGGTGATTTTTCTACTGCGTCTAAGTTACAAGTTGAAATGTATGACAAAATTGAGGAACTTAAGCAACTTTATGACGAGTACGGAAAAAATATGATTTAGTTTTTTAGTGATCAGTAGTCAGTGATCAGTAATTGGTGGTCAGCGGTAAGAATCTCTGATTACTTTTTACTGATCACTTTTAACTTAGGAGTGTTGATAAATGTGTAGAATCGGAGCAATAAAAAGTAAAAAGCCCGTCTACCCGTCAATGGCATTGCGTTTAATGTTGCCGCAACAAGAAGGTCATGATAATTCGGGTTTTGCGATGGTTATGCAAGATTTGGCGGGCGTATTTTCTATTTACAAAGATAAACCTCTGTTGTCAATGGCGTGTACTAAACAAGGTGCGCGGCTCGTTGAAGATTATATGGCGGCGCAAAATTTTGTAAAAATGGCTGAATGGTTGCCCGTGCCGAATAAGCAGCCCAATTTAGATATTCAAGCTATGCCGTATTATATTTTCAGAAATTATGATTATCCTGAACACTACGACGACAAAGAAAGTCGCGAAGCTTTATTGTTGGATACGCGGCTTGCATTGAGAAAAATTTTGACTGAATCGGGACAAGGTTACGTTTATTCTTTTTGGCCTGATGTGTTGACGCTTAAGGAAATCGGAGACCCGCGCGACATTGCAACTTATTTCAGACTTTGGGACGACAGCGGAGTTTTGCAATCAAAAAATATTATCGTTCAATGCAGACAAAATACCAATTACAAAATTGTTCGTTATGCGGCGCATCCATTTTTCCTGCAAGGTTACACCCTCTGCGCGAATGGTGAAAATACTTTTTACACGAAAAATAAAGAGTTCCAAAAAAATCTTCATCGCGGTTATATCGGTTTTGAATCTGATTCACAAAATTTTTTGTACACGTTGCATTACGTTTTACACGAATTAAAATGGTCAATTCCTTATTACAAGCACGTTATAACGCCGTTGCCCTTTGCAGAAATTGCCGAACGTGAAGATAAAGATATTTTGCTGTCAATTCGTCAATCGTTGGCACACTTGGAAATTAACGGACCTAATACTATAATTGCCGGTTTACCTGATGGGCGTATGATGACTTGTTGCGATTCTAAAAAACTTCGTCCCGTAGTTGTAGGCGGCGATGATACTACGATTGCAATTTCTTCGGAAGTTTGCGGAATAAATGAAATTTTGCCTGATAGAAATATGGAAAAAGATATTTATCCTAATGAACGTGAAGTTGTCGTTATCGATAATGATTTGAAGGTGATGAGATGGAAGCAGTAAAGGTTGCCGATATAGGCGTTAATGACTTGCAATGGAAAATTGAACATGATCCAAGCCGTTGCACAATGTGCGGCAGTTGTATTGCATCCTGCACTTTCAAGGCGATTAAAGCTGACGTTCAAAGAAAATCTGTTACAATTTCCGAAGGCAATTTGCCTGAACCTGTTCATCAACAATGCGCAATTCCGGTTATCAAGCAAGTTGCAAGTATTGAAAATGCTTGTCGCGGTTGCGGAATGTGCGAAAAAGTTTGCCCTAACAATGCAATTCGTCCTGTAAGAAATCCTGACAATCGCAGGAATTTACTTTCGAGAGATCACGGACCTATTAAGCGCGGCGGACGTACAAATTTAAATTCTCAACGTACTTTAGACAAAATCATTGTCGGCAGAATTTCGCAGATGACTGACCCTTCGCTGGATTCGGTTCGACATACTTTTGATATTCGTTCACCGCTCGGCAGAGTTTTATCCGCTAAAGAATTGCCGTTTCAAATGGAAAATGGTAAGCTTGTGGCAACTAAAAAAACTCCGCCTGTTCGCTGGATTTATCCTTTAGTTTTTTCAGATATGTCAATCGGCGCGTTGTCAACTCGTGCGTGGGAAGCCGTAGCAATGGCTGTAGCTTACTTGAATGAGCGTTGCGGACTTCCAGTCAGAATGAGTAGCGGCGAAGGCGGAATGCCCGTTAAGTTATTGGAATCTGACTACTTGAAATATTTTATAATTCAAATTGCGTCGGGACATTTCGGTTGGAACAGAATTATAAAAGCAATGCCGAAAATGAAAACAGACCCTGCAGGCGTTTTAATAAAAATCGGTCAAGGTGCTAAACCCGGCGACGGCGGATTATTGCAAGCTGAAAAAGTTGCGCCTCACGTTCAAGCAATTCGCGGAGTTCCGAAAGCAACTTTAGCATCGCCGCCCAATCATCAAGGTTTGTATTCAATCGAAGAATCTGTTCAGAAAATGCACTTGTCATTAAATGCGGCGTTCGGTTTCAGAGTTCCCGTAGCGATAAAATGCGCGGCGTCCTCAACTTCTGTTTCAGTTTATAATAATCTTTTGAGAGACCCTTATAAAATTTGCGGCGGATTTTTTATCGACGGCATACAAGGCGGCACCGGTGCGGCTAATGAAATTTCTCTCGACCACACGGGACACCCTGTCGTTTCAAAAATCAGAGATTGCTATTTAGCGGCAGTAGATCAAGGTTCGCAAGGACAAATTCCGCTTTATGGTGGCGGCGGAATTGGTATGACCGGCAATGCGGCGGCTGATGCTTTCAAAATGATTTGCTTGGGAGCCAACGGCGTTTTTTGCGGAAAAATTTTAATTCAGTTACTTGGTTGCGTCGGTAATGAGCAAGGGCGTTGTAATGCTTGCAATACCGGCAAATGTCCTACGGGAATTTGTACGCAAAATCCCAGACTTGTAAAGCGTCTTGACGTTGATAAAGGTGCGCAAAAAATTGTTGATTATGTTTTGGCTTTCGACTCGGAACTTAGAAAATTAATGGCTCCCATTGGTAACAGTTCATTACCTGTAGGCAGAAGTGACGCGCTTGTTTCGACTGATAAAGCTATTGCCGATAAACTCGGTATTCAATACGTTTGTTGAGGCATTATAAATGAGCGAAATAAAAATTAGAAATGCGACTGTTGAGGACGCAACTGAACTTTTGAAAATTTATTCTTACTATGTAGAAAAAACTGCAATAAGTTTTGAAATTGAAACTCCGACGCTCAAAGAATTTGAAGACAGAATTGTTAAAATCAAAAAAAATTTTCCTTATATTGTGGCTGAAGTTGAAACTAAAATTGTCGGATATGCTTACGCTCATGAATTTGTAGGACGTGAGGCTTATAAATTTTCTGCAGAACTTACGATTTATCTTGATAAAAATTTTCGCACTCAAGGTATTGGAAAAAAACTTTATTCAGAAATAGAAAAAATTTTAAAAGAACGCGGCATTAAAAATCTTTATGCTTGTATTGCTTACTGTGATGTTGAAGATGAATATTTGAATTTGAACAGTGTTAAATTTCATGAACATTTGGGATTTAAAATTGTCGGCAAATTTACGAATTGCGGCTATAAATTTAATCGTCATTACAGTATGGTATGGGCGGAAAAACTTTTGTCGGGAAGTGAAATATAAATGTTGAAAATTGACACAATCAAACAAAATGAAAGAATGTCAACGCAAGACCTTTTACTGACGATTGAAGACGCGGTAAGGTCGGGCGAAACTGATTTTGAAATTGCGGCGAGTGGTCAACATGATATTGGCGGACCACTTTGGCATCCTGAAGGAAAAACTTTAAAATTTCACGTCACCAACGCGGGTCAACGTGTCGGCTCAATGTGCTTGCCGAATACTGAAATTATTGTAGAAGGTTCAACTTCTGCTGATGTAGGTTGGCTTAATGCAGGCGGAATTATTACGGTTAAAGGCGACGCGGGAGATACTGCGGGACATTGTTCAAGCGGCGGAAAAATTTATATCGGCGGACGCGCAGGAACTCGTACAGGTTCGCTGATGAAACATGATCCGCTTTATGAAGAGCCGGAACTTTGGGTTTTAAAAAATGTCGGAAGTTTTTCATTTGAATTTATGGGCGGCGGTCGCGCAGTTGTCTGCGGCGTCGACAGTCAAGAATTTTCTTCGGTCTTGGGAGATCGTCCCTGCGTCGGAATGGTCGGCGGAATTGTTTATGTTCGCGGAAAAATTTCTGATTATCCGAAAGATATTTTATGCCTTGAACTTGATGAAAATGATATTTCGTTTTTGAAAGGCGGAATGAATAATTTTCTGAACGCCATAGAAAAATCTGAACTTCTCGGCGAACTTTCAGATTGGAGCGAATGGAAAAAACTTCGTCCGCTGACTTTTGAAGAAAAAAAGCCTGAAGTTTTACCTGACCTTGCCGCTTTCAGAAAAAATAATTGGATTAAAGGCGGAATTTTTTCTGACGTTGCGATTGATGATTTTGCAGTTTTAAATACGGTTAATCGCGGAATTTATCGGTTGAGAGTGCCGAGCTGGGATAATGCTAAATTTTCTGCGCCGTGTCAATTTAATTGCCCTACTGGTATTCCAACTCAAAAAAGAATTGAACTTTTGCGGCAAGGAAAAATTGAGGACGCTTTGAATTTGGTTTTAAAATTTACACCGTTTCCCGGTTCAGTTTGCGGTACACTTTGTCCGAATCCTTGTATGGAAGGTTGCACGCGCGGAAAAATCGACGACGCTATAAAAATCGGTGAACTTGGTTTGAAGTCAACCTACATTGAAGTTAAGCCGCCGCAAAATTTAACTGGTAAAAAAATTGGTATAATCGGCGGAGGCGTTGCAGGATTAAGTGCGGCTTGGCAACTTAGGCGTTTAGGTCACGAAGTTACAGTTTATGATGACGCGGCAGAAATTGGCGGCAAACTCGCGCAGGTTATTCCTCATTCACGTATGCCGCAAGAAATTTTAAAGGCTGAATTGCAAAGAATTGAAAAAATCGGCGTTAAATTTGTGACTAATTGCAAAGTCGATAGAAATATTTTTGAAAAAATTTGCAATGAAAGCGACGCGGTTTTAGTTTCAACCGGCGGACATAAAGCAAGATTTTTTAACTGGGAAGGCGCGGATAAATTAACTTTCGGCGTAGAATTTTTGAAATCAATTAATCGCGGTGAAAAACCTTTTGTCGGTAAAAATGTTGTGGTAATCGGCGGCGGCAATTCGGGTATGGACGTTGCGACCAGTGCTTATGAACAAGGCGCGGAAAAAGTTGTAGTCGTCGATGTCGTTAAACCTGCGGCTTTTGAAAAAGAAATTCGCCGACTTGAAAATTTTGGCGGGAAAATTGTTTGGCCTTTCATGACAAAAAAAATTACCGACGAAGGCATTTTCGCGGATGACGGCAGATTTATTGAGGCGGATCAAGTTATCGTTTCAATAGGTGAAGAACCTGTACTGGATTATTTGCCAGATGATGATTCGATTAAAAAATTTCGCGGCAGTTGGTTAATTCCTGATTCGGAGAAAAAAATTTTGCCGAAAGTTTTTGCGGCAGGTGATGTCATTAAACCGGGTAGATTAACTGATGCGATTGGTGACGCAAGAAAAACCGCGTTGATGATTGATGAATTTCTGCGCGGAGAAAAAATTACGCCGATTGAAAATAAAAAAGTTATTCCGCCTGAAAATATTTCAAGAAAACTTTTTGAAAAATGTCATCACTGCGACGCGCCTGACGCCATGCACGAACATTTACGTTGTATCAGTTGCGGAACCTGTCGAGATTGCAAGATGTGTTTAAATTCTTGTCCGGAAAAAGCAATTTCCAGAATTGAACACGACGACGGCACTTGGGAATATATTTCTGACGAAAATAAATGTATCGGTTGCGGTATCTGCGCGGGAGTTTGTCCTTGCGGCGTATGGAATATCAAAGATAATCCTGTAGAAATTAAAATGTATCGCACTTACAACGCATAGATTTACGACAAGAAAATTTTTTAAGTTGTCCACAAAATTATTCGATAAATTTTTATTCGATTAAAGTAAAAATTTTTTTTAGTGCAAGTTTTTGTACATTGAATACTTTATAATAGATTTAAAGGAGGAAATTTTTAGGGGAAGTTTTTTTAATTGATAGGAGGACTAAAAATGAGTACGGTTGAAAGAGGATTTTTGATTTTGACTATATTGATACAAAAATCTAGCGTTAAACGTCCGCTTTCTTACAAAGATATTCAGACGGAACTTTTGAAAACTTACAGAGTTAAAGCAAGTCCTCACACAATCAAAAGTGCTGTCAATGAACTTAGTCTTACTTCACTCGGAATTGCCGAAGACGATAAAGGGCGCGTTTTCATCGCCTAATTGTTTAAGAGAAAATTTTTTCGAAATTTAAAATGAGGTGCTATTATGGGAACGATCGAAAGAAGTATCACTATTTTAACTATTCTGCTCAAAAAATATCGTCCAATGTCCTATCAAGAAATTCAAAGAGAACTTTTTAATAATTATGGCGAAGAAATTGACTGGCGTACAATAAAAGTTCACGTTGACGCGCTTTCAAAAATATTTGATATTATTCGCAGAGATAAGAACGGACGCCCTTACGTCAAATCAGGATTCGGTGGAAAAACTATTCAATCAGTTATAAAACTTTCACTGGTAAAATCTAATGAAAACGAAAATAAAATGGCTGCATAACTCCTACAAATTACCGTCATATTTGTTTCGTAAAATATACTTTCCATATAAAGCTCCTATTGTTACATTTTTTCGTAACAGAAGGGGCTTTTTTCGTCCCTATTTTTTGTGTCTCTTCTATTGTAATCCTACAATTAACTTCCGTCCTAAGTTTTATTTCACATTGAAAAATTTTTTGCTATAATTATTGCGGAGGTGAATTGTATGGAAAAAATTAAGAATTTCGTTGCAACGTGGAAAAATCGCGGCTATGAAAAGGGCGAAACTCAAATTTTTTGGCTTAGTTTTCTACGCGATGTCCTTAACGTTCAGAATCCCGAAAACTTTATCAAATTTGAAGTCCCTGTCAAACTTCAACACACTAACTTTATTGACGCATTTTTCCCCGACACTAAAGTTATCGTCGAACAAAAATCTTTGGAAAAAAATTTGTTGCCCGCTTATAAACAGGCTGAAGATTATGTAAAGGGCTTGCCGCTTTCCATGCACCCGCGCTATATCATCGTCTGCAATTTCCAAGACTTTGCAATTTACGATATGGAAAAACTCGACGCCCCTAAAAAAATTTCGCTTGATGAACTTCCCAAAAATCCTCAAGCCTTCAATTTCCTTATTGATAAAGAAAAAACTAAAATTCGTCTCGAACTCGAAATTTCTCTTAAAGCCGGTGAAATCGTCGGCAAAATTTATGACGCCCTTAAATCTCAATACATTAATCCAAATTCTACTGAATCCCTTCAAAGTCTCAACAAATTATGCGTCCGTTTAGTTTTTTGTCTTTACGCCGAATCAGCCGGCATTTTCGGCAAAAAGAAAATCTTTTCTGCTTACCTCGAAGGCTCCCGCAATATTCGCCAAGATTTAATTTTGCTTTTTAAAACTTTAAATACTCCTGAAAATCTCCGCGACCCTTACCTTGCCGACGATTTGAAAATTTTCCCTTACGTAAACGGCGGACTTTTCGCTGATGAGAAAATCGAAATCCCTAACTTCACACAGAAAATTAAAACCCTTTTGCTTGATGAAGCCGCTAATTTTAATTGGAGTGGCATTTCTCCCACAATTTTTGGCGCACTTTTTGAATCAACTCTTAACCCGCTCACTCGCCGCGCAGGTGGTATGCACTACACTTCTATCGAAAATATTCACAAGGTTATTGACCCGCTTTTCCTCGACGATATTCGCGAAGAGTTTATTTCTTGCAATAAAAATCGTAAAAAATTGTTGGCTCTTCAAGATAAAATTTCTAAACTCAAATTCTTTGACCCCGCTTGCGGCAGCGGCAATTTCTTGACTGAAACTTATATTTCACTTCGCCGTATCGAAAATGATATTTTGAAAGAACTTCTCGGCAATCAAATTCAACTCGGCGAATTGGCTAACCCTGTCAAAATTTCTATATCTCAATTTTTTGGCGTTGAGATTAATGACTTTGCCGTTTCCGTCGCCAAAACTGCTCTTTGGATTGCTGAACTTCAAATGCTCACTGAAACTCAACAAATTATTCATCGCAATTTAGATTTTCTGCCGCTCAAAGATTTTTCTAATATTTTTGAAGGCAACGCCGTCCGCATTGATTGGGAAGAATTTTTGCCCAACGACATTAATTTTATCATGGGTAACCCGCCCTTCGTCGGCAAAACTTTTCAGTCTTCCATTCAAAAATCTGACATTAAATTTTTCTTCAACAATAATGCCGTCGATTACGTCGCTTGCTGGTACAAAAAAACTGCCGCCTTTTTATCTGCGCGGACTCCATCAAAAATCATTTGCGCTTTCGTTTCTACCAACTCTATCACGCAGGGCGAACAGGTTCCTATGGTTTTTGAACACTTAGGCATTTTCATTCATTTTGCCCACCGTACTTTTATTTGGGACAGCGAATCCACCGAAAAGGCTCACGTTCATTGCGTCATTATCGGCTTTTCCAATTTCCCCAGCGATAAAAAAATTATTTTCGACGGCAAGAAAAAATTCCTCGCTAATCACATTAATTTTTATCTCCAAGACGCAGAAGATTTTTTCCTGCACAAAAGAACTAAACCTTTGCAAAGTTTTATCCCGCCAATGAGAAATGGAAATAGACCTGCAGACGGCGGAAATTTAATTTTGTCTGAAGATGAAAAAAATTTGTTGATTAAAAAATTTCCTGAAGCTGAACGATTTATAAAACTTTGTATTGGCGGCGAAGAATTTTTGCACAATAAAAAAAGATATTGCCTGTGGTTAGTTGAGGCAACTCCTAATGAAATTAAAAAAATTCCTCCGATTTATGAACGTGTTAAAAAATGTCGCGAAGATAGATTGAAAGGCGCACCTGACAGACAAAAATTAGCTGAAACTCCGCATTTATTTAGAGAAACTTTTAATCCAAAAAATTTTTTAGTCGTACCAGTTATTTCATCAGAACGCAGAAAATATATTCCAATAGATTTTTTAGATGAAAATGTTATTCCAACAAATGTAGTACAGATAATTCCTGACGCAGATTTATTTTTATTCGGAATTTTAACAAGTTCAGTTCATATGGCTTGGATGAAAAGTTTTTGCGGCAGATTTAAAAGTGATTATACATATTCAAAAACGCTGATATATAATAATTTTCCGTTTCCAGAATGTGAAGAAAGATTGCGGCAAAAGATAGAGGAGACTGCAGGCGAAATATTAGCCGCGCGAAAAAAATATCCTGAATCAAGTTTAGCGGATTTGTACGACGAAAATTTAATGCCTAAGGAATTGAGAGAGGCGCATAAAAAAAACGACCGCGCAGTAATGGCGGCATACGGATTTGATTATAAGCTGACGGAAGAAGAAATTGTCGCCGAGCTGGTGAAAATTTATCAAGATAAGACTGCGGGAAGTTCAGTTTAAAAAAGCGAATTAACTTGAAATTTACGGCGTGTTCCCCTATAATATCAGAAAATTAATTGAAGAGAGGGAAAAATTTTTATGGCAAATGATAAAGTGCGTAAGGAAGCGGAAACGCCGGGCGATAAGAAAGGTATTCTCCTTGAGACCGGAACGAATGAATTTGAGATTGTCGAATTTAGCATTGGCAAAGTAAATTACGGAATAAACGTAGCGAAAGTGCGTGAAGTAATTCAGCGTGTACCCGTAACCGCGATGCCGCAAGCTCACCCGTACATTGATGGACTTTTCACTCTGCGCGGGAAGGCAATACCGCTGGTAAATCTGCCGCGTTGCTTGAATGTAATGTCGAGCGGCGACAAAACCAAAAATATTATCGTCACGGAAATTAACAATTACAGCATAGGATTTCTTGTCGAAAATGTATCGCGTATTCACCGCATTTCGTGGAAGGATATGGAACCTGCGCCGGAAGTTGGCGACCAATCGCGCGTAGTCGGTATAATCAAGATGTCTGACAGAATAGTTTTGTTGTTGGACTTTGAAACGATAATCGCTGAAATTAATCCTGAAATTAACGCTAAGCTGACGACGGTTGAAGAAGTAACCGCCGATATTAAGACACTCCGCGCAGATGTCCACGTAGTGGTTGCGGAAGATTCGGCGATGTTGCGTGACTTGCTGGTTACGACGTTGCATGATTCGGGCTACAGATTCGTCCGCGATTTTGGCAACGGACAAGACGCTTGGGATTATCTGCGTAATTTGGCGTCGAAGGAAGGACCTATTGAAAATCACGTTGGCGTTATCGTGTCTGATGTTGAGATGCCGAAGATGGATGGACACCGCCTTTTGAAATTGGTGCGTGAAAATGATCGTCTGCGTGATGTTCCGTTTGTCCTGTTCTCGTCGTTGATTAATGAAGAAATGAGACTTAAGGGACAATCGCTCGGAGCAAGCGGACAAATTTCAAAGCCGGAAATTAATCAGCTTATCGGACTTTTGGATAATTTAATTTTCGGAACGCCGATTAAGAAAGCGAATGAGTAATTAGTGGTCAGTGAAAGGTGGTCAGTGAATAGTGGTCAGTGAATAGTGGTCAGTGGTCAGTAATTTTCACTCTTCACTGATCACTGAATACTGATTACTGATCACTAAAATAAGCGGTCAGTGAAAAGTGGTCAGTGGTCAGTAATTTTTTCACTGAACACTGATCACTGATTACTAAAAAATGAGGTGAAATTTTGCTTTTATCGGTAAAAGGCGAGCATACCCGCAACTTTAGTCGGTGGATGAATCGCCGTAACCAGTAAGCATATAGAGAAATCTGTATGTAGTGCTACTGCCGCAGTAGCCTCTACTACCTGAATTGCTGGAATATCCTAAAGCTATCTAAACTACAGCATAACGATGAAATAAGCGTAAGTGCGAAAGTTACGAAAGTAGAAAAAATCAGATAGATGGTGCAAGGTTAAATCCTAAACACTAAACAATGGATAATCAGCAGCTAAGTCCCGAATAGGGAAAAGTTCAACGACTAGGTTTCCTGAGAACCGTACAACCAAGCGGTTGGAAGTGGGTAGACCTTGCCGCGTAATGGCGAAGGACAAGATATAGTCTGTGCCTGTATGAAAGTACAGGAAGTTCATAAGAGAACTGCAACGGAAATAGCGAGCCGTTGTGAACGAGACCTCTAAAATGGTTAAAGTCTTGGGGTTCTGAAACGTGTCCAAGAATATTTTTACTAAGAATTGACATTACAGTAAAAAGTAGTAGTATTATCTCCGAAAGGAGGTGATATTGTGTATTTAACTGTAAAGCAACAAGTGAAACAACTTTCAAAGGAAGATTATCGAAACATTAAAAGGTTGTCACACATCGCAAAGAATTTAGCGAATCAAGCTATTTACAATGTAAGACAATATTATTTCAACGAAGGTAAATATTTGAACTTTGAAAAAAATTATACGTTGTTGAAGAACAGCCCGAACTACAAGGCGTTAAACTCTAATATGGCGCAGCAGATAATGAAGGAAGTAGACGGAATGTTTCAATCGTTCTTCGCACTGCTGGAACTTGCTAAGCAAGGCAAGTATTCGTTTAACGCAGTGAAGTTACCAAAATATCTTCCGAAAAACGGTTTCACGACACTGATTATAGGTTTTGTTCGTATTAACGGAAATCAACTTACTATTCCTTATTCAAGAAGTTATTCAAAGGAACATTCAAAGGTTACGATTAATATTCCGCCAATACTTGAAGGCAAAAAGATTAAGGAGATTAGAATCATACCGAAGATTAAAGCTAGGTTCTTTGAAATTCAGTACACTTACGAAGTGTCAGAAGAGCAAAGAAGTTTAGATAAAAATAAGGCACTGGCAATAGACTTGGGGATAGATAATCTTGCAACCTGTGTAACAAGCGCAGGAAACGCCTTCATTGTTGACGGCAGACGTTTGAAGTCAATAAATCAGTGGTATAACAAAGAGAACGCACGACTGCAGAGTATCAAGGATAAGCAGAAGTTTGGTAAGAAAAGCACTAATCGACAGAATCAAATAGCGCGAAAAAGAAATAACTGTGTAAACGATTATATGTCGAAGACGGCGAGGATTATCATCAACTACTGCTTAAATCACACTATCGGAACGCTTGTATGTGGCTACAACGTGACATTTCAACAGAACATTAATTTAGGCAAGGTAACGAATCAGAATTTTGTAAACATACCATTTGGCAAGTTGAGAGACAAGTTGAAGTACCTTAGTAAGTTGTACGGAATCAGTTACGTTGAACAAGAAGAAAGCTACACATCAAAGGCAAGTTTTTTAGATAAAGATGAGATACCTATATACAATGCAGACAATCCGCAAACATATGAGTTCAGCGGAAAGAGAATTACACGCGGACAATATCGTACAAGTAAAGGTTACGTATTAAACGCAGATGTAAACGGTGCGGCGAATATTCTTAGAAAAAGTAAAGTTGTGTTCCTAGAGGGGCTATACAATAGAGGCGAACTGGACACGCCGATAAGAATAAGGGTAGCTTGACTATCAAACTTCTTAAACGGAGGCTTAGGTCTTCCAGAACTCCTCGACTTTAGTCGTGGGAGGTTCAGATCCCAACAGTAAAGTTTATATAATTTGTCCCGGCGGCGTGCGAAGTGACGGCGCGGAACTTTGCCACAGACTTTGCTCACAGTTGATTCGTCTTAAAGTTGACGCGCATTTGGTTTACATTCCAATCACGAAAGATTTTGACCCTGATAATCCCGTTTATCCACCATATAAATATTTCCGTGCGCCGTACACTTACGAGGTTGAAGACGCTACGCAAAATATTTTGATTGTGCCGGAAAGTTTGACTTCCTATTTGTACACGCTGAAAAATATTCGCCGCGTTATATGGTGGTTGAGCGTCGACAATCTTTTCCGTGATATTGCAATTCAAGCCGTCAATCACTTAAATAAAGCTTTGTCATCGCCTATGGTAAAATTTTTCTGTTTCCAAAAACACGACGAGGACATTGAGCATTGGACACAATCTGAATACGCTAAACTTTTTTTGAAGGTTAATAAAGTTCCCGACGAAAAAATTTATCACATTGGCGATTATATCAACCCTATGCCGGTAAAGGCGAACAATAAGGTTGACTTCAAACGCAAGAAAAATACCATTGCATACAACGCGGCTACCAGTTCAAAAATTATGCCGAAACTTATTGCCGCTTTTCCGAAAGTTAATTGGATAGCCATTCAAGACACGCAGGCAGAGGGCGTTCAAAAACTTTTGGAGGACGCTAAAATTTACGTTGACTTCGGCGATTTTGTTTACAAAGAGACGTTACCGCGATATGCCGCTGTAATGGGTTGCGTAGTCATAACCGGTAAACACGGTGCCGCCGCAAATAAAGTTGATATTAACATACCGCCGGAATTTAAGTTTGAAGATACCGAAGAAAATTTGCCGCAGATTGAAAAAAAGATTCGTGACGTGCTTGCCGATTATAAAGGCGCGTATGCTAAGCAGAAAAATTTTTTGGACAAGATTATTAACGAACAGAAAAATTTTAATCGCAACGTTGCAATGACGCTCGGCATTAAATCAAAGACGGAAACTGAACCTGCCGCGATTTTTAACGGGCTTAATGAAACTGGTGTAGCCGTCGCAGAAATTATGCTGCAAAATGAAGTCGGCTTGGAAATTGAATACGTTATCAACGATAACAAAAATAATTTGAGAAACCCCGCTATGAATATTCTTTATGAAAACGACGATGTTTTTTTGGTGCTTGATAACGATTTGAGGGAACAAAAGTTGCCGATTATCACGAGCGACGAAGCAAGATTTCTTTACAACGAAGGCAGAATTAAAAAAATTATTATGTTGACTGCCGATAAAGAAGAAGAAGATTTTGTTAAGAAAAATATTCAGCCGCTTAAGGAAGATATTATCAGCACGAGTTTTGACGAATAATTTTTAAACGGGTTAAGTAAAAGCCGTTGTTTACCGAAAAATTAATTGGTAACGCGGCTTTTTTATTTTGAAAAGCTACCATAAATTTTTTCTTTATGGTACAATAGCCGTTATTGGAGATTTGCTCCTAAAAAATTTGGAGGTAACTATGAGAAAAATTAAACCTAAGAAAAAAGACACTGACAAAAAACGTAAAAAAGTAGACGCTCTCTTAAAGGAATTGTTTCATTATCACGGCGACTTACACGACGAAGCTAAAACTTTGGAGACGGTTAAGAAAATTGCCGACCTTCAACCTGATGATCCTATGCCCGCCGAAAAAGTTGCGTCGATTTACATTGACTACAACAGAAGAGACGAGGCAGATAAAGCCGTAACTTATCTTGAGGAACATTTTCCGCCGAGCGCGTATAGATTATTTCTGCGCGGACGCGTCTGCGATTTAAAGCAGGATTACGGCGGTTGTATCAAGTATTCTGAAATGGGCTTGGAACATCCCGACATTGATTTGCTTACGCGAATGATGATTCACAATATTTTGGGACATGCTTACCGTTATGCCGGTGATGCTCCAAATTCTTTGAAACATTATGAACTTAGTGCGAAAATGGATATTAGCGGTGCTACAGACCCGCAAGCCCGTTATTACGTCGAAAAGATTAAACGCGAAGACTACAGCAACTTCCTTTTCAGCTTGCACAATGTAAACGTCAGCCGCGAAAAACTTTACGAAGAAATTTGCGGTTTCAACGATTTATATAATCACGTTGAGCAAATGGTTCACGACCCTGCCACGCATCCACGTCATGAGAAATTGCGTATCGGTTATATTTCTCCTGATATTCGTCGCCACGTTGTAGCATTTTTCAGTTACGCTTTTTATAATTGCTACGATAAAAGCCGCTTTGAAGTCTACATTTACGCGAAGAATAAAGAAGATCATGTGAGTGCCGAATTTAAAAAGAGCGTTGACCATTTCAGAAATATTTTGCACGATGAACCGGCGGTTGCCGCGCAGAAAATTAAGGACGACGAAATTGATATACTCGTTGACTTGTCGGGACACACTGCCAACAATGTTATGGGTGTTGTCTGCCATAAGCCCGCGCCGATTATAATCAGTGCTATAGGTTGGTTTAATACGACGGGCGTTAAGGCGATTGATTATTTCATGGTTGACAAGTACACCGACCCTGTTGGCTTGAATGAGAATTTCTTCAGTGAAAAAATGTTGCGTCTCCAACACAGTCACTTCTGCTATATGTGGCATGATGAACCTACCGTCGTAAATCCTGCGCCTTGTACCAAAAACGGATTTGTTACCTTCGTAAGCTTTAACAATTTTACAAAAGTCACGGACGAAGCTTTAAGAGTTTGGGCTAAGATTGTAAACGCCGTACCGGGTGCAAAACTTTATTTGAAGGGTAAAGCTTTCCGCGATAAATACGGCACAGACCATGCCATTGCAAGAATTGAGGCGGCAGGACTTCCACGCGAAAAATTAATTTATGAACCTGATGAACAAAGATATTTAATCAAATATGCCCGCGCAGATATAGCGTTGGATACCTTCCCATATCCCGGTGGCGGCACAACTTGCGACGCGCTTTACATGGGATTACCCGTCATTACTTTGGTGCAGGAACGTCATAATTCACGCTTTGGTTATTCGTTGCTGACGAACTGCGGTTTAGGTGAACTCTGCGCGTTCAGTGAAGAAGAATATATTCAAAAAGCTGTTGACCTTGCCAACGATTGGGACAGAATCCGCGATTATCATTTAACTATTCGCCGCAAGATGGAAGTTTCGCCGGTAATGAATGACGGAATTTATATGGGCGAGGTTGAAGAATGTTACGAGAAAATTTTCAATGCTTGGATTAACGGAGAAGAATTGCCCGAATTTCCGCAAGAACCTGAACCTATTACGCCTGAACAAGCGGAAGATTATTATTACAAAGCGATGAGTTATTTTGAACTTGAACCTGAATTTCATAAGGACAAAATTCAAAATATGATTAACGTCAAGCGCACGCTTTATAATTTGGAAAAAGCCGCGCAAGCTGATAATGAACATATGGCGGAAATTTATTATCTTATCGCGGCGTGTAAGCGGCAGTTGAAAAATTATGTTGGTGCTTATGAGGCAATTCGTAAAGTTCCTGACGGAGAATACTCTCGCGACTTTTTATGCGATTATCATGAACTGCGCGGCAAGATTGCGTTGCTTAATGCAAAAATGCCAGAGTCTGCAGAAAATTTTGAGCGTGCGTCACAACTTGCAACTGATAGAGATTTGAAAGCGGAATTGTTCAGCGGATTATTTTCTGCATTGGAGCTTTTAGATATTCCTGCTGAAAAAATTGCGGCGGCGAATTTTAATTACCAAAATATTTTCAAGGACATTAAACCTTTCACAACTTTTCATAAGCGCGTTGAAGGCGAAAAAATTAAAATCGGTTATGTGTCGGGAAATTTCCGTAATAATAAAAACTTTGCAACGGTATTCGGTATGATTGCCGCGCATAATCGTGAAAAGTTTGAAGTGACTTGCTACAGTTTGAGTAACGTTAAAGACGCATACACGGATCTTTTCAAAAAATTTGCAGAGCATTTTGAAGTTGTCGAAGATATGAGCTTTGAAGATATTGCTAAGAAAATTCACGATGATAAAATTGATGTTCTGATTGATCCTGTTGGACACGGCGAAGGCAACGGCTTGCCTGTCTTTGCTTATAAGCCCGCACCTATTCAGATAACGGGCATTGGTTATCCCTCGACGACGGGACTTGACACGATGGATTATTTCATTACAGACGAAATTATTGACCCGCCTGATAACGAGAATAACGCTAAACTTTTCAAGGAAAAACTTTTGTATATGCCCGTCAATTTCTGTTACGCGCAACGTGAAGATGTTCCTACACCTGAATACGCGCCTTGTACGAAAAGGGATTATCCTGTTTTCGGTACAGTTTGTAGTTACAAGGAAATTAACGATGACATTTTAAGAATTTGGCACAGAATTTCGCAGTTAGTTCCTAATGCTATATTTCTTATGCGGGCGCAGGAGTTTGAAAGTATTTCGACAATGGATCAACTTTACGGGCGTATGAAGACGATTGGTTTTGATATGGACAAAGTTTTATTCCGTCCCGCGTCTCCTAATTATATGGCGGAAATGCTCCAAATCGATGTGATTCTTGACGTGTATCCACAGTCAGCGACCAGTGCAACGTTAGACGCGCTTTATATGGGCGTTCCTGTTGTCAGTTTCCATGCTCAACGCCGCAGTTCACGTATTGGCAAGAGTATTTTCCGCGCAGTTGAGTTGCCTGATTTGTCTGCAGAAAATGTCGAAGGCTACATTGCTCGCGCTGTTGGTCTCGTGAAAGAAGTTACGACGCTTGACGTTTTGCATAAAAATCTGCGCAATATGCTTAAAAAATCTCAACCGTTGAATCCTAAAGTTTATACGAGCATTCTTGAAAAGAAAATTGAAGAATTGCTTAATTCTGTTGAACAGGTTGAGGAAGTCGAAAGCGTCGAAGAACCCGCAGAAGAAAATACTACACAAGAAAGTTTTGTTTATGAAGAGTTCCTCAATGAAGATTCTGAAACTAAATAATCTGCGCGGCGAAATAAAAATACCGGGCGATAAATCAATTTCTCACCGTAGCGTAATTTTTTCAAGTCTCGGCAATTCAACCGTTGAAATTGAAAATTTTTTACACGGCGCGGATTGTTTGTCAACCGTCGAATGTATGAAAAGTTTTGGCGTTGACGTAAAAATTGACGGCGAAAAAATTTTTGTAACAGGTAACGGTTTAAGCGGACTGCGTGAACCTGACAATATTTTAGACGCGGGAAATTCCGGCACTACTTTAAGATTACTTTTGGGACTTGCCGCGCCTCAAAATTTTGTTACGACATTTACGGGCGATGGTTCTTTACGGCAAAGACCTATGGGACGTGTAATTAAGCCTTTAACTGAAATGGGTGCGTCAATCGTCGGGCGTAATGAAAATAAAAATTTACCAATTACTGTTATTGGCAGAAAAAATCTGCGCGGAATAACTTATGAAATGCCTGTTGCTTCCGCGCAGGTTAAATCTGCGATAATCTTAGCAGGACTTTACGCGGACGGCATGACAACGATTATTGAACCCGCGCCGTCTCGTGATCATACCGAAAAAATGTTGTCGGCATTCGGAGCGCGTATTGAAAAATTTGGTAACGCGATAAAAATTTATCCTGCCGAAAATTTAACTGCTCCTGAAAAAATTATCGTCTCTAATGATATAAGTTCCGCCGCTTATTGGGTTGTGCTTGCCGCTATTATAAAAAATTCTGCAGTCACGATTAAAAATGTTGGAGTTAATCAGACGCGCACGGGAATTTTGGACGTTATGAAGATGATGGGCGCGACGATTGAACTTGAAAATTTGCGTGAATCAGGCGGTGAACTTTCTGCTGACATTAAAATTTTTTCGTCGAATCTGCGCGGCGTTGAAATTGGCGGATCGATGATTCCACGTTTAATTGATGAAATTCCTGCGCTTGCAGTTGCCGCCGCCTTTGCCGAAGGTACTACGATTATTCATGATGTCGGCGAATTACGCGTCAAGGAAAGTGACAGGCTCAACGCCATTGTCAACGAGTTTAATAAAATTTCTCCGCGCAGTTTTGAGGCGACGCAGACTGATTTAATAATTCATGGTGGGCAGGAAAAATTTTTCGCAGAGTGCAAAACTTATGCCGACCATAGAATTGCAATGGCACTTTCGATTTTTGGCGCGGCAGCTGAAGGCGTTGAAATTGATAACGCAGATTGTGTAAAAATTTCTTATCCGAATTTTTTTGAGGTTTTAAAATGGGAAAAATAATTGCGGTTGACGGACCTGCAGGCGCGGGTAAAAGCACCGTTTCAAAAATTGTTGCGGCAAAGTTGGGTTACACTTACATTGATACCGGCGCAATGTATCGCGCAGTCGGCTTAAAATTTTTGCGTAGCGGACAACCGTTGACTGAAAATTTTTTGGCAGAAATTACCAAAGACATTGAAATTAAATTGGACGAATCGGCTAAAGTTTATCTTGACGGCGAAGAAGTTACAAAAGAAATTCGCACGCCTGAAGTAAGTAAATTAGCTTCGGACGTTTCAAAATTCGGTTTCGTCAGAAAAAAATTAACCGAACTTCAACGCGAAATGGCGGCTAAAGGTTCAGTTATTATGGACGGGCGCGACATTGGAACGCAAGTTTTACCAAATGCCGATTTAAAAATTTTCTTGACTGCATCATTGCAAGAAAGGGCGCGTAGACGTTTTGAAGAATTAAAATTAAAAAATTCTTCCGTAACTCTCGATGATGTAGAAAAAGAAATTTTTTTACGTGACAAGCAGGACTCTGAACGCGAAATTGCGCCGCTTGCTAAGGCTGACGATGCGATTTTGATTGACTCAACAAATTTGTCTGTTGATGAAGTCGTTGAAAAAATTTTGGAATTAGTAATCAGTGAAAAGTGATCAGTGATCAGTGAAAAAACTGACCACTGACCACTGATCACTGACCACTGGAGTAAAATGTTTTATAAAATTTTTAAATTTTTTTGTCGTATTTGGTACGGAATTTTTTTTCGCACAAAAGTCATCGGCGCGGAAAATATTCCTGCAACGGGCGGCTTTATCTTGGCGGCAAATCATATGACGAATTGGGATCCGCCATTTTTGGGAACTTTCGTCGACCGTGAAGTAAATTTTATGGGCAAGGAAGAACTTTTCAAAAATCCGGTTATGGCGGCGATTTGTCGAGGCTTGCACGTCTTCCCCGTGAAACGCGGTGCGGCTGATAAATCTGCGATTAAAACGGCGTTGAAGATTATTAAAAACGGCGATTGTTTTGGGATTTTTCCTGAAGGTACGCGCAGTAAAACCGGCAAAATTCGTAAAGCTGAATCCGGCGTAAGTTTAATTGCCGCTATGACGAAAGCTCCGATAATTCCTGCCGCGATTGTCAACACAAATAAAATTTTTTCCGCCGAAGTAAAATTTCCGCGCCTTGCCGTCGTTTATGGGACGCCTATTTATTTTGAGGGAAATCCTAAAGATAAAAATCAACTTGATGAGTTCGCGCAGTTTATTATGAAAGAAGTTGCCAAGCTGAAAAATTTAGGCGAAAGTTCTATTTAAAAAATTTTCTCTCCGTCAAATATGGCGGAGATTTTTTAATGTGAAGGAAAATTTATCTGTACGTTGAAATTCAATCCAAACAAAATTTCTAAAGGAGTGATTAATTTGGAGGAAAAAAATTTCCCTGAAGAAAATTTGACTTCTGCCAATGATTATTTCGAGCGCGGAAATTATTATGACAAAATAGGAAATTCCGCTGAAGCCATTACCTATTTTGATAAGGCGATTGAACTCGATCCTAATTTTGATGAGGCTTATTATAATCGCGGCGTTTCTTACGTTAATTTGAATGATTTTGATAAAGCTATTCCAGACTTTAACAAAACGATCGAAATTAATCCGAATTTTGCGTTGGCTTATTACAATCTCGGCGTTATTTACGTTAATAAACAAAATTCCGATAAGGCGATTGAATTTTTTAACAAAACTATTGAGATTAATCCTGAACATCCCCTCGCGCTTTATAATCTCGGCGTCATTTATTTAAATCTCCAAGAATTTGAGCAAGCTATAGATTTTTTTAATAAATCTATCAATGTTGATCCTGAATATACCGATTCTTATTATAATCGCGGACTTGCTTACCAAAATTTAGGTGATTCTGAAAAAGCTCTGCAGGATTATGTTAAAACTATTGAACTTGATTCGAACTATGCTAACGCTTATACTTGCATCGGAAATTACTACATTTCTGTAGGAAAATTTGAAAAAGCGATTGAAAATTATAAAAAGGCGATTGAACTTGTCCCTGATGATGTACACGCAACTTTTAATCTTGCCCTTTCTTATCAAAATTTGCAATATTATGAAGACGCAATTAAAAATTTTGAAAAAGTTATTGAACTTAATCCCGAAATTTCACTTGCGTATTTAAGTTTGGGAAATATTTACGCCGCATTGAAAGAATATCAAAAGGCACTTACTTGCTATGAAAAATTTGTTGAATTTAATCCTGAAGATGATGACGGCTATTATAATATCGGATTAATGTATTATTATTTGGGAGATCCCACGAAATCTTTAAAGTATTACCAAAAAGTTCTTGAAATTAATCCAAATCATGTAAATGCGCTGAATAATGTGGGAAATTATTACAATTCGATTAGCAGATATGCAAAGGCACAAACTTATTTGGAAAAGGCAGTTAAAATTAATCCTGATGATGTCAATGCAAATTTTAATCTCGGTCTTTCTAATCAACATTTACACGATTATACGACGGCAATTAAAAATTTTGAAAAAGTTATTGAACTTGTTCCTGATGATCCTGAATTTGCCTCTGCCTATTACCTGCTCGGATTTATTCACCAAATTTTAGGTAATACTAAGAAATCTAAAGATAATTTCAGAAAAGCTAAAGAACTTGGCTTTGACACTCT
Organism: Selenomonadaceae bacterium; assembly: GCA_017554235.1. Taxonomy (GTDB): domain Bacteria; phylum Bacillota; class Negativicutes; order Selenomonadales; family Selenomonadaceae; genus Quinella. Next base: position 39,742 of record JAFZIV010000022.1, read on the forward strand.
CCACGTATAAGAAACGTAATATTATCGAGAGATGCTTTTGTCAATTAAAATCTTACAGACGAATCGCCACTCGTTATGATAAATTGGCTTTTTCTTTTGTAGGATTCATTTAGTTGGCAATTTTCTCATTTCAATTCGTAGACACATTTCTTTCAAGCTTTACTCAATAGAAAAATTTTATCAAACAAAAAACGCCCGACACTTTAAGGCGTCGAACGTCGTAAATTTATGATAATCAAAATTTATGCAAGAATACGTGCAAGGCGCATATATTCAGGATTGAGTTGCTTTTTGTTGTTTACCGCGTCATGCAAGTTAATTGAAACTACGTGACCGCGATTGAAACCGAAAACTATATCTGAAAGCCCCGCGATTATCGCCAATGCCGCGTGTTCGCCAAGCTGACTTGCTTTAACACGATCTATAACAGTCGGAGAGCCGCCTCGTTGAATATGTCCAAGCTTAGAAATACGAGTATCACGCCCTGTCTTTTCTGCAACAATCGGACCAATTTCACTTGCTTTGCCCGCGCCCTCTGCAACTACCATAAGAATGTAGCGTTTACCTTTTTCGTATTCAGCCTTCATGCTGTCGCAAATTTCGTCAAGGTTATATTCTTCTTCAGGGACAAGAATATATTCTGCGCCGCCGGAAATTCCCGATACCATTGCGAGCCAGCCGCTGTTACGTCCCATGACTTCCAAAACAATAATGCGACGATGAGCCGAAGCCGTATCGCGCAGTTTGTTCATTGCGTCGATAATCGTATTAGCCGCCGTATCGCAACCGATTGTATATTCCGAACCCCAAACGTCATTGTCAATCGTGCCGGGAAGTCCTACAATGGGAATACCGGTTTCTTTGCTAAGAGTTGACGCGCCGCGCAGACTTCCGTCACCGCCGACAACCACAAGCCCTTGAATGCCACGATCCACAAGATTTTTGTAGCCGAGCATACGACCTTCAGGAGTTTGAAAACGTTTGCAACGCGCAGTTCCTAAGAAAGTTCCGCCGCGTTGAATTATGTCGCTAACGTCCTTTGAATTCATCTCAAACATATCTTCATCAAGCATACCGTGATATCCGCCGCGAATGCCCCAAACTTTTACGCCTTGATGAAGTGCCGTTCTAGTAACTGCGCGAACTGCCGCGTTCATACCGGGACTGTCGCCGCCCGATGTCATTACCGCAATGCTTTTAATCATAAATTTAAACCCTGCTACTTAAAACATAGTTACCTATGTCAAGATGATTCGGACAGACCTCACGGTTCTGTCTTACTGCTTCCTCGTGTCCGTTTTCTAAAAAGTGGTCAGTGATCAGTGATCAGTGGTCAGAAATTTTCACTGATCACTGATTACTTTTCACTGATTACTTGCTGTAACACTCCACAGTCGTAAATTCCCGA
>JAFZIV010000023.1 GCA_017554235.1 Selenomonadaceae bacterium
CTTCATCGTGTCCGTTCTCGGCTTACCTACTAACGTTTATTTAACACTCCACAGTCGTGAATTCCCGGAGAGCCACCGGTATTAAAACTTTTTTATTCAGCTTGGTTCTCGCTGATAGGTACATTTTAGACACTAGGTATATTTTTGTCAATGTTTGGGGTTACTGTTTAAAACTCCCCACGCCTAAAGGTGGAGGGATTCCTAATTCAACGACTATAGCCCCGAAGGTGGCGTCTTACATAGTCTCCAAAGGCGTTACTTCCTGTGTGTCCCACAGTAGATTTTTAATATAAGCCTTAAAGTCAGATTTGTCAATCCTTGCGGCTTATATCCCCATAGCTAAAGCAAGTGATATTACGCCGCTTTTCGATAAAACTTAAAATTATTGCAACTATAAACAAAAATGTCAGCATATTTCCTATAAATTGTCCAATATCGCGCTTTTTTCCTAAACCTCAAAGTTGAGAAATTATAACTTGTCCAGCATTTGTGAAACCCATTGCGAAAAAAGTTAAAAAATTTGTAACGTCACCGCCGATAGAAACTGCAGAAAGTCCGACTTTGCCCAAAACGTGACCGACGATAACCATATCTGTAACATTGTACAAAATTTGTAAAATGTTAGACGCGTAAAGCGGCATAGTAAAAAATAGAATTTGTTGCGGAATATTTCCAACGGTGAAATCTGTTGAAAATTTCTTATTAGCCATAAAAATACTTCTTTAAAATAAATTTATTAAATGGCGTGAACATTTCATTGTAAATAAAAAAACCGTCTCCACAACGGAGGCGGTCAAAATTTTTTTTATGGATTAAATATTATTTTCCTGCGAGAATTTTATAACCGTTAATTCTATCTTCGGCATCTTTTTGAGTTTTAGCGAAGAGTTCATCGGCAACATCAGGGAAATTGCGTTTAAGAGAAGAGTAACGAACTTCGCCCTGTAAAAATTCTTGGAATTTTGAGAAGTCAGGCTCTTTAGAATCGAGAGTGAAAGGATTTTTACCAGTGCCGATAAGTTGAGGATTGTAACGCCAATTCGCCCAATAACCGCATTGAACAGCTAATTTTTCTTCCAGTTGACTGGAACCCATACCTTTACGGATACCGTGATTAATGCAAGGCGCGTAAGCAATAATCAGCGAAGGACCGGGATAAGATTCAGCTTCTGTGATAGCCTTCATCAGTTGATTGTTATCTGCGCCCATAGCAACTTGAGCGACGTAAACGTAGCCGTAACTCATCGCCATTTTACCTAAATCTTTTTTCTTAGTTTTCTTACCCGTAGCGGCAAATTGCGCGATAGCAGCGGCAGGAGTAGCTTTACTTGCTTGACCGCCGGTATTTGAATAAACTTCGGTATCAAATACAAAAACGTTTACATCTTCGCCACTCGCCAAAACGTGATCTAATCCGCCGTAACCAATATCATAAGCCCAACCGTCGCCGCCGATAATCCATTGCGAACGCTTAACGAAATAATCACGATTATTATAAATTTTATTCAGTAAAGAGTCGTCGCCTTTTTCAGATTCAAGTAATGCCGTCAATTTATCTGCGCGTTCACGAGTATTTTCGCTGACGTTAAGGTTATCTTTCCAATCAGCAAGCGCGGCACGAAGTTCATCAGAAATTTTATTTTCCGTCAAAACTTGTGCAACTTCATCAGCAAGCGTCTCACGAACAGCTTTAACACCCAAGAACATTCCCAAGCCGTATTCGGCATTATCTTCAAAAAGTGAATTACCCCACGCAGGACCATTTCCTTTAGAATTTTTCGTGTAAGGCATGGCAGGTGCGGACGCACTCCAAATTGACGAGCAACCCGTAGCATTAGCGATCATCATTCTATCGCCGAAAAGTTGCGTTAAAAGTTTTGCATAAGGAGTTTCGCCGCAACCCGCGCATGCTCCGCTAAATTCAAATAAAGGCTTTTCAAATTGACTGCCGACGACAGTATTTTTGCGAACAGGATTTTCTTTCGGAGCAACTTTCTTTTCATCAACGCCGAAGTCAAAGATTTTCTGTCTTGCTTTAGCCTCGTCGTTAAAAGAAACCATTGAAAGAGCCTGTTTAGGACAAACTTGCGCACAATTTCCGCAACCTAAGCAATCTTGAGTTGATACAGCAATGGTTACGTCGTACTTGCCTTTAGAAATTTTCAGCGGAATAGATTTAAAACCTTCAGGAGCGTTAGCGCGTTCTTCAGGAGTTGTGATAATAGGTCTAATCGCCGCATGAGGACAAACGAAGGAACATTGATTGCAACCGATACATTTTGTTTCGTCCCACGCAGGAACTTTAATAGCGGTTCCGCGTTTTTCGTAAGCCGAGCCGCCAACGGGGAAAGTTCCGTCAGCTTGTGCCGTAAATTTGCTGACGGGTAAAATTTCGCCTTCTTGACGATTCATAACGTTTTGAATTTCAGTTATAAATTCCGGCGGATTAATTTGTTGAGGATTTTGATTCATACTTTCATCGTCAATATCCCACTTGCTAATATCAACCTTATGCAAAGCGGCAATACCCTGATCAATCGCGCCGCAATTCATTTCGACAATCTGCGGACCTTTTTTGCCGTAAGATTTTTCAACAGCGTCTTTGAGATATTTAACAGCGTCATCAATCGGAATAATATTAGCGAGTTTGAAGAAAGCCGCTTGCATAACCATATTGAAACGTCCGCCAAGTCCCAAATCTCCGGCAATTTTAACGGCGTTGACGGTGTAGACGTTAATTTCATTTTCCACAATGTAACGCTTCATATACGGTTTAAGTTTGCGTCCAAGTTTTTCGTCGCTCCAATTCGTATTCAAAAGGAAAGTGCCGCCGCGTTTTAAACCCGCAATCAAATTGTAATGGTGTACGTAACTTTTTTGCGAACAGGAAACAAAATCAGACTTCGTTACAAGATAAGGCGAAGTTATAGGAGATTTACCGAAACGCAAATGGCTCATCGTAATGCCACCGGATTTTTTAGAATCGTAAGCAAAATAAGCCTGCGCGTATAAATCTGTATTATCGCCGATAATTTTAATTGCAGATTTATTTGCGCCAACAGTGCCGTCCGAGCCGAGTCCCCAGAATTTGCAAGCCGTTGTACCGGCGGGCGTCAAGTCAACGTCGTGATGTGAAGTAACAAGCGATTTATGCGAAACGTCATCGTTAATTCCGATTGTGAAACCGTTCATAGGCTTATCTTTGGCAAGTTCCTCGTAGACTGCCAACATTTGGTCGGGCGTTGTATCCTTGCCGCCTAAGCCGTAACGTCCGCCGATAATGACGGGAGAAATTTCCGCGTCGTAATAAGCGGCACGAACGTCAAGGTAAAGCGGTTCACCGGTCGCGCCGGATTCTTTTGTACGATCGAGGACAGCGATTTTCTTAACAGTCTTAGGAATTGCGTTAAGGAAATGTTTAACGGAGAACGGGCGATATAAATGAACGTTGACAACGCCGACTTTTTCGCCTTTTTCGTTGAGATATTTAGCCGCCTCCTGCGCGGTCTGACAAGCCGAGCCGATAGCGATAATAACGCGGTCTGCATCTTCTGCGCCGTAGTAATCGAAAATATGATGTTCGCGCCCCGTAATTTTTGAAACGTCCGCCATAATATTTTCTACGATGTCGGGCAGTTCCTCATAATTTTTATTAATCGTCTCACGAATTTGGAAATAAACGTCGGGATTGGTAGCAGTGCCACGAATTACGGGATGATCTGGACTTAAAGCATTGCGGCGGAATTTGTCTATTGCGTCATAGTCAACAATTTTTTCAAGGTCTGCGTAGTCAATTACTTCGATTTTCTGAATTTCGTGGGAAGTGCGGAAACCGTCAAAGAAATTTATAAATGGAATGCGTCCCTTAATCGCTGAAAGATGAGCAACGGCGGATAAATCCATAACTTCTTGGACGCTTGATTCGGCAAGCATTGCGCAACCAGTTTGACGCGCCGCCATAACGTCTTGATGATCTCCGAAAATATTTAACGTCGAAGTTGCCAACGCCCGCGCAGATACGTGAAATACGCCCGGCAAAAGTTCTCCTGCGATTTTGTACAAGTTAGGGATCATCAACAAGAAACCTTGCGACGCTGTGTAAGTTGTGGTAAGTGCGCCAGCCTGCAAAGAACCGTGAACAGTTCCTGCCGCGCCGCCTTCAGATTGCAATTCTACTAAACGAACTTTCTGCCCAAAAATATTTTTAACACCTTTAGCCGCCATTTCGTCAACATCTTCAGCCATAGGTGACGACGGCGTAATTGGGTAAATCGCGGCAACCTCCGTAAATGCGTATGAAATATACGCCGCCGCCTGATTACCGTCCATCGTCTTCATTTTTTTAGCCATAACCTAAAAAAACTCCTCTCAAAAAAATAAACCGCGCAAATTATATCACGCAGTTATAAAAATGCAAACTAATTTGAATATCTATTTACGAGTGTTTCATAAAAAATTAAGCTTTTTTATTCTAATTGGGAGAGTCATTAAAACTTTTCCATAATCTTATTCTTAAAATATAATTTCAATTTCTCAAGAACATAGGCAATAAAAATGGAGATAAAAAAATAACGATTGTACGTATAGTTGTATTTGTGATAGACAAACGCATTTGATAGGATAAACTCTCCGGCATACTATACACTCTATCCGATTGTAAAAACTTTCGGACTACTTTTGATTTTTTAGTAAAAACTACAACCACATAACATAATGTTATAAATCTTATTCTTCGTAGCCAAGTTCACTAGCTTTTTCAAAATCTTCTTCTGCTAATTCATTTTCGCCAATTTCTTGATAAATTTTCCCGCGCTCATAATACGCTTCAGCATAATCATTTTTAAATTCAATCGCTTTATTACAATCTGCTATCGCCTCGTCATATTTTTTTAATTCTTTGTAAATCTTCGCACGTTGCACATATCCTCCAAAATCAGGATGTCCTCTATCTATAAATTCATAACGATCAATATCATCTGTAATTTCTGCAAGGGATTCTTCATATCTTCCCATTTTAAAATAAATATTGCTTATAATTTTACCAATGTGACGATAATTAGGAAAAACTCTTCCTGCTTCCTGAAAATCTGCAAGGGCCTCCTCATATTTTCCTAATTCTTCGTATGAAAATCCTCGACCACTATAATTACTCGCATTTTTCGGATTTAATTCAATCGCTTTTGTATAATTTTCTACCGCTTTTTCAAATTTTCCTAATCTATAATAAGACATTCCAAGCAAATTATAAGTTTCAGCATGATTCGGATTTAATTCAATAACTTCATTAAATTTTAAAATTGCTTTTTCAAAATCATTGTTATTATAAATTTTTTGTCCTTCTTTAAATTTTTCCTCCGCAAGTTCCGCATTAGTCGCCGCGTAAACTTTCGACGTAAAATTAATATTTTCATCAAAATTTACATTCGTCAAATTAAAAATCGACATCGCCGCCATTGCAACTAAAAATTTTTTCCCAAGCATTTTTTAAATCTCCTTAAAATTTTTTATTTTATTCTTTGTAGCCGAGTGAATGAGCTGTTTCAAAATCTGACTCCGCTAATTCATTTTCGCCAATATTTTTATAACAAATTCCGCGATTATGATACGCATCTGCATTATATGAATAAATTTCAATTGATTTAGATAAATCTTCTATCGCTTTTTCAGTTTCTCCGAGTTCTTTATAACAAAGTCCACGATTATAATATGCAGCATCAAAACGATTATTACGCTCAATAGCTTTATCATAATTTTCAATCGCCGCTGAATAATTTTTTAAATTTTTATATGAATTTCCGCAATAATAATAACCATTCACATAATTTGGAGAAAGTTCCTGAACTTTTTTATAATCTGATACCGCTTTTTCATATTCTCCAATTTCATCGTAAGAATGTCCGCGATCTATATAAGCATTTGTATAATTTTGATTAAGTTCAATACATTTTGTAAAATCTGCTATCGATTCTTCATAACGCTTTAAACGATAATAAGATTCTCCGCGATAATCATACGCAAGAAAATAATCAGGTTTTAAATTTATCGCCTCAGTATATTTTTCTGCCGCTTGCTCATGTTTTAATACATTTCCAAGAACAATTCCTTCATTAATTTTTTTCTGATAAATATCGTCAACTTCATTAGCTTTAGCGACTGAAATAATTTTAAAATTTTCTCCTAAATTAATATCGGAATTTGACAAATTAAAAATAGACATCGCCGCAAGCGCGATTAAAAATTTTTTATTCATTTAAAAGCCTCCTTAAAAATTTTATATAAGTTTCTACACTTATAAATTTTTTCCTGCAAAAAAAATCCTAACGTCGTAACGAAGGGATTTTTTTATTTAGTAAGTGTGAATAATTTTACGTTTAAAATTATTCATTTGATTTCAGAGCTGAAATTTACATTAATATCTAAACCAAGTAATTTTCCAAGATTAGACAATGAATCGTAAACTTTATTATCATTATTTTTATTACACTTTATAATTCCTATTTGGAACATACGAGAAAAATCTTTTGAATATTCATCTTCTGTACAAGAATCTAACTTGAAAAAATTTTTTCTGATTAATTTTAATTAAATCGAAATGATATGTCAAATAAAAAAAATCTCCGAAGAATCGGATAAAAAATTTTCTAGAAAGAATTATTTTTTTTAATCGACGCGAGCAATTTTTTCAGTTTCAAATTTCGTGAGTCTCAAATTTACCTTGAAATCGCGTTTAATAATTTCCTTAAGACGACAAACTTTCAAGTATACCGCCACTTTTCCCAAAATTTTTGATTTTATCGTATTATAATTTTTGTATTGATTAAATTCAAGAAAAAAATTTTTGTATTGATTAAATTATTTTGGAGCGAAAAAAAAATAGCCCGAAGGCTTAAAAAATTTTTTAATTAATCTTCGTCGCCGACAGTTAAAACTGCCATAAAAGCTTCTTGAGGAAGTTCGACACTACCGACGGCTTTCATACGTTTTTTACCGGCTTTTTGTTTTTCGAGCAATTTTCTTTTACGCGAAACGTCGCCGCCGTAACATTTTGCTAAAACATCTTTTCTGCGAGCTTTAACTGTTTCACGAGCAATAATTCTTCCGCCAATCGCCGCTTGCACTGGAATATCAAAAAGTTGTTCAGGAATAATTCTTTTCAATTTTAAAGCTAAAGTGCGTCCAACTTTTGCGGCACGAGTTTTATGAACAATCGCGCTTAAAGCGTCAACCAAATCTCCGTTCAACAAAATATCGAGCTTAACCAAGTCAGATTCGACATAATTTGCCGGTTCGTAATCCAAACTTGCATAACCGCGCGTAGTTGATTTAAGTTTGTCAAAAAAATCAAAAATAATTTCATTGAGCGGAATTTCGTAAGAAATCATAACGCGAGTTTTATCGATATAATCCATACTTTTATAAATTCCGCGTTTTTCTCTGCAAAGTTCCATAACTGCGCCGATATAATCCGCAGGAACAATCACCATAGCTTTAACGGTGGGTTCTTCGATAAATTTTATTTCGGTAGCGGGCGGAAGTGCGGCAGGGTTATCAATCGTCAAAATTTCTCCGTCAGTTTTATGAACTTTATAGACGACGGAAGGCGCAGTTGTAACCAATTTTAAATTATATTCGCGTTCCAATCTTTCTTGAATCACGTCCATATGCAAAAGTCCCAAAAATCCGCAACGAAAACCAAAACCGAGTGCTGCGCTTGTTTCAGGTTCATAAACTAAAGCGGCGTCGTTAAGTTGAAGTTTTTCTAAAGCTTCTTTCAAATTATCGTAATCAGCATTTTCAGTAGGATAAAGTCCGCAAAAAACCATTGGAACGGGTGCGCGATAACCTGCGAGCGGTTTAGCAGGATTTTGAGAATTTGTGACTGTATCGCCAACGCGAACATCTCGAACATCTTTTAAACTTCCGCAAATATAACCAACTTCACCGGCTTTTAATTCGTCGAGTTCAGTCATATTTGGCGAAAAAATTCCAATTTCAGTTGCGTCAAATTCTTTACCGGTTGCGATTAATTTTAATTTGTCGCCTTTTTTTATTTTTCCTGACATTAAACGGACGTGAGCGACCGCACCTTTGTAAGAATCGAAATAAGAATCAAAAATTAAAGCTTGGAGCGGCGAATTTAAATTATTTTCAGGCGGCGGAATTTTTTTAACAATCGCCTCCAAAATATTTTCGACGCCTTCGCCGGTTTTTGCGCTGCAAGTTACTGCATCTGATGCATCAAGACCGATTGCCTCTTCAATTTCATTTTTTGTGCGTTCAACGTCCGCGCTTGGCAAATCAATTTTATTTATGACTGGAATAATTTCTAAATCGTGATCCAGTGCTAAATAAACATTTGAAAGAGTTTGAGCCTCAACGCCTTGAGTTGCGTCGACGACGAGCAATGCGCCTTCACAAGCGGCTAAACTTCGCGAAACTTCGTAAGTAAAATCTACGTGACCGGGAGTGTCAATTAAATTTAATTGATAAATTTTTCCGTCTTTCGCGGTATATTTTAAGCGAACAGTTTGCGCTTTAATCGTAATTCCGCGTTCGCGTTCAAGTTCCATATTATCCAAAAATTGCTCTGACATATCGCGTTTTTCGACTGTGCCGGTAATTTCGATTAATCTGTCGGCTAAAGTAGATTTTCCGTGATCTATGTGCGCGATTATTGAAAAATTTCTAATTCTGTTATCCAAAAAAATTTCTCCTTTATGCTTGCAAAAATTTCTATCTAGAATTATAATATTTTTGTTTAAATTTGTAACTGATTTTTTAATAATTTTAGACGAAAAAAAGGTCGGTGTTGGTACGCCGACTTCCTCTAGGTTTAAATGGGTCTTTTTACCGCTTTAGCGGTTATTTTTTCGGCGTTCTACCCGAAGATAATGTTGTAGAGGGTCAATGCCAACTGCGCCGCCGAAATGGCAAGCGTTATCTTTTCGTACGTTGTCATCGACATCACCTCCTCTTCGTGAGGAAGCCGACCACCGACCTAAAGTTTTTAAATTATATCATCAAAAAATTTTTTCTGCAATAAAAAAACTCGGCGCAATATACGTCGAGATTTTTTTGTTACGTAAACTAAATTCAGTCGTCAACGCAAGAACTCAACCTCAAGACCGAAACTTAACCGCGCTACAATAGACTCTCGCTGCTACGTATGTCCTGACGAGATTGTCAGTACGGGATAATAAAGTTCGGTGAAACCAAGTCCCTGCGTTCACGACTGAACACAGAGCGGAGAGCAAGGGATTCGAACCCTCGGTACGGTATCAGCGCACACACGATTTCCAGTCGTGCTCCTTCAACCACTCGGACAACTCTCCGTAAAATACTTTGCTATTATATCACGCAACTTTTTTCTGTCAAGAAATTTTTTTGAATAAAAATGTTGTCTGTTAGATTGTTAGATAAAATAAAAAATTGGACAGTCATTGAAAAATTCTTCGGGAGTTTTCAAGTTAATAATTTTTCGCGACAAAGTTTTGAAATAGTTCCATTTGTGAGCGTTTTATATTTTTTGTGATTTTACTTTGCCTGAAAATTTTTCAAATGTCTCATTTAATTTTACATCTAACAAAAATATGATATAAATAAAAATTTATGTTGATTTTTCAGAAACTATGCTTTAAAATAATTGCAATTATAATTGTAGTCAGTGTAAATTTTTTTTAAAAAGTCTACGATATTATTCAGGAGGATTTTTTAGGATTTAATTCAAGGAGGGATTTATCATGTCGCTGACAATACATGGAAATTTGGCGCGTGGTGCGGAAGGCTTAACCACGACCATGAACAAGCATCAAACTGAAATGGGAAAAAGCCTTGAGAGAGTTTCAACCGGACAAAAAATTAATCATGCCGGGGATAACTCTGCAGGCAACGCCATAAGCGAAAAAATGCTTGCGCAAATTCGCGCACTCGATCAAGGACAAGAGAACACTCAAAACGCAGATTCTTTGCTGAAAATTGCTGAAGAAGCGGTTAATTCGATAATTGATGTCGTTAAAGCAATGAGGACAAAGGCACTTGAAGCCGCTAATGATTCTTTAAATCAAGATGACCGCGCAGTATTGCAGAAAGAAATCGATCAGCTTAGAAATCAAGTTACCAGTAGTGCACTTATCACGCACAATGGTCGTCATTTGTTTACAGGTGATTACGGCGCGATTGAAGAAGCCGTATATTATGACGATAATGGTGATATAAATACTGCAACACGACTCTCTTTCAGCGATATTTCTTGGAAAAATGATGACGCAAATAAGCATATGTATTTCCAAGTAGGACCGGATAAAGGCGACACCATTATGACCAATTTTATGAACATGACGGACAAATTCCTTTTCTCGGATGTCACTATTGATTTGTCTACAGTTGATAAATCAGAAGAAACAGCAATGTCTTTAGATAAGGCTTTAGAGCGCGCATTGTATCAGCAAGCGGAAATTGGTGTTATTAGAGAGCGTTTGGAATACACTTCAGAAAATCTTCAAATGTCTTCTGACGAAAATACTGCCGCATTGAGTGTTATCAAAGATGCTGATATGGCTAAGGAAATGACAAACTACGTTAAAAATAACGTGCTTATGCAAGCTACTCAAGCGATGATGGCTCAGGCCAATACAAGCCTTGCAACTTTCATTGATCTTATCAAAGGGTCTATTATTTCATAACGGAAATTTTCGGCGAAATTTTTCGCACAACATAAATTTTTTAAGGTCGATAATTTATCGGATTTTTTAGTAATACTTCATCATTTAAAATTCACCGCGACGGAAAATAACCGTCGCATTTTTTTTTATTTTTCGTTGACAATGGCAGGGCGTAATTATAAAATTACGTTGAGGTGAATTTTTTATGAAAGTAGGGATTGATGTCGGCTCCACGACAATAAAATTAGTTGTCATGGACGGCGCGGAAAAAATTATTCATACAAATTATTCCAGACATTTTTCCGAAATTGGCGGCGCACTTAAAAAAGTTTTGTCGACGTTAAGAGATATTGCAGGGGATGCGAAATTTAAAATTGCGCTTGCCGGTTCAGCAGGTATGGGTATTGCGAAAAAAATTTCTATTCCCTTCGTGCAGGAAGTTATCGCTTGTCAAACTGCCGTTGAAAAATTTATTCCGTCGACTGATACGGTTGTTGAACTCGGCGGCGAAGATGCGAAAATTATTTATCTCAAAGGTGCGCCTGAAGTTCGTATGAACGGAGTCTGCGCGGGCGGTACTGGTTCATTTATAGATCATATGGCGTCGCTACTTTCAACTGACGCTCTCGGATTAAACGCTTTAGCTGAAAAGGGCAAACAAATTTATACAATCGCGTCACGTTGCGGCGTCTTTGCTAAAACTGATATTCAAGCTTTAATGAATGACGGCGTTAAAAAAGCTGATATTGCGCTGTCGATTTTTCAAGCAGTCGTCAATCAAACTATCGGCAATTTGGCACAAGGTCGCGCGATTGACGGCGTTGTTGCATTTTTAGGCGGGCCGCTACATTTTTTGCCTGAACTAAAAAAAAGATTTATTGAAACGCTTAATCTTTCACCCGACAACGTTGTAAACACAGCCAACGGAAATTTTTACGTGGCGACAGGCGCGGCTCTTTGTACTGATGCCGAAAATTTTTCCGTCAATCAAATTGAACAATCTCTGCTTAAATTTTCATCTTCTCACGAAACGCGAAAGTCCAATTTTATTTTATTCCGCAATGACGATGACTATAAAATTTTTAAAAGTCGTCACGCTTCGGCGAAAGTTAAACGCGGCAATTTAAAAAATTATTCGGGAAAAATTTTTGTCGGCATTGACGCAGGCTCAACTACTACAAAAATTTGCGCGATTGGCAAGGATAAAGAAATTTTATATACTGCTTACGGTTCTAATGAAGGTTCGCCGCTTAAAACTGTTGTCAATCAAATTCGTGAACTTTATAAAAATATTCCGCCTTCCGCGCATATTGCTCAAGTTTACACGACCGGTTACGGTGAAGCGATTGTTAAAGCAGCTCTTCATGCTGACGGTTCGGAAGTTGAAACTTTTGCTCATCTTACTGCCGCGCAGGAATTTTGCCCCGATGTTTCATTTGTTTTGGACATTGGCGGACAGGATATGAAATGTTTCTTCGTCAAAGACGGCACGATTGGAAATATTACACTTAATGAGGCTTGCTCGGCAGGTTGCGGCAGTTTTATTCAAAATTTCGCGCAAGGTTTAAATATGACTGTCGGTGAATTTGCAGGCAAGGCTTTAACTTCAACTTCTCCTGTCGATTTGGGTACGCGCTGTACAGTTTTTATGAACTCGAAAGTTAAGCAAGCTCAAAAAGACGGCGCGTCCGTTAATGATATTTCTGCCGGAATTGCTCTGTCCGTTATCAAAAATGCTCTCTTCAAAGTTATGCAACTTAAAAATGTTGACGAACTCGGCGAAAATATCGTAGTACAAGGCGGAACTTTTTATAATGACGCGGTCTTACGTTCCATTGAAGAAATTTTAGGAAAGAAAGTTATTCGTCCTGACATTGCAGGGCTTATGGGAGCTTACGGCGTAGCTTTAATCGCTCTCGAAAATGGCGGCGATTCATCGAAAATTTTATCTGCTGACGAACTTGAAAATTTTAATGTCGTAACTAAATCTTATCGTTGCGGACGTTGCGGAAATAATTGCTTGATAACTATGCAAAAGTTTCCTGACGGCGGAAAATTTTTTACGGGCAATCGTTGTGAACGCGGAGTCGGCGGAAAAATTTCTGCTGAAAGTGAAGATGTTCCCAACGCTTATGCTTATAAATACAAGCGCGTTTTCGATTATAAATCTCTTGATGAAAAATCTGCGCGGCGCGGAATTATAGGCATACCTCGCGTTTTGAATATGTATGAAGATTATCCTTTTTGGCATACATTTTTTACTGAATTGGGTTACCGCGTGGAACTTTCCGATAAGTCTAACGCGGAAATTTTTTGTAAAGGTATGTCAACAATTCCAAGCGATTCGCTTTGTTATCCCGCGAAATTGGCACACGGACACATTATGAACTTAATCGAACGCGGCATTAAAAAAATTTTTTATCCTTGTGAACCGTATAATTTTGACACGCGATCGGATAATTTTTTTAATTGCCCGATTGTTGCCAGTTATCCTGAAAATATTCGCGGCAATATGGATATTCTGCGCGAAAAAAATATTAACTTTATTCAACCTTTCCTGCCTGTTCACGATATGAAAAAATTAAAAAAACGCCTTGCTGAAGAATTTAAGGCAGAAAATATTTCTGCGCGGGAAATTTCAGCGGCAGTCGATAAAGCGGAAATTGAACTTGAAAATTATCGTCGTGATGTCCGCGAATTTGGCGAAGCAGTTTTGGAAAGAATTAAGCAGACAGGCGAAAATGCAATTTTACTTGTCGGCAGACCTTACCACATTGACCCGGAAATTAATCATGGTATTTCGGAAATGATTCAGTCGTACAACTTGCCGATTATTTCCGAAGATTCGATTGACCATTTGCCAGTTAAGTCGAAAAATATTTCCGTCGTCAATCAGTGGAGTTATCACGCCAGACTTTATCACGCGGCGCATTTTGTTGCCGAAAATGAAAATTTAACGCTGATTCAATTAAGTTCATTTGGTTGCGGACTCGACGCGTTGACGACTGACCAAGTTAAGGAAATTTTGGAATGTCACGGCAAAATTTATACGATGATTAAACTTGACGAAGTGTCCAACTTAGGTGCGGCAAGAATCAGATTACGTTCATTGTTGGCGGCGTTGAAGAAAAAAATTCCCGTGCCTTATTCACCCGTTGAAATTTCTCCGCGTCCGAGATTTACAAAAGATTGCAAGACGACACATACAATTTTAGCTCCGCAAATGGCTCCGATACATTTTGAACTGATTCAAGCTGTGCTGAAAAAATACGGCTATCAAATTGTAATTCCGAAATTGCCTGACAAAAACGCCATTGATTTGGGTTTACGTTACGTCAATAACGATATGTGTTACCCGTCCATTGTCATAATTGGACAACTTATTAGCGCGTTGAAGAGCGGCGAATTTGACGTTGATAACACGTCGATAATTTTATTTCAGACTTGTGGCGCGTGTCGTGCGACAAATTACATTTCGGTTTTACGGCGTGCATTGAAGTTTGCAGGATTTCCTCAAGTGCCGGTCTTTGCGTGTTACGGCTTGCCTGATGAAACAGACGATTTTGTTTTAAGTCGAGATTGTATTATGGACACGATAAAAGCTTCGGTTTACGGCGATTTGCTGATGAATGTTTCTAACCGTATGCGTCCATACGAAATTCATCATGGCGAGACCGATAAACTTTTTGCTGAATGTATGACGGCGGCAAAGGCTGATTTAGTCAACGGAAATTATTTGACGTTTCGACGTAATGTGAAAAATTTTGTCGCACAGTTTGATGAAATTGAAATTGATGAACATTTAGAATTGCCGAAAGTTGGCGTTGTCGGCGAAATTTTAGTAAAATATCATCCTGTCGCAAATAATCAGCTGGAAAAAATTTTGGCGGCTGAAGGCGCGGAAGTTGTAATGCCTGACTTCGTAGATTTTTTCCTTTACATTGCTTACGATGCAATTTCGCGCAGAAAACTTTTAGGCGGAAATTTTTCTGATAAACTTTTTGGAGAAATTTTTATTCAGTTGCTGGAATTTTTCCGCAGTCCCATGAAAAATGCTCTAAAAAATTCTAAACATTTTCGCGCACCTTATTCAATAAAGGAAATTGCAGAATTTGCAAGCAGACACGTAAGCGTTGGGAATATGGCGGGCGAAGGTTGGTTTTTAACCGGCGAAATGGTAAAATTAATTGAAGAAGGCGTTGATAATATAATTTGTCTTCAACCTTTTGGCTGTTTGCCGAATCATATCACGGGCAAAGGCGTTATGCACAATCTGCGCGAAAGTTACGAGAGAGTAAATATTGTTGCTATTGATTGCGATGCCGGTTCATCGGAGGTAAATCAGCTGAACAGGATTAAATTAATGCTTGCGGTTGCTAAAAAATATTTGGCATAGATAAAAAAATTTTTTAAAGGAGAAATTTAAATTGGGTAAAAAAATTTTAGTGGTTCTTGGGATTTTTGCATTTGTAGCGATTGTGACTTTGGGCGTAACTACTTGCGGCGTTATGAAAATTGCTGATGATTGGATTAAAGAAAAAGAGCCGGAACTTCGTCAGTACGTGCAAATGACGGAGGATGAACAAAATGCCTACGTAGAAAAAAATCGGGATGAACTTTTAAGACGAATTAAAGTTTATGCGGAAAAAAATCCTGAAAATACTTCGCCGGAACAAAAAGAAACTTGGAAAAAAATTGTAGAAGACCCTGAAGTTAAGGCTGCCGGTTTGCAATTAGGTCGTTCAATCGTCGCACTTTTGATTAGCTCATCTGATAATATTACAAAAGATTTAAGCGCGGAAGATAAAGCGAAATATGAAAAGGAAGCTAACGAATTGCAAGAACGCACAGATATTTATACAAAACTTCTTGAAAAATATATTCCAGAGAAAAAATAATCTTTCGTCTTAAAAATTAAAAAAAATTACCGCTCAACTAATTGGGCGGTTTTTTATATATGAATTTATATCTAAACGACTTGTTATAAAAAAATATTTTAAGATTCTACACCGGTAGAACGGAGGTAATAAGTTAAAGCATAACCCAAAATTCCATTATATTTGACGACACAAAAATCTGTACCGGGAACATTTTGGTATCTTATAACATAAGCACCGAGAGGAATTTGAGCTAAACTTTCTCCTTCAACGGAAGGTTCGCCGCGAAGTGTAATCCATTCTTCACAATTAACGACTTGAGCCTGACCGCCTTGAACATTTACGACAGGTTTTACATAGGCTTCCGAAGAACTATTACCGACAAAAATTAAAGCAGCTGACAAAAAAATTGCTCCCAAAATTTTTCTCACAAAAATCACTCCCAAAAAATTTTTATATTTTAATATTATTTTCGGCTATTCTACTTGAAAATAAAAATTCCTGCAAAAAAATTTCCACTCAACTAATTAGCGGATTTTTTTATTTCAAGACGAATTACTTTTTACGCATTATCAAAAATCGATGTACAGTTCATCGACATGAAACGCAGCGGTTCTCCGATTGTTATTAATCGTGTTAAAGCAAATCAGCTTGGCGAACACGCGGCATTAGCGATAATTGCGGGTCTTTCAGACATAGTTTTCGGTTTCAATCGCGGTCACGTTGTTTCAATCAACTTGCACGATGCGGTAAACAATAAAAAGCAACTCAATCCTGAATATATGCGCCTTGCACGTATTCTTGCATAAAATTTTGATTATCATAAATTTACGACGTTCAACGCTTTAAAGTGTTGAGCGTTTTTTGTTTGATAAAATTTTTCTATTGAGAAAAGCTTGAAATAACTTTTTGAGTAAAGTATAATTTTTTTGGTGATTTTAATGTTTAAAAAATTTTTGACGGCGGCATTGACTGTCGGATTATTGGTAACAAATTTTTCTGCAACGGAGGCTAAAGAAGTGGACAATGAAAAAAAAGTTCCCGTGAAAGTCGTACAGACTGCGGGGCGTGATAATCTTGGAGAATTTGCGCCGGATTTTGCGCATTACAATGATGATATTCTTTTCGGCGAAGTTTGGTCGCGTAATGATGTTTTGTCAATGCACGACAGAAGCTTAATAACTGTTGCGGCGTTAATGGGCGCGGGAGTTTTGGACAGTTCCTTCAAGCACCATTTGGAATTTGCAAAGAAAAACGGAGTCACGAAAGCTGAAATGGTTGAAGTCATTACGCAACTTGGATTTTATACTGGCTGGCCTAAAGCTTGGGCGGCATTCCGTATGGCTAAGGAAGTTTACGCTGAATAAATTTTTAATGCGTGTCATGAACATTTAACGTTGTGACATTTTTTATTTAGATTTACTTTTTCTTTGGCGCAAAGAAAAAGTAACAAAAAGAAACAGTCCGCTGAAATCGCATCCGGCGATTTGCGCGGACGGGCGCGCGTCCTTGCGCGCCTCAACTTTAATAAGCAGTTATAAAAATTAGGAGTTTTTAATATGACTGAAAAAGTTAGCTTGGAAAAAATTATGAAGGAAAGTATTTTTCCTGTCGGCGGCGAGAATGTCAACTACGCTCAATATTTTGACGGGAAAAGTTATCTGAATATGATTTCGCTTGAACAGGTTATTATCGGCAACGTAACTTTTGAGGCGGGTTGCCGTAACCATTGGCATATTCATCACGCAAAAAGCGGCGGCGGTCAAATTTTACTCGTGACTTACGGGCGCGGTTGGTATCAGGAATTTGGAAAAACCGCGCAGGCTCTTAAGCCCGGCGATGTTGTGCATATTCCCGCAGGCGTTAAACATTGGCACGGAGCGGCAAAAGATTCTGCGTTTCAACATTTGGCGGTTGAAGTTGCAGGTGTTGAAACTTCTAATGAGTGGTGTGAACCTGTTGACGAAAAAGATTATAACGCGCTTGAATGGAAATGAACCGCAGAAATTTTTTACGCAACTCACTTTTAGGATTGGCAGGTTTAACAGCGGCTGTAGGCGGTGGAGCGTTTTATTTCATACATCGCCCTGAATTTGGACGACTTCCGCAAGGTAACAGGTTACAAAAAATTTTAGCGTCAACGCATTATTTTAAAGACCATTTCGAGTGCTTGACGCCGGTAAAAGTTATGTCCGATGAAGTTAAAGACGGAGAAAACCGAGTTATTGCAACTCTGAAATTTTTATTCGGCGATAAATCTTCGCTGTCTCCGCCTAAACCAGTGCCGAGTGTGAAAACAAATTTGTTGACGCTGAATCATAAACAAAACTGCGCAGTGTGGATGGGACATTCGACAATTTATTTACAACTTGCCGAGCGAAAAATTTTAATCGACCCTGTATTTTCGCCGTATGCGTCGCCTATATTTTTCATTAACCGCGCATTTGAAGGAAGTAACATTTACACGGCTGACGACTTCCCTACGATTGATTTTTTGGCGATAACTCATGACCATTGGGATCACCTTGACTACCCGTCAATAATGGCTTTAAAGCCGAAAATTAAGCGCGTAATTTGTCCTTTAGGTGTTGGTGAATATTTTGAGCAATGGGGCTTTGATGTTGAAAATATCATTGAGGAAGATTGGGACACTGCGGTTGATTTAGGCGCGGGACTTCAAGCGCATATTTTGCCGAGCCAACATTTTTCAGGAAGATTTTTGACACAGAATCCAACTGAATGGTGTGCTTATGCCTTTGTAACGCCGAATCATAAAATTTTCTGTAGCGGTGACGGCGGATACTCTACTCACTTCAAAGACATTGGAAAAAAATTTGGCGGCTTTGATTACGCTTTTATGGAAAATGGGCAATACAATTTGGCTTGGCACGCGATACACTGTTTACCCAATGAAACGGCGGACGCTTCTGTTGACATTGGCGCAAAAAAAGTTGTACCTATTCATTCAGGCAAATTTGCGTTGGCGCGTCATGCTTGGAATGAACCGTACAACGATTTAATTGCGGCAAGTGCAGGAAAATCCTACGAACTTTTAACGCCTATGATTGGTGAATTAATTCCTTTCGACGAGGAAAAAAATTTTAATCAATGGTTTAATGAATTTTAATATTTTGAAGACACTTAACGGTGTCTATTTTTTCATTCAAAACTTTCCTCAAAAATGACATAAAAATTTCTATAAAGAAAAAATTTTCGCGACTGTGTACACAATTAAAAAATGTGGTATAATATTTGACTACGTAGCTTAGCTTTTATTTTCTTGATAATGTGAGGTGTGGTTTGGATGAGCAGTTTGATAGTACTTGAAGGTTCGGACGGTTCCGGCAAGGCGACACAGACGACGCGGCTTTATGAAAGGTTGCGCAATTTAGGCGTCGACGTTATGCGCGTGAGTTTTCCGAATTACGAATCAGAATCGTCCGCGCTAATAAAAATGTATTTGCGCGGAGATTTTGGAGCGACGGCGGAGGAAGTCAATCCATATGCGGCGGCAACTTTCTACGCTGTTGACAGATTCGCAAGTTTTCAAAGTTGGAAAGATTTTTACGCAGGTAGCGGAATAATTCTTGCGGACAGGTACGTCGGCTCAAATATGGCACATCAATCAGCTAAAATTCGTCGTAAGGTTGATCGCGATAAGTTTTTGAATTGGCTTGATAATTTTGAGTACAAGCGTTTGCAACTGCCGCGTCCCGACCTTACGATTTTTTTGGATATGCCGCCGAAAATTGCCGCTATGTTGCGTCGTGAACGCGGGCGCGAAGACATTCACGAAGCTGACGCCGCATATATGTTGAAGTCTTACAACGCATACAAAGAAATAGCCGAAAAATTTCACTGGAAGGTTATCGATTGCTCGGCAGGAAATTTTGCCAAAAGTGCTATCGATATTCACGAGGAAATTTTCGGCTTAGTCGAAACTATGTTGATTTATAATGTGTTTTAGCTATTTCTTAGAAAGATGATAACTTAAATTTGAAAGCCCAATAGATAAATCTTCGTTGACTAATGTAATTTCAGGCGGGACAGAAATTTTTATCGGAGCAAAATTCCAAATACCTTTGACACCAACTGAAATGAGAGAATCAGCAACACTTTGGGCTTTAGTATCGGGGACGGTGATAACCCCAATGTCAATAATTTTTCGTACAACAACGGAGTCAAGTTTTGCAAAATCGTAGATCTTGACTCCATTAATTTTTTGACCGATTAAATTTTCATCAACATCGAATAACGCATTGATTTGAAAGCCCATCAACGGAAAATTTTTATAGTTAGCAAGTGCCGTCCCTAAGTGACCGATACCGACAATAGCTAAGTGCCAACGATATTGCAAGCCCAAAAGATTTTCCATTCCGCGTTTCAACGTATCGACGCGATAACCTACGCCTTTAATTCCGGATTGTCCCAAGTCTAAAAAATCTTTACGAATTTGTTCAGGCGTAACGTCCAAGATTTTTGCAAGTCTGCTTGAGGAAATTATTTTTTCGTCGGCGTCGAAGAGCATCTTCACAGTTCTGTAGTAAATCGGGATTCTGTCAATCGTCGCCCTTGAAATTTTAGCATTCATAATATCACGACATTTCTTTTAAATATTTTTCAGCAAAGCTTTACATCCTCGCTCAATATCAATGAAAGTCGTAGCAAAACCGTTTTTGTCCCAAGGAATATCTTCCTTTTCATCGCAATATGACAGCAAGAGTTTAACTTTATCATTAGGATCGCCACCGCAAATTTTTATAACTTGTTCGATATTGCCTTTATCCATGCAAACAATTTTATCAAACTTAGCATAATCTTCGGCTGTAATTTGTCTCGCCGTATGTTTGGTGTACGGAATATTTTCTGCACGGAGTTTAGCGGCAATACCTTCGTGCAAACCGCCGCCGTCGGTAGGTTTAGACGCAGCAGACTCAATCAGAAATTTTTCGTCAAGGTCTTTGACAAGATTTTTCATAATAAATTCCGCCATAGGTGAACGTCCCGTGTTACCGCTACAGACAAACAAAATTTTTACCATAAACTACCCCTTTCAAATTAATTTTTAATGCGCGATTTAATTTCGTCCTGCATACCATTCGAGAATGTACTGGCTCTTTCTTCAGCAACTTCTTTAGACTTTTTAGCTTTTTTCGCCTGCGCGATGAAGGTAGCATTTTTAAGATTTTTGGCGTCTTTCTTCAAAGCCTCAAAACATTCAGGGCAGTACGTTCCAAAAGTTATAAGCTTGCCGCAATGTCCGCAGGGATAGCCAAAATCTCTGTTAAGATAAAGTCCCTTGAAACGCCCTTCATGAGCCATTTGAAGTAAAACTTTTGTGGAAAGATTACTAACCCGCGAAACTTCCAAAATCGAAACGCCCGGGTGTGCGCGAAGATAAGCAATAATTTCTTCTTCCTTGCTGTTTCGACTATGCCTACATTTCCAGCAAAAATCTTCTTCGCCTTCGGGAGTAAACGGGTTGCCGCAACTATGGCAGAGTTTCAAATTTTCAGTGTCATTTAAAATTTCGTTCTCCATAAAGACCTCCAATCTTTTATAAAATTATTTTATAGGACGCCCGACATTTGTCAAGCCCATACGATAAGTACGCCTGTCTCGTTGTTCCTGTTCAAATTCACGTTGCGCAAGTATATCAAGCCGCTTTATCGTCGACGTTCCCTCTTTAACGCGAACTTGCATTCTCTCAGCTGCCTGTTGAGTTTCCTTTCGCAAGCGCGTTAAGCAACTGGTGCAATAAGTTCCCGTCTTAATTGGCTTACCGCAACTCGCGCAAGCGTACATAAAATTATCGCCCATAGGAACATCCATGAAAACGCCTTCACGCATCATTTTTTGAATCAATTTTTTAGATACTGTCGTAGCCTCTGACACTTCATTTACGCTAGAGCCAGGGTGATCTTTGACAAATTCTTTTACTAATTCTTCCAGCTGATAGTACGACGCCCTGCAATCAGTGCAGAGTTCTTCCCTGTCCTTCGACAAAAAAACTTTTCCGCATTGAATACAATTCCGCAATTTTTGTCTGGGAGCAATCGCCATAAGTTTCACCTCCAAGAAAAATTTCTTAAGGTAATTATATCATATATCAAGAAACTTTTTCACATAAGTCTAAATTTTTTTCGGAATATTTGACAAAAAAATTAATGCCGAATTTAAACGCTCAATAGAAATATTTTTTCCGAGCAGATACAAAATTTCTATTACTCCGCCCGGCGTTACTTTTTGCCCTGATAAAGCAATTCTCAAAGCCCACATAATTGTACCCATTTTCAAACCTGATTCAGTTACGAAGGCGTTAATTTTTTCGTGTAATTCGTCAACCGTCCAATCAGAAATATTTTCCAAAACTTTTATGGCGTCCGTCAAAATCCCTACAGAATTTTCCGCCGTAACTTTGTTGCGTTTATTCGTAAAAAGTTCAACGTCAAGCGGCGGCATTACCTGTAAAAATTTAATCTGCGCGGGAATATCGCTAAGTTTTGAAATGCGCGTCTTCAACAAACTGCCGAGATAAACTTTTTTAGACGCAAGATTTTCATCAAGTTCACCAAAGAATTTATCGGCAACTTTCGCAAAATCTTCATCACTCATCGCCTTAAAATATTCGCCGCTCATCCAATCCAATTTGTTATAGTCAAAAACTGCGGGAGACTTGCTTAAACCTTCAAGGCTAAATTTTTCTATCAGTTCGTCCATAGAAAAAATCTCTTGATTACTCTTCGGACTCCAACCTAACAGCGCAACGTAATTTGTGATTACTTCAGGCAGGTAACCCATTTCAACCAAATCATTAAAACTTGTCGCACCATGCCGCTTGCTAAGTTTTGAAACGGTTCCGTCAGCTGATTTACCCATAACCGGCGCAAGATGTATGAACGTAGGAATTTCCCAGCCAAAAGCTTCGTAAAGCAAAACGTGTTTAGGCGTCGACGTGATAAACTCCGTGCCGCGTATGATGTGCGTAACTTTCATTAAATGATCATCAATCACGTTGGCAAAATTGTAGGTTGGCATTCCGTCGCGTTTCAAAAGTACTTGATCTTCAAGTTCTGAATTGGCAATGGTAATATTTCCGTGCAAAACGTCAAAGAAAGTTGTTTCGCCCGTCAACGGCATTTTCTGACGAATTACATATGGCTTTCTTGCAACAATATTTGCTTCAAGTTCTTCTCTGTCAAGGTCTCGACAAGTCCTATTATAACCGCCAAATTTTTTATCGTCGTCGTTACAATCATCATCATTGTTGCAAAAACAACGGTAAGCGTAACCTAATTCAATCAATTTTTCTGCATAGGATTTATAAATTTTCATACGTTCGCTTTGAACATAAGGACCAAAATCGCCGCCGTTATGCGGACCTTCGTCGGGAATAATTTTTGCCGATGCCAAAGTTTTTTCAATAAACTCAACCGCATCAGCAACGTAACGGGCGCGGTCTGTATCCTCAATGCGTAAAATAAAATCTCCGTGTTGAGACTTCGCGAACAAATATGCGTAAAGTGCAGTGCGCAAATTTCCTATATGCATATAACCCGTAGGGCTGGGTGCAAAACGTGTGCGAACTTTATTCAATTTAAAAACTTCCTTTCATTTAGGGAATAGGGAATAGGGATTAGGAACGATTGAGAATTTAGGATTCAAGAGTTACAACCGCTCTTCACTTTTCACTATTAACCATTCACTAAAAATAATTCTTTGTAGCGATACAACAGACAACCGCAGACTATTAATCCTGCGAAAAAATATTCTCTCCATGAACCAACTGTAAAAAGTTTTATACCATGTTTCCTGCGCGGCGTAAAGACTGGAACTTTTCCGCAAATTCCGTCTTCGACAATGTGAAGTACTGCGCCGACCAATGCGTAGATTAGCAAGCTTAAAACCAATTCAACTTTTGGATTTTGAAAATATGAAATTGCAATTTGCGCCGCCGCCATTAATCCTAAATACAACGGCGGATAGTGTGACCAAGTACGATGATTTTTTCGCCACTTCCAATAAGCCGCGCTTTCAGTCGGAGGTGAGCCTTCCACTCTATCGGGAATTACCGCGCCAACAATGCTTGATGCTACAAATAATGCGTTATCTGTCGCCGCATAGACGATAAAGCCGGTTACAATTTGATGATTAATCCATTTCAATTTAATTTTTCTCCACGTTAAAAAAATTTATCAGTGATTCTGCCGCAACATGATTCATATTCGGAACAGTCAAAAGTTCCTCAATCGACGCAGATTTAATTTTATCAAGAGTTCCAAATTTTTTAAAGAGTGCCGTTCGTCTTTTTTCGCCGATACCTGCAACGTTATCAAGTGTAGATTTTAAATTCCGCGCCCGCCGTAATTTTCTGTGATAAGTTATCGCGAATCTGTGCGCCTCGTCGCGTATTCGTTGCATAAGGTACAAAGCTTGACTTTCTCGCGGCAATTCTACCGGCTCTGATTCGCCTTCCACGAAAATTAATTCAAATTCTTTAGCCAATCCCACGACCGAGACTTCGTGACCAAATGAGCGGATAATTTCTAATGCTGAATTTAATTGCCCAATTCCGCCGTCAATTACGATTAAGTCGGGCAATTCCTCTGCAGTCAATTTTCCGTAACGTCGGCTTGTAACTTCCCGCATTGACAAAAAATCATCGGGCTTGCCTTCTGTTGAACGAATTTTAAAACGTCGATAACTTTTTTTATCAGGTTGACCATTTTTAAAAACTACCATTGACGCAACCGTTTCTGCGCCTTGAAAGTGCGAAATGTCGAAGCATTCCATTTTACGAGGGAGTTTAGGCAGATGTAAAAATTTTTGTAAATCCTCAACTGCGCGGGAAGTTTGCGCCTCTTGAAGTTCCTGCCGCGCAGATTTTTCAGCTAAAAATTTTTCGGCATTTTCGATAGCCATTTCAACAAGTTCACGCTTTACGCCGCGTTTAGGTTCAAAGATTTTTACATTAAGCCATTCTGAAAAAATTTTAACATTTTCGTCAAGTATTTCAACCGGCAACAAAATTTCCGTTGCAGAAATT
This sequence comes from Selenomonadaceae bacterium, assembly GCA_017554235.1. Taxonomy (GTDB): domain Bacteria; phylum Bacillota; class Negativicutes; order Selenomonadales; family Selenomonadaceae; genus Quinella. Next base: position 24,585 of record JAFZIV010000023.1, read on the forward strand.
TTTGCTCGGCTATAATATTGCTTGATAAATTCTGCCGTAACTTTAGCGTCAGATTCGTCAATCGCTCCATTAAGCAGAAAACTTTCACGCCCGGTAACTTTTCCGTCGCGTATGAAAAAAATCTGCGCACAAACTTCATCATTAAGCCGCGCAATTCCAATAGCGTCAAGGTCTCCCGTATCAGTTACCATCTTTTGACGCTCTGAAATTTTTATTACAGCTAAGAGAATGTCGCGCAATTTCGCGGCAAGTTCAAAATTTAAATTATCAGCCGCAAAATTCACCTTAGCCGTTAAATCGCGTTCAACGTCAGCAGTTTTACCTTCAAGAAATTTTTCCGTCGCTTGTACAAGGTCTGAATAATCTGCGCGGGAAATTTTATCGACGCATGGCGCAAGGCAACGGTTAATGTGATATTCAAGACATGGACGCTTACCCAAAGTCTTACAAGTGCGGAGCGGAAAAAGTTTTTTCAAAAGTTCCAACGAATCCTTAACGGCTTGCGAATTTGTATAAGGACCAAAATATTTTGAACCGTCATTAATGATTCGGCGAGTGATAAAGACACGCGGAAGATCTTCATTCAGAGTCAACTTCAAGTAAGGGTAGCTTTTATCATCTTTCAAGCAAACATTATAACGCGGACGGTATTTTTTTATCAAGTTGCATTCAAGAATCAGTGCTTCAACTTCGGACGCCGTGATAATAGTTTCAAAGTCAGCGATTTTTGAGACCATAGCTTTAACTTTGACGCTGTGATTTTTATTCGACTGAAAATATTGGCGGACGCGATTTTTTAAAATTTTCGCCTTGCCGACGTAAATAATTTTATCCTGTGCGTCTTTCATAAGGTAAACGCCTGAAGAATCTGGCAACGTCTTAAGTTTTTCTTGTACCAATTCAGTCATTTTTCGTCGCCGTCAAAATGTAAATAGGATTAACCGCTTGCGCAATGTCATAACGTCCAATTTTTTTCAGACGATTAATCTGTACTTGAATTGCATCGTAGTGATAATTTTCGTGACGCCTAAGCCAATCAAGGCAAGTCGAAAGATTTTGTATCGAAATAAAATTTGCGGCAATACGTCCGCCGATCTTTAATTTTTCGTCAACGTTGTCAAGAATTTTTTCAAGATAGCCGCCACTGCCGCCGATTATCGCAACGTCAATAGTTGAAAAATTTTTCAGCGCGTTGGACGCTTCATCATTAATAACTGTTATATTATCTGCAGAAAACTTTTTGATATTCTTCATAAGAACTTCGATAGCGTCAGGATTTTTTTCTATAGCGAAAATATTTCCGTCGGGCGAAAATTTAGCCGCCTCGATAGATAATGAACCCGTACCCGCGCCAATGTCAACAATAATTTCAGCGTCATTGGCTTGCGCAAGAGCTAACGTCAAAATTCTTATTTCGCGTTTCGTCATAGGGATTTTTTCAGTACGCAGAAAATTTTCGTCATCAATTCCTAAAAACAATTTCATCACCATTAAGATTATACAAAAAAATTTCCCTAAAAGCTACACATTAAAGCTAGTGGGAAATTTTTTTAAAAACTTGTCGCGAAATATTAAAATGGAGTATAATAATTTTCGCAGACGATTATTGTAAATTAAAAACGATAGTCGATCCCGCTTTGTTTTAATATTGTATTTGCCATATGACGCGATTTAATTTTTTGTGGGACAACAATCGGGTCTTTAGCGCATGGGCTTTTCCAAACATCGTGGCTACCTTTTCCGTGACGGACAAAATGGCATCCGTTTTGCGATAAAATTTCACGAACTTTCTTTTCGTATTCAGCCATTAGTCAAAAATCACTTCCGCCTGTCTCTGATAAATAAAATTCAGTTTATTGCGTCTTTCAAAATTGTTCATGTCTATCAACAATGACGCGGCAAGGCAAGCTTCTTTGACCAATTCGTCAATGTCATCCCCTTCTACAATTAAGCCGGGAATATCTTTAGAATCAGCCCACCAAACTTTTGCTTCATCGTCCCAATGCACTTGGACGTTATAACTATCCATGAAAAATCACCTCTCTAAAAAATTCTAAACCGTTAATTAAATAAAGTCAACTCTATCGAAAGGAAGTAAATTTTTAAATGAACTTAGAAGAAATCGATATGCCGGAACAGTTGCAAGAGGTGCGAGAAACTTTGCTGGGACTGGATCCTCAAGTTTTAATCGGCGCAGCCGTCGGCGTTGTGATAATTTTCGTAGTGATAAAAATATTTTCGCTCTCGTTCTGGTTGCTGAAAAACAGCCTTATAGGAGTAATAGTATTGTATGCGATAAATTTTATTGGATTCGTTACGATTAAAATAACTTTTATTCATTGCGTGATTGTCGGTATATTTGGCGTACCCGGTCTAGTAGGACTTTGGATATATCTAAACTATTTGAAATAGCCACTTGAAAAATATAGTACATTTTTCTGACAAAAAAATATAGTCTCGACATCAGCCGGGACTTTTTTAATTGTTTCGATAAATATTTTTATCTGATAATGCCTTTGTTACGTGCCACTTTCAACCAATTTGGAAATTCATTTAAAAGCCGCCCGTAAAGTTCGGAATTATCCACATTACGAAAATCATCAAGCGCGAAAAAATTTGTATTGTCGACATAACGTCCCGACAACGTATTAAGTTTTTCAAGCATGCCATATCCGCCAAAAAGTCTGCCGAAAATTCCGCTACCGCTGTTACCAATTCCAACGAATTGCCAAAAAATCGGCATCCTTGACGATCTTATAACCGCATCTTTCGTATCGTTACTAATCGCTCCATCCGTTATGAAAATCACGTAAGCAGGACAGTCGCTGTGTTCATATTCTCCAATAACGTCATTCATTACCTTAAGCGCATTTGTTCCGCCGCCCAATCTGTGCATAAGCTTTTCCCAATCAGAAGGAACAGCATTTTGATAATTGCCCATATTGACGGAAGGTCTGCGCTCAAAATCGCTACCGAAGTACCAAAAATCTAATTCGCCGTCATCATCAAATTGAACCGCTATAGGTAAAATTTTGTTGACAATTTCTTGAACCGAGCCGTTTTTATAGCTGTCATACATTGAACCCGAAATGTCCATAACCAACGCAACTTTCGCAACAGTCTCCTGCAAATTTCTTTTTTCCAGTTCAACTTGCAACGGCTTGACGAGGGAAATTAATTTTGGCGCACCCTCCTTAATTTTCTTTTCGAGAGAAACTTTTTTAGGTTTAGGCGGTTCAGGTTTAACTTCTTCTTCTTGAATTTGTTCACCGCCGTAAAATTCTAAAATCTTATCAAGTCCGCCGTCAAATCCTCTTGCAATAACTTGAACGCGCCAACCATTTTTGCGATAAATTTCAATCGACGTTATAGCTTTTTCGTTTTGAAAATCTTTTCCGCTAAACAGCGCGGAAATATTTTCACGTTGCCCTTGTTCAATCATAAATTCGTGCGTGGAAATTTCGCCCATAGTTCCCGCGCCGTCAATGCTCGCCGTAAACACAAGTTTTTGAATCGTACTCGGTAAAGCTTCAAGGTCGATAACAAATTCAGTACCGTTAGAAATTTCTTTGTAACTAATTTCACTGCGCGGAGATTGTGTCTGATTGTAAAATATCATATACCTATCATCAGACAATTTATTTTCGCCGTCGACACCAAAGCAACTGAAATCATAAGTCGCTTTACCAAAAATTTTCAAAGTTACCTTTATCGGTTGAGAAATGTCGAATAAATCTTCAAGATTTTTCCTGACGCCGCGATTCACTATCAACTTAATCACTCCTGTCATTTACCGTTTTTGCCGAGTGCCACGCTAATTGGTACAGTCGTTTCTTTATCATAGCATTTAAAGGCATCGTCGACAAGTTTTTTATCGGGTGAAGGAGTTATCGCACTGATTATAGGCACGATGATTAATCCGAAAATCATTGCAAAAGCACCGGCGTTAATCGGAGATTGAAGTATTGCAGGAAACATTGGACGCACGAACATATTTGCCGTCATCATTATGCTGCTGAAAAGGAAACATACCCAACAAGCCGCCGTTGAAACTTTTTTAGAGTAAAGCGAATACATAAACGGTGCTAAGAATGAACCTGCCATCGCGCCCCAAGATATGCCCATTAACTGCGCTATAAAGTTTACGGAGCTTGTGTATTGAATCAATGCCAGTACCGCCGATATTGCGATGAACACCACGATTAACACGCGCATTATAAAAACTTGCTTAGCCTCACTCATATCCTTAATTACGTTGTCTTTTAAAAGGTCTATCGTCAAGGTGGAACTGGACGCGATAACCAGCGATGAAAGAGTTGACATTGACGCCGATAAAACCAAAATTACTACCAACGCTATCATACCTTCGCCCAAGCCTGAAAGCATTGTCGGTACGATTGAGTCGAAACCGTTAGCTTTTATGTCAACTTGATCCGAAAATAATCTGCCAAATCCTCCCAAGAAGTAACAGCCGCCCGCAACTACGAAGGCAAATAAAGTTGAAATGATTGTGCCTTTTTGGATAGCCTGTTCATTTTTTATTGCGTAAAATTTTTGAACCATTTGAGGGAGTCCCCAAGTTCCAAGCGAAGTTAAAATTACAACGAATAATAAATTCAGCGGATCAGGTCCGAAAAATGATGCAAATATACCGGGCGAAGTTGAAACCGTTTCGTCGGAAACTCTTGCCAAGCCGTCAAGCGCGTTGATAAAGCCGCCCTTCGTTTCGAGTACCGCATAAATTACCGCGCTGATTCCTACCAACATTACTATACCTTGAATAAAATCATTTATCGCCGTTGCCATGTAGCCGCCCGCGATTACGTAAATTGCCGTAAGCACCGCCATTAACGTGATACAAATCGAGTAGTCAATATCAAATGCCATTCCGAACAGTCGCGAAAGTCCGTTGTAAAGTGACGCCGTGTAGGGTATCATAAAAATAAAAATTATGATTGACGCTCCGATTTTTAATGCCTTTGAACCAAAACGCTTGCCGAAAAATTGCGGCATTGTCGCCGAGTCAAGATGTTGTGACATTATCCTTGTACGTCGTCCCAAAATGAACCAAGCCATTAACGAGCCTATTAACGCGTTGCCTATACCTGCCCACGTCGCCGCAATTCCGTATTTCCAACCGAATTGTCCAGCATATCCTACAAAGACGACCGCTGAAAAATAACTTGTTCCGTAAGCAAACGCAGTCAACCAAGGTCCGACAGAGCGTCCGCCTAATACAAAGCCGTCAACGTCCGTTGTATGCTTTCTGCAGTAAAGCCCAATTCCGATTAAAACCGCAAAGTAAACTACCAATAAAACTACTTTCATAAAAAATTTTTCCCTCTCAATTACTCAACTAATCTTTTCAGGCTATACTGATAAGTTTCTTCAAAGCTTGCCATTGAATTTCCGCCCCAAAGACCTAATTCAAGAATTTTCCCACTGTCTTTGTTGAAGAGAATCACAAATCCAAAATCTTTAACTTCTTTCTTTTGATAGCTACTGTAGCCTTTATGAAAATAACAATAAGCCGTTTTAAAGTTGCCGGATTGTTTATAGTCGGGGTCGCCGTATAAATCCAACGCCTTTGAAATATTATCTCCGACGGCAAGACCCGAAGGAGTTTTCCAACCGTTATTTCCGGTTACTCTAATGCTTTGTAATTTTTTTGTATAGCTATTGTAACCAATATTCACACTGTTGCCATAGTGACAACCATAATTATCTTCAGCGTGACCTTCGTCATAAACAGGTTCGCCGTATATCCTGCGCATTTCTTCAAATGGTGAGCCAACGGTAAGACTGCCCAAGTACATTTCACTATAAGGCATTGCCGCGTTACAAATTGTAAATCGTATGCCGATAAAAGCTATTAATACAAATGTCAACGCAACAAAAAATTTTTTGTACATAAAAAAATTCCTCCTTAAAAAATAATTATAACACAAAAACATTATATCATTTTCCGTGTTATAATCAAAATGTATGCAAAAATTTTTTCTTTTGTAAATTGTAAAATTAGGGTTGTAAGATTTAAAATCAATTTGAACAAAAAATTTCCTTTAAATTTCCGTTGTTGTATCCTTGACTTTTACAATCGCATTGGATAATATACATTATCTATCATAAAAATTTTATTGTTAATAAGTCATCTGGATAAGGAGGCTTTAATTCATTGGACGAAGAAAAAAATGAAATTGAAATGCCGGATGATGTTGAAAAAAATTTTAAGCAAGAATACATCATCAACATAAACGGCGGCAAAAAAAATCGCGAAATACGATTAAGTTCAGGACTTTTTAAATTTGGCGTATTTACATTTTTTGTAGGACTAATAATCTTTATTGGCTCTTGCGGTTATTCGATTTACAGCGCGCTCAATGTGCAACGTAACGCCGCTATTATTCGTGAACTTCAACAGGCAGAGGAACTTCAACAGGAACAGCTCCTTTCAATTTCTAAGAAAGCCTCCGAGTTAAGTGAAGCGGTTCAAAATCTTACTCAACAGGAACAGGAATTGCGTATACAGGCAGGACTTAATCCGCCTAAAGAAGATAAGCCACTTGAATGGGTTCCTCCTGTTGATGAAAATTCTGCATCTACAGATACACCTCCTGTTGATGAAAACGCTACGCCAACAGATACAACGTCTGCTGGAGAAAATTCCGCACCCGTAAATACTCCTACTGTTGAAGAAAATGTTTGGACACCTCCTTTTGATGAAGAATACGATTACAACGGGCAGGGCGGTCCAGTTGGCAATTTAACTATTGAGGAAGTCAAAGAAGCGTTGGCGATGTTGGAAGATCGCGTAAATGTTCGCAAGGAAAGTTTAGACGAATTTCAAGCCGAATTGAAAAAACAACGTGAACAGTTAACGGTTGCGGCAAATGCGGCTAACGCATTGAATTACGAATACACTCCAACGACTTATTACGAAAATTCAAATTGGACATCAACTACTTCAACTAGTACTAACAGCAGTTATAATTTGTCTCAGTTTGGCGGCAACCCTTCGGCTGATTCAAGTATGCCTTCGATATGGCCGACTACCGGGACTGTTTCTTCGCCTTACGGTTTACGTTGGGGCGGAAGTGATTTTCATCCCGGTATGGACATTGCAAACGATATGGGAACGCCGATTGTTGCGACGGCTGACGGTATTGTAGATTATGCAGGCTGGAATTCCGGCGGCTATGGTAATATGGTTGATATTGATCACGGTAACGGAATTATGACGCGATACGGTCACGCATCGCAAGTTGTAGTAAATGCAGGACAACATGTCAAACGCGGTCAAGTTATCGCTTATATGGGCAGTACAGGATTTAGTACTGGTCCTCACGTCCACTATGAAGTTATCATTAACGGTCAACGTGTTAATCCCAGCAGTTATTTATAAAATTTTTTTGAGAGGTTGTATGTTGTGAAAAAATTTGTTGAACTTATTCAACGCGTCCACAAGGAACGCTTTTCTGTCGTGATGAATAAAATTGCGGCGGAGCAAATCCCTATAGCGTTTTTGTCACTTGAACCTGTTGCCGACGCAATTCAAATTGTAAATAATCTGCGCGAAAATGGTGCAAATGTCACAACTCTGATTACTCTTTACAACTCAGTCTCCCAAAAATTGAAGATTAATTTCAATATCGTACATATTGATAAAGTTTCAACAATGCATCCGCGTCCTGAATATATTTTCGTAACGTCATTTCTTGAGGCAAGAGTTGCAATAAAAAATTTGCCATATTGCAAAACGTTGAATATCGATAAAGGCAACACCGATCATATTTACCAGACTTTTATGAACCACTTGTTAGACTTGCAGGAAGTGTACGAATCATTGATTGACGATAATTCTAAACGAACTTTTTACGGATATTGGTTAAGCAGAATTTCTAATCAAATGAGTGAAATTGTATACTCTAACAGTGCACATTATCTTATAGCTGGATTTATTCCTAAACAAGGTGCAATTACTTTTGATGCAGGAGTTTTTGACGGCGGCACAGCGACAGTTTTTTCTGAAATGGGTTATAAAGTTTATGGCTTTGAAATGGACAGAAAAAATTTTGAAAAAGTTAAATCTATAGCCGAAGAAAAAAATTTTGTTATAGAAAATCTAAGTTTGGGTTCATATAAACACACAATGCGTTATGACGCATATGGAAATAGCGGCAGTAAATGGAATAATAAAGGTTCAGAAATAACGCAAGTAACGACGATTGACGCTTATGTCAGAGAACATAATTTGCCCAGTGTTGATTTCATAAAACTCGATACGGAAGGCTCGGAATTGGAAATTCTAAAAGGTGCAAAAACTTCTATTGCAAGATATAAACCTATTTTGGCAATCAGTGCCTACCACAAATTTGACGATTTTTGGGTTTTGATGAATTTTATAAAGTCAATTCGTCCTGATTATGAATTTGCAATGCGGCACGGTGCTGAAACACCCGAAGAGGAGCCCAGAAATATTAGCCAAGAATATGCAGATTCTCTTTATGCTTTGGGTCTTGAGCCGCAAATAAGATATTTTGGAGAGTGTGTTTTATTCGCACGCTAAAATAAATAATTCCTAATTACGCATTACGAATTACGCATTAAGTTAAATGGTGGTGATAAAATGCTTTACGCGATGATTGACGTAGGGTCAAATACAATACGTATGGCTATTTACGATATTGACAGCGATCGCGTAGAAATGCTGATGAAACGCAAGCATACCGTTGGGCTGGCGTCATACGTTCATGATGGCTATATGCAACATCAAGGCATTGACAAAGTTGTTGAGATTATCCAAGAGTACAAAAATTTTTTGGACGATCTCGGCATAACTCGCGTGACGGCATTCACTACCGCTGCTCTTCGTAATGCAATTAACGGACTTGATGCTGTACGCGAAATTTCTTACAGAACACGTATAAATTTAACGATAATGAGCGGCGACGATGAGGCAACTTACGATTTCATTGGCGCGACACATAATCTTGACGAAGATAAAGGACTCTTAATCGATATTGGCGGCGGCTCAACTGAAATTGTTTATTTCAATCACCGCACGATTCAAGTTAAGGTAAGCTTGCCTATTGGTTCGTTAAGTTTCCATACGCGCTATACAGGCAACATACATATCCTGCCTAGCGAATCTGAATGCAGAGAAATGTACGCGGAGGCGGAGGCGACTGTCAGCGCGATTAATGAATTTCGTGACATAAGCCACGCGCAAATTTGCGGTATAGGCGGAACATTCAAAGGAGCTATGGCATTGTATAATTCAATGTACGGCTTAACGCGAAGAAATATGCGTATGGAAGTCAGACGCCTTCGCGATATTTTAAAACGTTTTCAGCGCGATTACGAATTGATTGTCCCAGATAAAATCTTGCTTATGCGCACTGTTCCCGAGCGTATGCATACTTTTATGCCCGGTCTGATAATCGCGGACGTGTTAGCTAAACGTTTTGGCAGTCACGATATTATTTACAGCGATTCTGGCGTAAGGGAAGGTTACATTTATTCTAAGATTTTAACTGACGACGAAGATTTTTAGAGTGTGTTCACACTATTGCAATAAAAAGAGCTGTATAAGCGACGCAATGAAGTTGATCGGTTTTTTTGAAGAATAAAATGATTTCAGCGTATTTTTGCGCGTTACGAAAATTGAACGTTGTCTTTGAGGGGGTTATCCTTTTTACTATTGTAATTGATTCTTTAGCGTTAACACTACTAGGTTAAGAATCAAACAAATCGGAAAACATTTATTTTGTCTACAGTCTGTAATTATTTTAAATAAACGATTTTCAACTTTTGTAAATCATTAATATTGATATTCAGAAAAATTTTTATACAAATTTTTAATTTCCGAATTTATCTATTAAAAAAACACCACCTAATCTTTAAGATTAAGTAGCGTTTTTTTTTTAATATTTTCTGTTAAAACCTATACTCTGATTCATCGCAAGTGAAACGCCTAAATCGTAAGACCTCACAACGTTATTTTGTCGCCGAGATTTATTCAACCACGCCCGCGCCTTGTACATTATCTCACGATCCAAAGGTTTTATCTGTTCTGCTATCGCTTTGAATTCGTCCAATTTGCAGTAGTCTTTCGACGGCAATTCGTCAATCTTTTTGATAAGTTGATCCCTATTCGACACTATCAAAATAAAAGTATCAATGTCCTGCCTATCGATGAATTTCAAAAGTTCATGCGTTAATGAAAGATAATTCGTCCAGAGATTTTTCGCCGCCTTTACGACTTCTTCAGGACTCATTTCGACGGAATCTTTTTTATCGCCGTCATCAGGCATAACCTTGTCCGCCTTTACCTTGACCGCGTTCGATACGAGCCTTTCTCATTGCGCCTACCCAAGCGTCGCGCAGTTCAGTCATAATTTCGCGTGCCTCTTCAACAGGTTCAGTCTTACTTCTGATATTGCCCTCAACAAGTCTGTCGTAAACGTAATTGTACAAAGGAAGCAACTGGTGCGAAATTTCGTAATCCATATTCAGCGTTACGCGAAATTCTGTAATGATACGCTGAGCCTTTTGCAACGCAGTATTCGCATCTTCAAAATTTTTGTCCTTGATTGCAATTATGCCGTCTTCAATAAACCTAAGGCAACCGTTATAAAGCATCAAAGTCAACTGTTCGGGTGGTGCGTTCATAAGTTGTTGTTGTTTATATGCATCCGCCGCATTTACCATAAAATCCTCCTCACCTTTCCCTTAACTTTAAAAATTTTACTGTTTAACTACTAAACATATTGCTAACGTAATTCATTTGGTTACCGAGACCTGCCAACGCTGACTCCATTGCGTCGTATTTCTTATAAAGCTTGTTTTCATAGGCAGTCATCATCGACTTAAAATTACTCATACGCGTCTGAAGATTGCGCAGGAGAACATTTAATGTACTGTCATCGCTGGTATCTGAACTTGTTCCGGCAATAGCTTTAATGCTTTCAGTAGCCTTATAAAAAACACTACCTTCGCCACCGGTAAGACGTTGCGCAATACCGTTTCTACTGTCTGACGCTTTGTCCGCCGTGCTGTCAAGTTTTCCAAAGACATTATACACCGAATCTGGATCGTCGACAAGTGCCTTACGCAATTTATCTTCGTCTAACTTCAATTCGCCGTAAAGCCCTTTCGTCGATATTCCAATGGAGTATGCGGTATCGTAATTTGAATTGCTAAGCGAAGTTACTTTGTCCGAAATGGCATTGCGCATATCATCAATCAGTTTGCGAAGTGTTCCGTCATGGTACAACATACCCGCCTTAGCTTTTTCTTCCCATTTCTTAATCTGCTCTTCAGTCATTTCATTTTTCTGCGCGTCCGTCAAAGGCTTATAACTTTTATTTGGAGTTTCGCGGTAAGCTTTGTACAGGTCATCCAGCAGTTTATTGTAGTCCTCGACGAAAGATTTCACTTTATCAATAATCCCGTCAATGTCCTGCGAAACGCTGACATTTGCCGAAGTGTTAGTCGTGACACCGGAAATATCGTAGGTTATACCTTTGCGTTCAAAAACATTTTTATTAACATCTTTAATTTCTTCACCGTCGATATAAACTTTAGCATTTTTGCCCGATGCACTCACCGGATTGGTTTCGTCAAAACTAATGACAGTTGATGATTCCTGCCCCGTATCCTTCAAGCCCATTGCATTTAAAAGCCGAGCCGCCCCATCATTATTTGCTTGAATCACAAGACGGTTTGCTGAGCCCATCTCTTTGTTGTAAAATGAAAAAGTATTATCAGAAGAGTCAAAAGTTGCACGAACGTTGATTCCATAGCTGTTTACTTTGGAAACTAAGTCGTAAACAGTTGTTGTATCATCGACAGTAATATCAACTGACTTTAAATCGGATTCATCTGTACCAAAACTGAAATTTATAGTATCGCCTGATGAAAATCCCAATTCCGTAAGTTTGTTACTACTAAGTTCCTTCGTGCCGAGCAGATACGCATTAGTAGCGGTGCTATCGACGGTTATAGTGTGATTAATCATCGGCGCAGACGCACTAGCATTAACTTTAATAGCCGAGTTACTGCTGGTTGCGGAACGCGCATTCATATTGCTTGCATATTTATACTTTGAAAGCGTCGAAGTGTTGTACTCATTAACCTTGTCATAAATTTCAAGATAAGCTTCTTTCTTCCACTCATTTAAAGTGTAAGTCTGCTGCATCTTGTTGTACTGGCTTTCCTTAGTCATCATACCCATTCTGACCATAGACTCAACGTCAAGACCAGAGCCGGACAAGCCGTAAATTCCATTTACGCCCATTTTTATCCCTCCTTAGAATTTTAAGAAAGCCGGTAAATCTCTTCGACTTAATCGTAAGGAAATTTACCGGCAGTCAAAAGACTTTCCAAATCAAATTGCGCGATTACATTTGCCGCGCGTAAACACTAGGCGATTTTATCAAGAAATGCACCGATCCAAATTTTGGATTTAATCATATTGTTGACCATTTCTTCGGGCGGAAGTTCCTTGATAACCTTACCTGAGGATTTGTCGACGACAGCCACCGACATCATATTAACTTCTTTGTGATACTTAAATTCGAGATTGCTGTTAGCACGCTCCATAGCCTTATTAAGTTCTTCAACAACCTTTTTAGTGGACTTCTCGTCCATTGAGCCGGGCTCTAAGTACTGTTGCTGCTCTCCCTGCTGTTGAGCAGGAGTACTTACAGCTGATTCCTGCGATCCCGTACTTGTGGAACGCTCCGTTTGTTGTCCGCCCATACCACCGCCGATTGCCGACGAAAGGACGTCATTAATGCCACCTGCCATGATTTTTCACTCCTCCTTAAATTCTGCCCTCCCGCAAAATTTTACGGGTACGAGCCGCCATTCCTGATTGGCGTTTTTTATTTCAGGGGCAACGCGCCATGTAAATCTACGTTAGTAATCTGCGCGGCTGCCTTCTGATTTTCTTCTTGAATAGCGCGGTAAATTTCACCGCGATAAATTTTTATCTCTCTCGGCGCGTCAATAGCTATGCGCACGTTCTCTCCTTGAACTTCAACAACATTTATGACGATGTCGTCGCCAATCATTATCTGTTGACGCGGTTTTCTCGTCAAAACCAGCATTACTCTGTACCGCTGCTACTTAAAACATAGACAAATGTCTAAGTCAAGATGATTTGGACAGACCTCGCGGTTCTGTCTTACTGCTTCCTCGTGTCCGTTTTCTAAAAAGTGGTCAGTGATCAGTGATCAGTGGTCAGAAATTTTCACTGATCACTGATTACTTTTCACTGATTACTTGCTGTAACACTCCACAGTCGTAAATTCCCGA
>JAFZIV010000024.1 GCA_017554235.1 Selenomonadaceae bacterium
GTATCGTTTCCTCCAACTGCGTAAATCGTAGCACCGTTGGTTTCATTCGTGTACTTATCGCCTTTGGCAGTCAACGTTACCGGCGTCAGACTTTCTGTCAACATTATTACATTGTCTTTGATTTCAAAGGTTTTATCCGCACCGTCTTTGACCGTTATGGAACTCTTGCCAACTGCAAACACCATATTCGCGCCGCTCTTTACCGATTTACTAATAGTTCCCGACGTAATTTGAATAGAGTCGTCGCCGCTAAATCCTACGATAGTATCTTTTTCATCACCACTTGCATATTGAATCAAGTTGCTGTTGCCATTCGTGTAAATGATGTCGTTTCCTGCTCCGCCTATCAGCGTATTGTTTGCAGAACTCGCGCTTATAGTGATTTTATCTGCTCCTGCACCACCGTCTATGTACACATTGCTTGCTGTATTCGTTATTGTGTCATTACCAGCTATTCCGTAAATCGTTGCGGCAGTATCCTCATTGACATATTTATCTGCATTTGCAGTTAATGACACCGGCTTTAAGATTTCTTTCAGCGTGATTACATTATCTTTAACTTCAAGAGATTTATCCGCACCGTCTTTTATTGTGATAACATTGGACGTTCCAGAGCCGACCGTTACAAGTAAATTCGCACCACTCTTCACTGACTTGCTGATTTTGCCCGACGTTATTTGGATAGAATCATCGCCGCCGAATCCAATAATCGTATCCTTGCCGTCGCTCGACGCATACTGAATCAGATTGCCTTTTCCATTGGTGTAAATGACATCGTTACCTGCGCCGCCAATAACTGTCATATTCTCGGCTTTACTGCCAAGTGAAATTTTATCAGCACCAGCTCCGCCGTCTACATATACATTGCTTGCGGTATTCGTGATTGTGTCATTTCCTGCCATGCCATAAATCGTTGCGGCATCATCCTCATTGACATGTTTATCTGCTCCTGCGGTTAATGAAACAGGCTTTAAGCTTTCTTTCAGCGTAATTACATTGTCTTTAACCTCAAGCGACTTATCAGCACCGTCTTTGACGGTTATGGAACTCTTGCCAACTGCAAACACCATATCTTTTCCACTTTTTACCGACTTGCTGATTGTTCCAGAAGTAATTTGAATTGAATCATCGCCGCTGAAACCAAAAATCGTATCCTTGCCATCGCTCGACGCATACTGAATCAGATTGCCTTTTCCATTGGTGTAAATGGTGTCGTTATCTGCACCGCCAATTATCGTGGCATTTTCGGCTTTACTTCCAAGTGAAATTTTATCTGTACCTGCGCCACCGTATACCAGTACATTATTCCCACTCGCCGTTATGGTATCGTTACCTGCGTCGCCTCTTATTGTCGTTTCATCGCCACTATCATAAATCTTGTCATTTCCTTCGCCGGCAGAGATACTCACGCTGTTTCCGCTGTTTTTAATTGTGTCTGCGCCACCCAATCCGCTAATTATCGCACTATTAGCTTCATTAGTAAGGTTATTCGCTCCTGAAGTTCCTTTAATCGTCGGACTTGTAAACAGCTTGAACACATTATCCTGAATCTTTACATTCTCATTCGCAATTCCTTCGACCGTAATTTTGTTACTGCCAACTGTCAAAATTATATTCGCGCCGCTCACTGCTGTATTGGCTATTGAACCTGAAGTAATTTTAATCGAATCGTCCGTTCCAAATCCCTTTATAACGTCGTTGCCGTCGCCTGACGCGTAGGTATAAAGAACGCCGCTCGTAACACTGCTGTAAATAGTATCGTTACCTGCTCCGCCGCTTACAGTGTACGCTGCAGAACCTTGAATCGTAATTTTATCAGCACCGCCATTGCCGTAAACTGCGCGGGAATCTTCATCAGAAATTGCTACAATCGTATCGGCTTTACTTGTACCGCTAACTGCTGTTACGCTATCAGCTACAACGGTTGATTTACCTGCCGAAGTAATTGTTGCCCAGTTACTTGCTACTACCGTATCATCACCGCCGGGAGTTGTATCCGTGCCACCTCCGGCTACCGTAACGATTTTTACTGACGACAAACTCGCCGCGCCTTCAAGAGTGATTTTACCTGAACCCGCCGTTACAATTACATGATTGTTGCTCTTTGTCGTGCTGTAAGTAGTGCCGCTTATTATCAACGTGTCATCAGATTTGAATCCATGAATAATATCGTTGCCGTCTCCGTTTTTATATTCGTAAATAGTCCCTACTGAATCGTAATTTTGATTGGAAATGTAATCGTCACCTGTACCGCCACTTATCGTAACGTTATTTCCATAATAACTGTAAATTTTATCGTTGCCGTCGCCGCCGTTTATCGTAACGTTGTCGGCCCAATTATTTTGAATGTAATCATTGCCAGCACCGCCGCTTATCGTAACATTATTACCGTTATTGGAAATTGTATCGTTACCAGTTCCGCCGCTTATCGTCACTTTGTTGCCACTATTTGATATGTGGTCGGTATTGGAAGTTCCTGTGACTACTGTGTTACTTGCGTCATTTCCTTTAGCGACACCCATAACAGACGCAGGGGCATCGAATTTTCCATTGACGATTTTGTAACTGCCAGAAGAAGTTATCAGATTTCCGTAAGCATCTATAAGAATTTTGCCGTTGGTATCAGAGACTGTTCCGCTGAATCCCGTGCCAATAGTCATATCTTTATAGGAATTTCGGATATTGGCTGAAGTATTTGCCTTGCTTGACTTGAAGGTAACTCCGCTAATCGTGACATTGCTCGTGCTGTCAAAGAGATAATCAGACGCGCCGGAACGGACGCTGATATTGTCGCCTGCGCCTGCAACAATAGTAACATTACTATTGTTAATATATTCAATCGATATAACGTCAGCACCTGCGCCGCCGTTTATTAATACAGTCGAATCATCAATTCCAAAAGAATAACTATTCCACGCGGTATAGAGTATATTATCAATTTTAATGGTATCGTTGCCGTCTCCGCCGTTTACAGTAACAGTTGAATATCCAATGGCGGCGTAAGAATTTTTGTAAGGAGGAGAAATATCAATCGCCGCATAGCCAATTTTAATAATATCGTTGCCGTCATTACCGTTAATTGTACGAGCGTTGACGCTATCTTGGATTGTAGCCGTTATGATAGTATCATCATTGGCAGTACCATTGGCTGTTTTTACACTGGAAAGAAGAAACGTCGAGCTGCCGGAAGTTCGTATCGTTGCCCAACCCCAATCTGTTTCGGTTGCAACTAAGCTGTCTACCAACGTTCCTTGAATAACGAAAGCGTTTGGAGAATTCTTAATGAGTGTTGTGCCGTTTTCAGTGAAGATTTTTAAGTCATTATCGCTTCTTAATGTGGAGTAATTGCCGCCTGCGTTAATCGTGTTATCCCAAGTGCCGGACGTAATAATTACGTTGTTGCCGCCGCCTAAATCAATAAAATGGTTGCCGGTATTACCAAACTCAATAGTGTCATCGCCGTCGCCTGCAGTAACTGTGCTACTGCCGCCTAAACTTACATAGTTATCACCAGCTCCGGCGTCAACAGTACCGTCTCCTACTACATAATCGTCACCTGCACCAGCATTAACCGAATTACCGCCTAAAATCGTATCGTTGCCGTCTCCTGCAGTGATTGTTCCGAAGCCGCTGATATAGTTATCACCCGCGCCTGCGTCGATATAGCCGCCGTTGCTATAAATTGTATCGTTGCCAGAACCGGCGGTAATAGTTGAAGTAGAGTGCCAACTCTCAATACTTATGTAGTTATTACCATTACCAGCGTTAATTAAACTTCTTTCGCCAGAATAAATGGTGTCATCGCCATCGCCAGCGTCAACACTGTTATCCCAATTTTTTAAACTAATGAAGTCATCGCCTGCTCCTGCATTGACTGAGGAACTAATACCATAAATAGTATCGTTGCCGTCTCCACCGTCAACAGTACCGATATTTACACTTACATAGTCGTCGCCCGCGCCTGCATTAATTGAACTTCCGCCGTCAATAGTATCGTTGCCGTCTCCACCGTCAACAGTACCGCCTTTTAAGCTTATGAAGTCGTCGCCCGCGCCTGCATTAATTGAACCGATACCGTAAATAGTATCGTTGCCGTCTCCACCGTCAACAGTACCGCCTCTTAAGCTTATGAAGTCGTCGCCATCGCCGCCGTATACCGTTGTACCTTCGTAACTGTTGGTAATGGTATCATTGCCCGCAAGACCGTCAACAATGCCGTAAGATACAGTAGCCTCTAAAATATCATCGTACTTAGTGCCTTTGAGCGTCGGCGCGAAAACTTGCAAATTGCCTTCAGCGTCAACAATATGGATACCGTGAGACGTAGCATCTTTTATAGTTATTGAACCCGTTCCAACGCCGATAATCCAATCGTTACCGCTGGTTGTGGCGGTATAAGTCCCGTCCGTTATGTGCAAGGTGTCGTACACGCCGAATCCTGTGATAACGTCGTTGCCGTCACCATTGGCATACAATATGTGACTACTAGGGCTGGTTTCGAAAGAAAGTGTATCGTCCCCCTTACCTGCCTTTATTGTGTGATTACTACTTTCGTACTTGATGGAAATGTAATCATCACCCGCACCGCCGTCAACTGAAGAATTACGTCCCGTAATGTCAATATCGTCATTACCTGCGCCGGCGTCGATTGTTAAATAATCAGAATACCTAGCATAAATTCTATCATTACCGTCGCCAGCATCGATTTTAACTGTGTCGGCATCGTAGTTAGAAATGTAATCGTTATAGCTATAAGAAACAGAACTGGTACTGTCTCTGCCGACATTAACATTAGTTTCGTTACCGCCAATGATTGTTGCGGAATTTCCGCTGTTATAAATGCGATTGTTGCCCATGCCGCCGTCAATATAAACTAAAGGAGCGGAGTTGCTGATCGAATCGTTGCCATCGTTGCCCAGTAATCTTGCATTGTTTTTGGTATTGTTAATGGTATCATTACCACTACCGCCGCTTACCGTGACATACGGACCATTGTTTGTAATATTGTCATCGCCGTCCGCCGCGTTGATAGTGACGTTGCCGCCGGAATTTACAATGCTGTCATCGTTGGCACTGCCCGAAACAAGAGTGTCGTCGTTGGAGTTGTTGATGTCTGCGAAAATCTGAATGTCAAAATGGAACTTTTCCATAGACTCAACACCCCCCCCTCTCGATGAGAATGATTATCGATTAACTTTGCGCTTGACTTGCGCTTAACCGCCAAAACGAAATTTTTCATACAAATTCCTCCTCCTTGAAATAAAACTACCACAAAAATTAATAGAACTTTATTAAAATTATAATCGAAAAAATTTGAGTTGAAAAGTAGTAGGTGAAAAAATTTTTTGAAAAATTAAAAAGCGCGTCAACATTTCTGCCAACACGCCTTTCTGTTTCTATAATTTTACGAGATAATTTCTAAGCCCTATGTTTAAAACGTCTTATGAAAACTTCTTCCGTTTCGGGACGACCAAAGTAAAAACCTTGAATCTGATCCGCGTCACACTCATCACGCAGGAAAATATACGCGTCCTCTTCCTCTACGCCTTCTATACAAACTTCCATTCCAATCGAGTGACAAAGCATAATCGTATACTTAACCAAATTGCGATCAAAGGAACTTGTCAACAAATTTTCAACAAACATTCTATCAATTTTTATGATGTTGCAATTAAAATTTTTCAAAAATCCCAGTGATGAATAACCCGTGCCGAAATCGTCCATAGCTATTTTTATGCCGAGTTCGTGAAATTCCGAGAACTGCTTATTAACAAATTCCCAATCGTAGACGCTCTGACTTTCCGTCAATTCAAATGTCAAAGTGTGCGGGTCAATGTCGTGACGTTCAAGGCAATCTTTTACAAAAGGATAAAACATTCTTTCTTCGAGCTGATAAAGTGAAATGTTTATGCTCATCTGAAAATCCGGCATATATTTCTGCCACTTCTTAGCGGTAATGACGGCGTTTTCAATAATCCAGTGTCCGACAGGAATTATCATACGCGACTTTTCAAGCATAGGAATAAATTGCATTGGAGCAACAACACTGCCGTCTTTGTCGTACCAACGCAACAAAGCTTCCGCGCCGATTAATCTGCCGTCTTTTGCGTCAACTTGCGGCTGATAGCACAGGAAAAAATCTTCACAACCACGCGCAATACTATTCTGCATAAGATTCTGCATTCCAATATCATATCGCCAACGATCGTAAGTTTCCTTTTCAAAGAAAGAAATTTGATCTCGTCCTTTTTGACGCGCAATCTCCAAAGCCACTTCCGCATACCTAATAAGCGTCATATAATCGCGTGCGTCATTCGGATAAAATGTCGCACCAGCTGACGCAGTACAATAAATTGTATCCTCGACGTTGCGAATTTCACGCATACAAAGTTGAACGCTGGAAAAAATTATTTCGACTTCCTCCGGCATAGCGTCCGGCATAAACATTCCGAAAAGGTAGCTGTTGATTTTATAAAGTTTTATATCAGGCGGTAAAACGTTTGTGATATTCTGCGCGATTTGACGTAAAGCCGCGTCGCCGAAATGATGCCCGTAAGTTTCATCAATAATATTAAAATTGTCGAGACCAATCACGACAACCGCTCCGCGATGTGTTTCGTCGCTAAGTTCTTCCTGCAGTTCACTGTAAAACGAATTGCGATTTAAAAGCCCCGTCACAAAGTCCGCTTTAACGTCCGTATCCATTCGCGAAATTATGCCTGACAAAAATTTTTGTTGCCCGTATTCGTCCATACAAAGTGACAAGCGCAGATTTACCCAGCCATATTCGCCGTTGATTCGCAAAAGCCTGAAGTCACAACTTATAGACTCAAAATCACTTTCTTCTAACGCCGTCCGCATTGCCTCTTCGTAGGTCTCCCTATCTTCGGAATGCACGAAGGGGATAAGCAGTTCGCTTACGTCGTCCACAACGTTTGACGGAAAATCAAAATCCGTTATAAAGTTATTAGAAATTAAAAATTTGTTCGTCTCAAAATCCGCCACGAGTAAATAATTTTCTGTCGAATTTTGCAATGCATTAAAATAATCTTTTATTTTGTTAAGCGGAGAACTTTCTCCGATTTGTGGAATGTCTTGTACACTCATCGCCATCGTTCCTTTTTAAAAATTTCCGCGCTAATATACTTATTCCATTTTCAATTCGACGTATCTTTTTAAAGTTCCTGCAAAATTTTTTCAGATTGTTATCAGACGCAGAATTTTCCTTTTGCTCCTTAAGCAAATTAAAAAAATCCCAACGTCGTAACGCAAGGATTTTGATTGAGATTACTATGTTAAATTATTTGCCGTCAATAATATTCCAAGCCTGTTCGCGAGTAATTTCTTGTCCTTTGTAGGTGTAAATATTACTTTCCAACATTTTGCCGTGATATTCCATTGTGATTCCGTACGATGCGAAGAGTGCGCCGACCTTATCAACATATTGATGACGCAGTTTATCATCGCCAATCATCTTGATAATATCGCTGTTCGGATTCGTGAGATCGAGATTTTCAAAGCCCGCAAATCCGCGTTTTTTCGCGTCGAGCATATCAGCTGTGAATTGAATCCAAGAACCGCCTGCAACATTATCAAGCTCTTCATCGCTCATAACTTCATCTTGCAAAATTTTTTCGTCTTTCATTTTTATCAATTTCCTTTCAAGTTGTTTTGTGTTTTTTTAATTTTTCTTTCTGTTTATTATACGCACCAACTTAAAAAATGTTAAGCCTTTAAAGGAAAAATTTTTTTGTCAACGAATTTTTACGGACAATAACAAAATCGGAGGAACTATGGACAACATTTTAGATTTAATGCTAGTCGACAAAGACATTTCAACCGTCGTAAAAAATTTTCCGCAACGTGAAGATTTTTCAATCGCAGGAATTTCCGGCACGGCAGAAGTTGCAATAATTGCAGCGGCGTTTAAGAAAAATCCTCGCTCAACAATCATTATTACTGAACGTGAAAAAATTTCCGCGTGGCAGTCTGACTTACAAGAATTTCTGCCCAACGTCGAAATCTTAGAATTTCCTGAAGTGGATTTATTTAACGTCCGCGCAGGTTTAGTTGGATTGGAACGTAAAGCACTCCGCCTTGACATTGTAACGCGCCTTCTTAATCACGAATCAATTATAGTTTTGGCGTCACCTTCCGCCGTCGTCAAGAAAGATTTTTCGCGGGAAAATTTCTTCGACTCTCAAATTAAAATTGCTCTTGACCAAAATATTTCGTTGGAAAAATTTTTGACTGACCTTGTAAATTTCGGTTATGAACGCGCTGATGAGATTGACGCAATAGGTAAATTCAGTGTACGCGGCGGGATTGTTGATATTTTTGCCGTCAATGCTCCCGCGCCTTATCGCATTGAATTTTTTGATGAAAGTGTAAATTCTATTCGTGAACTTAGCGCAGAAACTTTAAGGTCTGTAAAAAATCTTGACGCCATTACAATTTTGCCAGTTGATGAAGCTGAACCGCCTAATGCAGAACCGATTTTAACCTGCGCGGAGAAAATTATTTTTGATGAACCTGCGCGGATTAAAGAAAGAATTGACGCACTTATTAAAGAAGATGCCGAACTTGCACAAAATATTTTTTCTTATGATGAGCTTATAAAATGCGAAGGAAAACTTTTTCTTGAGACATTGGGACACGGATTTAAGATTAAGACTGCGCCTGTTATGGATTGCAACGCGCAGATGGATTTTTTCATTTTAGAAATAAAATCTCAACTCAAACTTAATCGTAACATTTTTATTCTCTTTACGTCGCAAAAAAAGTTGGAAAGAATAAAAAACCTTTTAACGGCGCACGGGCTTGACGATACCGCGCAGATTTTTTTACAACTTGGAACGCTTGAAGAGGGATTCAGCTTTCCTGCCGCAAACATTACCGTTATTACAGAGAAAAATATTTTCGGCAGTCAACGCGAACGTCGACACACTAAGCCCAAATATGCGGGCGACACAATTAAACATTTCAGTGAAATTCGCGTAGGAGATTACGTTGTACACGCGGCTAACGGCATTGGAAAATATTTGGGCATTGAGACGCTTGAACTTGAAGGAGTTAAAAAAGATTATCTTCATATTCAATACGGCGGCGGCGATAAAATTTATTTGCCGACTGAAGCTGTAAACCGTCTGCAAAAATATATTGCGGGTGAAAATGCCGTCCCGACTTTATCGAATTTGAACACGGGCGATTGGGCGCGAGCAAAATCACGAGCGGCGGCGGCAGTTGAAGATATTGCGGAAAAACTTATTGAGATTTACGCAAAAAGATTAGCGGCTAAAGGTTACGCATTTTTGCCCGATGATGATACGCAGATTGACTTTGAAGAAAAATTTCCCTACGAAGAAACGCCCGAACAAATTACGGCAGTCGACGCGGTTAAGGCGGATATGGAAAGCCCGCGACCTATGGACAGATTAATTTGCGGTGACGTAGGATTCGGAAAAACTGAAGTTGCGATTCGTGCAGCTTACAAGGCAGCAGTCAACGGTAAACAAGTTGCAATGCTTGTACCCACGACGGTTTTAGCCCAACAACATTATCAAACTTTTTCAGAGCGGTTCAAAGGATTTTTGCCGACGGTTGATGTCATTTGTAGATTTCGTACGCCGAAGGAACAACGAATAACTTTACAAAAAGTCCGCGCAGGTTTAGTTGACGTTTTAATTGGCACGCATTCGCTTTTAAATTCCAAAGTCGAGTTCAAAGATTTAGGCTTGCTGATAATCGACGAGGAACAGAGATTCGGCGTCAAGCAAAAAGAAAAAATTCGTTCAATATCTGCAGGCGTTGACGTTTTAGCTTTGAGTGCAACACCGATTCCGCGTACTCTTCATATGTCGCTGGTAAGTGCGCGTGATATGAGTTTGATAACCACTCCGCCTGAAAATCGCTATCCCGTTCAAACTTACGTGATTGAAGATGACGACGAAATTATTGCTGACGCGATACGCAGGGAAATTCGGCGCGGCGGTCAAGTTTATTTCGTCTACAATAAAATTGAAAGTATTGACTTAATGCACGAGCGTTTAACAAATCTTGTTCCCGAAGCCAAAATTCAAACTGCGCACGGACAACAATCTGATATTTTTTTGGAAAATGTTATGATGGATTTTTACGAAGGAGCATTTGACGTTTTACTTTCGACGACGATTATTGAAAATGGGCTTGACGTTCCCAACGCGAATACGATTATAGTTTACGACGCGGATCATTTTGGATTGGCGCAACTTTATCAAATGCGCGGACGTGTAGGGCGTTCAAGTCAAATGGCTTTTGCTTACTTCGTCCATAAGCGTGATAAAGTCATGACGGAGAAGGCGGAAAAACGTCTGCAGGCGATGAAAGAGTTTGCACATTTAGGCGCGGGCTTTAAAATTGCCATGCGTGATTTAGAAATTCGCGGCGCGGGAAATTTACTTGGCGCACAACAGCACGGGCATATTGCAAGCGTAGGTTTTGAAATGTACTGCCAACTTTTGGAAGAAGCTGTAAGCCGTCTGCAACAAAATTCTCCTCAACAGAATATTCCCGACCCAATTATAACTTTGCCGGTTGAAGCTTACATTGACAAAAATTTTATTCCAGATTCAATGCATAAGATTGAAATTTATCAGCGTTTAGCCGTTGTAAAAGACGAAAAAGAAATTGACGATTTAATTGACGAAATTATTGACAGATTCGGCGAACCTACCGAGCCGGTTATAAATTTGTTGAATACTGCGCGGGTAAAGATTTTGGCAAAAAAAATAGGCGTCAAGTCTCTTACGTTGAGAGTCAGACGCCTTGAAATTGCTTTTACCGATTCGCCGAAAATTTCTCCTGCAGGTTACGTTGCAATTCAGAAAAAATATTTATCGCGATTTAAAGATTTTCAGAAGTCGAAGGAAATTTTTATAGATTTAGTGTCGAAGAAAGATTTTTTCCGCGAAATTTTAATCATTCTACGTAAACTGGTTAAGAGAGATTGAAATTTTTAACCGGCGATTTTTTGGGAATTTCTCTGACGAAGTCGCGCAGGTTTAAATTTTTTAAGTTCCTCTTTTGTCAATTCAGGAATATCACTGCAATCAATTTCGTTATCGTCCATATTTTTCAGAACTTCCAATTCTTTTATTTGTTTGGCATTGAGCGGCGGCATTTCCTTATAAACTCTGATACTGCCCATAATAATCATCCCTTTCAGATTTTTTTGCTTTACGCGCTGAAATCAACCTATATTTTTCTCCGCGTTCCGTGTAAACTACAAACAAAATTTCATTAACCTTTCCGATAACCCTAATTCTATCTTCTTCATCGCTATGAAATTCATAAAAGTCATCAATTCTATTTTCATCAAGAAAAACACGCGCAGCAGTTTCAAAACTAATTTTGTGCTTTTTTAAATTAATTTCGGCTTTTTCGTCGTCCCATTCGACTAAATATTCTCCGACTATAATTTCACCCACAAGACCACCTCAGAAAAATTTTAATCCTTCGCCTTCCAATGCTTCCCTAAGACCACGCATAAAAATTTCTCCGGGATCTGCCTTGATTGAGTAATAGCCGTCCACGTGTTCAATATACAAACCGCTTTCACGCGCCGCAACTTGCTGATAATGTCCGAAGACGTATTCAATCGTAGGATATTTTTCGTGCAGATAACGAATCAGTTCAATATTTGCTTGTAACTGCTCATCAGTTAAATCTTTAACATTACCTTCGCCGCCGACATTTTCAATACCGATTGCGCACCAATTATAGCCGATTACGTGACGCGCCAATTTATTTTCCGGCATAGTGCGATAAATCGTACCGTCGCGGTCAACTATAAACTGCGAAGAAACATTTACCGTACCGCTACCGTCAGCGCGTGTTTCATCATAAAAAGTATAATACGCCGATTCCCAAGTTGGTCCTGCCGTCCAATGTACTACCACTGCGCGGGGTTCAATCGTCGTGATAGATTTTCCGTAATGCGTCTCTGCATATTCAAGCGTAAGTTGCTCGCGATAATCGTTCCATAAAACAGGTTTATCTACAATGTGCGGCGCAGCTGTCACGTTAGACGCAAACATTAAAACCTGCGCGATTACCGTTGCCAATAAAAATTTTAATACCATTATTCCACGCTCCTTTAATTTTTCGGAACTAAATCAGACGGTTTTAACATACCTTTCTTAGCACGTTGAGCAAATTCCGCCGTTGCCGTGAAAAGTACATCGCTTGAAGAATTTAACGCCGTTTCGCAGGAGTCTTGAAGTACGCCGATTATAAATCCTACGCCGACGACTTGCATTGAAATATCAGATGAAATTCCAAAACTTGAACAAGCAACAGGTATTAAAAGTAATGAGCCGCCTGCTACACCGGACGCGCCGCAAGCTCCAACCGTCGCGATTATGCAAAGTAAAAGTGCTGTCGGCATATCAACATTAATTCCGAGAGTATGTGCCGTTGCCAAACTTAAAACCGCTATCGTTATCGACGCTCCCGCCATGTTAATTGTTGCACCGAGTGGAATTGATACCGAATATAAATTTTCATTAAGTCGTAACCTTTTGCACAATCCCATATTGACGGGGATATTTGCCGCCGAACTGCGCGTAAAAAATGCGTAAAGTCCGCTTTCTCTTAACGTCGTCAACACGAGCGGATAAGGATTCATACGTAATTTGAACCAGACAATTAACGGATTCATTATTAAAGCAACGCTGAAGAATGCTCCTAACAATACAGCCAAAAGTTGTGCGTATCCTAAAAGTGCTTCGACGCCGCTTGTACCGATTGCGTCTGCAACAAGTCCCATAATGCCGAAAGGTGCAAAACGAATTACCCATTGGACGACTTGAGTAACTGCCTTTGACAAATCTGCAATCGCGTTGTGAAGTTCATTTCCCGCCGGTCTTAATGCAATTCCTATGATGACTGCCCAAGCTAAAATTCCTATGTAGTTTGCATTTGTCAGCGCGTTTATAGGATTGTCGACAACTTTCATAATTACGTTTTGCAAAACTTCAACAATTCCTGAAGGCGGCGTAATTGTTGCGTCGGTGACTTGAAGGCTTAAAGTTGTCGGAAATAAAAATGATGCCGTAACAGCTACCAATGACGCGCAAAAAGTTCCTATAACGTAAAGCGTGATGATTGGGCGCATTGTCGAGCTTGATTCAGATTTTTGAGACAGCGCATTCATAACCAACACGAAAACCAAAATTGGCGCGACGGCTTTTAATGCGTTGACAAATAATTTTCCGAGTACCGCAATGGCAGGTATAACCGACGGCACGAATAAAGCCAAAATAATTCCTACGACGAGACCGATTGCAATTAATTTTATCAGCGCGGTTTCGCCATAAATTTTTCCAACCTTCGATAACAAATCGAACCCTCCTAAAAAAAATTTCCGCGCAGATTATATCATATTTAAATTCATAGTGCATAAAATTTTTCCGCAACGCAAAAAGTCCCTGCATTAAGCAAGGACTTTCAATTTTTTTAGCGGAAGGGGTGGGATTCGAACCCACGGTAGCTGTTAACTACACTTGATTTCGAGTCAAGCACCATCGACCACTCGGACATCCTTCCGTAATGAGCGGCTTACCAAATATCAACCACTCGGACACTCCGTTACTGAGAACTTACAAAGCATTTTTCTTATGTCCCATTCCTGCTTCAACGCGTCCGCTTTTGTCCTGAAATTCATCAGTCACTACTTGCGTTTGCTGTAACGCTCCACAAACTTAAATTCCCCGCTAACGTACGGGTATACTTTAAATTTGATTTTCATTCAAACACATTAATTATACAAAAACTTTTCAAAATGTCAACATAAAACTTTTTAGCTTGCTAAAGTGTAAGTTGTAAAATTAAGTTGAACAGAAAAAATTCCATAAACAACGTTCCTGTTGTAAAATAAATTTGTCATCCAAAGAGGAGGTTGGTTATGGAACAGAGTAAGTGTAACACAAATCCGTCACATGAATAAAGAGTAGTTATCCAAACTCGGTTGCGTGACGGTTGGTCTTTCAGAAAAATCGCCCGTGAAATAGGTTGTGCTGTCAACACGGTAAGAAATGAATATTCACGAGGTAAAGTTTTGCTTTATAACGGCA
>JAFZIV010000025.1 GCA_017554235.1 Selenomonadaceae bacterium
AGTGAGCTCATGAATGAAACTGTTCTTCGAAAGTCGGGACTCTTGAAAAAATTGTTTTTAGCAGACTGAAGCATTATGCAATGAAACTAAAAGCTGGACACTGCATTAGCAATGCCCAGCTCAGACTGTAGACAAAGCCCTTTTCAATGAGAGGGGCTTTAAGATTAGCAGGAGCAAAAATTTCGTTAAAAGTAAGGGATTTTTGTGCTTTTTCAATGCCAATTTTTTCAGATTCATACAAGCAAAAATAAGAGTAACGGAGGATTTAACTTTAACAAGACCGCGATAGTTTGTATAACGTAGACAGTGACGCTCTTTAGCATCGGCGAAAACTCTTTCTATGGTTTCTTTGCGTTTCTTGTAAGTTTCGCGAATTTCTGGACTGTGGCGTAAATGGTCAGCTTCTTCAACATATTTTGTCCAAATGTGACGAGTGACAACTTTCGTCTGATTTTTGCTCTGGGTGCACTGAGAAAGAAAAGGACAGGTAGCACAAGTTTTCGGATTGCTTTTATATTCGCGATAACCTTCTCGATTTGTGGTTGTATATTTCAAAATTTGGTTTTGCGGACAAAGATAACAGTCAAAATATTCATCGTAAACGTAATCGGATTTTCTGAAAAAACCGTCTTTGGTCATTGGTCGAGTATAAGGAATTGCCGGAAGTTTTCCGCTCAGAAAAATTTTTCTCAACACAATCGGAGTCTTGAATCCTGCATCAAGTGCGACAATTTGCGTATGGGTTAAATCCAATTTCTCGTAAAGTTGATGAAAACTTTGACTGTCGTGTACATTTCCTGCCACCAACTCAAAATCCAAAACAAAGCCGTGTTTATCGCAAGCCGTTTGACTCAAAACAACGTTCCGAAAAGTCCGCTGTCAGGGTCTGTCGTTGAGATTTTTTTCTCGACTTGCTCAGCTGTGTCGAAAAGAAATTTTTTTTTACCTTCAGAAAGTCGCAACTCATTGATTTAGTCCTCAAGTTCAATTTGATATTGCGTAATGGTTTTTGTGAGTGTAACTTTTTTGCTTTTGTGTTTGTTGGCACTCGCTTTTATATGCGTGGAATCGATAAAAATTGCACTTGAGTCCACATATCCCGACTTTTGCGCTTCCTCCAATATCTTTTTGAATATCCGCTCGAAAATATCGCAGTTGGCAAACCTGCGTACATAATTTTTTCCGAAAGTCGAAAAATGCGGCACAGGTTCAGTGAGTGAATAGCCGATAAACCACCTGTACGCCACATTCACTTCTATGTATCCCAAACAGATATTGAATGAACACGATTTTGAATAAACTTACAGGATCAATGCCGGGTCGACCTTTTTCGCTGTACAAATTTTCTAATTCGTCGTAAATGAAATTGAAATCTATGGCCTTGTCTATAATTCGTAACAGATGATTTTCCGGCACAAGTTCATCCAAACTGATTGTCACATTTTCTTTCTGTAGTTGCCTATTCTTCTTGCGATACATAAAAAACACCTCCCGACTTATTTATACCATATCGGAAGGTGTTTTTCTACTTTTGTCTACAGTCTGAAAAGCTTTACGAAAAGCTTTTAAGGGTTTATAATTTCGTCGATGTCGTAAAAGCGGCAGGCGGTTTGTCACATCTCCGAAAAGGAGGTGATGACAATATGGATAAATCTGATTGGCTCACGCTCATCAACATTATCTTGACGCTCATCGATATTCTTACTCGATAGCGAAAAATGCCGCCTGAACTCACCAAATTCAGTCGGCATTCCAACAATTATATATAGTATTCGCTAAACAAGGACAAGTCCGCTTGCCCAACATCACCCGCTTAGGCGGGATTTTTTCTTATTAACATTACGCTTAACATCATTTTGAATTTTATCACGCCCTGCGGTTTTAGTCAATCAAAATAAAAATAGATAAAAAAATTTAGAATTAGAAAATTTTTATCCCTGCGAAATCTGCGCGGGGATTTTTTATTTGAAAATTTTTAAGGGCGGCAGGATTTTTAATCGTCAACGGCAAATAAATCACGCAGGTAAAAACTGAATATGCCTATAGGAGGGATTATTTTTGAGAGAGCTGGACGTAAAAGTTATCACGGAAAACGTCGCTGAAATGTGCAAGGAGGCGGCGTATTACCTGCCCGATGATGTTTATCGCGGGCTTAAACGCGGACGCGAAACCGAAAAATCCGAAGTCGGTAAAATCGTCCTCGACCAAATTATTAGAAACGCCGAAATTGCTAAGGCGGAAGATCGTCCGTATTGTCAGGATACTGGCATGACGATTGTTTTCCTTAAAGTCGGTCAAGATTTGCACATTGTTGGCGGCGATTTAAATGAAGCCGTCAACGCAGGTATCGCGAAAGGTTACACCGAAGGCTATTTAAGAAAATCTGTTGTCGGTGAGCCGCTTTTTAATCGTGTCAATACCAAAAATAATACGCCGGGCGTCATCTATACGGAAATTGTACCGGGAGATCAACTCGACATTACCATTGCGCCGAAAGGTTTTGGTTCTGAAAATAAATCAGGAATCCAAATGCTTGTACCTGCTGACGGTGTTCGCGGCGTCAAAAAAGCAGTAATGGAAATTATCCTTCATGCAAGTATGAATCCTTGTCCGCCTATGGTTGTCGGTATCGGTATCGGCGGCACAATGGACAGAGCGGCGTTGCTGTCGAAAAAAGCGTTGACACGTTCGATTGACGAGCGTAACCCTATGCCCGAATACGCAAAACTTGAAGAGGAACTTCTTGAAATGATTAACTCAACGGGTATTGGTCCGCAACTCGGCGGTACAACTTCCGCGCTTGCCGTCAACATTGAATGGGCACCTACGCATATTGCGGGACTTCCCGTCGCAGTTACTATTTGCTGTCACGCCATGCGCCATTCTCATCGCGTGTTGTAATTGAAAAATTTTTACGGAGGAAAATTCTATGGCTGAAAGTATCAGAATTACTACGCCGTTTACAGAGGAAATGTCACGTAAGCTTAAAGCAGGTGACAGCGTCCTTATAACCGGCACGATTATCAGCGCACGTGATGCCGCCCATAAAGTTATGACGGAAGCACTTGCACGCGGTGAGAAATTGCCCGTCGACTGGAATAATCAGATTGTTTATTATCTCGGACCTACTCCCGCTAAACCCGGCGATCCTATAGGTTCATGCGGTCCTACTACTTCGGGAAGAATGGACGCTTATACGCCGACAATGTTGGATCAAGGTATTAAAGGTATGGTAGGTAAAGGTTCACGTGAGCCTGCAGTTATCGAAGCTATGAAGAAAAATGGTGCAACTTACTTTGCGGCAGTTGGCGGCGCGGCGGCACTTATCGCTAAGTCTGTAAAAAGTTATACCGTGCTTGCGTATCCTGAACTTGGTCCCGAGGCAGTTGCGGCTCTTGAAGTTGTCGATTTCCCCGCTATCGTCGTAATTGACTGTGAAGGAAATAATTTTTACGAGATTGGTCAAAAACCTTTCCGCAACTTCGATATTAATCAGATTTAAAAATTTTTCAAAGATTAAAAGGGTGCGTAATTCGTAGTCGAAAAATTTTCATTACGCATTACGCACTAAGTATTACGCATTAACAAAAGGAGGCGTGAAATGTTTCATACAACTTTCTACTTAAGGCGGTTGCATTCGTTGTGCGGATTACTTATGCTCGGATTTTTTATTCTTGAACATATGATGACAAATTCGCTGGCAATGGCTGGTCCGCAAATTTTTAATATGGCAATGGGAATGGTTGAGGAAATTCCCAAGCCGGTTTTCTACGGCATTGAAATTGGTATGTACGCTGTACCGATTTTGTTTCACGGCATTTATGGCATTTACATTGCTCTACAGGCGAAAAACAATCCCCGCGATTACGGCTATTTGCGCAACTGGAATTTTACTCTTCAACGTTGGACTGCGTGGTATCTCGTAGTGTTCCTTATTTGGCACGTCGGCTATCTGCGCATTTATCTCAAAGGCATTACGGGAACGCCGATGTCATTTGAGTTGCTCCAAAACATTTTCCAAAATCCCGTTGTCGCAATTCTCTACGTCATAGGAATGTGGGCGGCGATTTTCCATTTCTGCAACGGTATTACAACTTTCTGCATGACTTGGGGAATTACCAAAGGACCGCGTGCGCAAAATGTTATTAACGCAATCAGCATGATGCTTTGTGCAGGTCTCTGCCTTTTAACTTTGGCGTTTATGGCAAGTTACTTTGTTTACTAAGCGGGGTGAAATTGGATAATGGCAAAAGATATGAGCAAGAAAAAAATTGCAATCGTAGGCGGCGGTATTTCGGGTTTGCTGGCGACGATAAAAGTTTGTGAACTCGGCGGCGAAGTTGATTTATTTTCCTACTGTCCGGTTAAGCGTTCTCATTCACTCTGCGCACAGGGCGGCATTAACGCTTGCATGGATACTAAGGGCGAACACGATAGCATTTACGAGCATTTTGATGACACAGTATACGGCGGCGACTTTTTAGCGGATCAAATTGCGGTTAAAGGTATGGTTGAAGCCGCGCCTAAACTGATAAAAATGTTTGACAGAATGGGCGTACCTTTTACGCGTACTGCTGAAGGTGTACTTGACCTTCGTAACTTCGGCGGACAAAAACATAAACGTACTTGCTTTGCAGGTTCTACGACGGGACAACAAATTTTATACGCTCTTGATGAACAAGTTAGACGTTGGGAAGTTAAAGGCGCGGTTCACAAATACGAATTTTGGGAATTTGTTAAGATTATCAAAAACAAAGAGGGAATTTGTCGCGGACTCGTTGCGCAAAGTATGAATACAATGGAAGTTCGTGCCTTCCGCGCAGATACGGTAATTTTGGCGACAGGCGGTCCCGGTCAAGTGTTCGGACGTTGTACAGCGTCAACAATTTGTAACGGTTCAGCAGTTTCAGCCGTTTATCAGCAGGGTGCGGAAATTGCTAACCCAGAATTTATACAGATTCATCCCACTGCGATTCCCGGTTCAGATAAAAACCGTTTGATGTCAGAAGCTTGTCGTGGTGAAGGCGGGCGCGTTTGGGTTTACAAAGATGGTAAGCCTTGGTACTTCCTTGAGGAAATGTATCCTGCTTATGGTAACCTCGTACCGCGTGACGTTGCAAGCCGCGCTATCTTCAAAGTTTGCGTTCATATGGGCTTGGGCATTAACGGCGAAAATCGCGTTTACCTTGACTTGTCACACATTGACAGCGGTTATCTTGAAAGAAAACTCGGCGGTATTCTTGAAATGTATTCTGAATTTGTCGGACAAGACCCGCGCAAAGTTCCTATGGAAATTTTCCCGTCTGTTCACTATTCAATGGGCGGCATTTGGGTTGACAGAGTTCACAATACAAATATTCCCGGACTTATGGCAAGCGGCGAATGCGATTATCAATATCACGGCGCAAATCGTCTTGGCGCAAATTCTCTTCTTAGTGCGGCGTATTCGGGAACTGTTTCCGGTCCTGAAGCAATGCGTTGGGCTAAGGAAGGTAACAAAGGTTCTGAACTGACTGATGCCGAAATGGAAAGGGCGCGTCTTGAAGTTCAAAACGAATACGAAAAGATTTTGCAGATGAACGGCTCTGAAAATGCTCACCAACTTCATCATGAAATGGGCGACCTTATGTATGAGTACGTTGCGATTGAACGCGATAATAACGGACTTGATAAAGGTTTAGAAGGTTTAAGGCAAATTCTTAAACGTTGGGATAATATCGGTATTAGCGATCACTCCAAAGTTGCGAATCAAGAGGCAATGTTCGTCCGTCAACTGCGTAATATGATTCTTTACGCAATGGCTATCACGAAGTCAGCCAGAATGCGTGACGAATCTCGCGGCGCACATGCTAAGATTGTACTTGAAAACGGCAAGCGTAAACTCGATAAAGACGGCGAATTGGTATTTATGGGACGTGATGACGAAAAATTTATGCGCGTTACGATTGTCAATTACGATCCCAAAACCGAAGAACCGATTATCAGCTATCGTGACTTCGACCACTCATTAATTCCGCCGCGTGCCAGAAACTACGCCGTTGCTAAGAAAGAGTAGGGAAGGGGAGATTTATTGATGGCTGATAAAGTCAGATTTATTATAGAGCGGCAAGACGGTCCCGACGAAAAGCCTTATAATCAGGAATTTGATGTAGATTATCGTCCCGGACTTAACGTCGTCGCCGCGTTAATGGAAATTCAGAAAAATCCCGTAACTGTTGACGGAAAAAGAGTTCCGCCCGTCAACTGGGAATGCAACTGCCTTGAAAAAGTTTGCGGAGCTTGCACAATGGTTATCAACGGCAGAGTTCAGCAAGCTTGCTGTGCGTTGATTGATCACCTTAAGCAGCCTATTCATCTTCAACCTGCGCGGACATTTCCTGTAATTCGTGACTTGCTCGTTGACCGCAGCATAATGTTTGAAAATCTTAAAAAGATTCAAGGCTGGGTAGAAATTGACGGCTCTTGGGAAGTAACCAACGCACCGATTCAAAATCCTTATACCGCACAGCTTACTTACAAACTTTCGCAGTGTATGACTTGCGGCTGTTGTCTTGAAGCGTGTCCGAACGTCAATTACAGTCATTTGGGCATTGAAGGGCTTAGAGAGGAAAAAAGCGCGGGAGCTGCCGATTTTATGGGAGCATCGCCTATTGCTCAAGCTTACCTGTTCAACTTAAATCCTATTGGAAGTTTCGATAAACCTAAACGTCTTAACGCGCTTATGGAAAAAGGCGGCATTACCAGTTGCGGCAATTCTCAAAACTGCGCGGCTGTCTGTCCGAAATCTCTTCCGCTTTTGGATGTACTCGCGCAAGTTAATCGTGACGTTAATGTCCAAGCATTGAAAAATATGTTTAACTTCTAAAATATTTTCCGATTAAAAAAATTAATCCCGCGAAAATTTCATCGTGGGATTTTTTAGTTGATAATCATTTAAAAATGTAATTATTAAAATTTTTCACATACGGGCTTGCATTTAAATTGCGGATAATTATAATAGCGGTAAAATATTTTTTAGGATTAGGAAATGCAACTTAAAATTTTAGGATTGAATTATAAGACTGCACCCGTTGAGATTCGTGAAAAAATTTCTCTCGACAAAGAATCTATTCGACTTGGTCTTGAAAATCTTGACGGTTATGATGACATTGAAGAAGCGGTTATCCTTTCAACGTGTAATCGCACAGAAATTTATGCCGTTATATCGACAGTACACGCGGACAGCATCAGAGATTTTTTAAACGATTTAACAGGCGGTAGCGTTGAAAATTATCTTTATGAATACACCGGCGAAAGTTGCGTCCGTCATCTTTTTAAAGTTGCGTCGAGTTTGGACTCATTGATTTTAGGCGAAGGGCAAATTTTATCGCAGGTTAAAGACGCTTACACCCTTGCTAAATCTGTCGGTGCTACCTCAACTGTGCTGAATACGCTGTTCAATAAAGCCATTGCTGTCGGGAAACTCGTCCGCACTGAAACGCGCATTGCTTATAATTCCGTGTCGATAAGTTCTGCCGCAGTAAATCTTGCCGAAAAAAATTTGGGCAGTCTTCAAAATCTTATCGTTCTAATTTTTGGCGCAGGTAAAATGGCACAACTTACCGCTCAACATCTTAAATCCCGTAATGTTGGGAAAATTTTTATTGCCAATCGTCATTACTCCCGCGCAGTTGAAATGGCTGAAAAGTTTAACGCAACTGCCGTAAAGTGGGAAGACGCTCTTAACACTGCCGATAATGTTGACATTATCGTTACTTCGACGGGTGCGCCGCATTACGTCGTTAAGGCATGGCAAACTCAACAACTTATGACGCGTAGGCAAGGGCGAAAAATTTTTTTTATTGATATTGCCGTGCCGCGTGACGTTGACCCGGACGTTACAAAAATTAACGGTGTCACTCTTTACAACATTGACGATTTAGAATCCGCCGTCGAGGAAAATATAAAATTTCGGCAGGAGGAAGCGAAATCTGCGCGGAAAATTTTAAATGAACACGTTGCCGCGATTATGGAACGGTTTAAATATTTAAAATTCCGTCCGCTTATGGCTGACTTGTCTCAACGTGCAGAAAAAATTCGTGAAAGAGAAATTAAACGTATTGCAAACAAATTATCCAATATTAGCAATGATGATAAAAAAATTATTGACAATATGACTAAAATGATTGTGAGGAAACTTTTGCGTATGCCAATGATGCGCTTAAATGCGTCTGTCGGTACGGATGATGAAAAGTTTTACGCGGACGCAATGAAGGCACTTTTATTGGACGGTTGACTTTTCGGCATAAAGTTTTTATTATAAGAGAAATTTTTTGTTAAAAGCAAAGTCGAGGTAAATTATTTTCAAATGTTTTTCATTTAGGAGGTGAACAAATTGATTTTCCGTGCGGCAATTTTTGATATGGATGGGACGCTTGTCAACACGCTTGAAGACCTTGCCGACAGTGTCAACGAAATGCTGGAACATTTTAACTTACCTACAAAAACTGTTGACGAAATACGCTTGGCAGTTGGTAACGGAGCAATGAAGTTAATGGAACGGACGGCACTTTTGGGCGACAAGGCAACCGATGAAAATTTTTTGATTGAGGCGTTAAATTATTACGACGGCTGTTACAAGCGGCGACTTCTTAATAAAACTAAACCTTATGACGGCATTATAGAATTTTTGTCCGAGCTTAACGCTAAAAAAATTCCGCTGGGTATCTGTACTAATAAGCAACATTTTGCGGCGGTAGAAATTGCTGAAAAAATTTTGTCGCCGATAAAATTTGACGCAGTAATTGGTGACGAGCGCGGCAAGCCTAAAAAGCCTGATCCTACGAACGCGCTTGCTATTGCGAAAAGTTTTAACGTCAAGCCTGATGAAGTTGCATATTTCGGAGACACGGCTGTTGATGTTCAGACGGCGATTAATGCGGGATTTTATCCAATAGGTGTGACTTGGGGATTTCGTCCTGAGAGTGAACTTATTGAAACCGGCGCAAAATTAATTGTTCACCATCCAAACGAAATTTTAAAATCGATTGATTTTGAACGATAAAATATTTGTTGACAGTTGAATTATAATTTGTTCAACTGAAAGGAGAATTTTTATGCCAACTCCCCTCCTGTATAGTCCCGCTATTTCCGTAGTTATTCCGATGTACAACACCGAAAAATATGTCGGAGCATGTCTTACCAGCATTTTGACGCAGACGTTTCAAAATTTTGAAGTCATTGTAGTTGATGACGTGTCGACGGATAATTCTTGCGCGGTGGTTGAAAGTTTTATTCCAAAATTCGGTGGACGGCTTAAATTGGTACGCTCCGAAGTCAATCGAGGTCCCGCAATTCCTTCTAATAAAGGCATCAATCTTTCATGCGGCAAGTATGTTTACCAAATGGACAGCGACGATTTGATTGTTACTAACGCGCTGGAAGTTCTTTATAATTATGCAGAAAATTTTAACGCAGATGTAGTTCATATGAATGTGGGTTTTAAATTTATCAGAAACTCTGAAAAAAGCTTTCCGAATCGAGAAGATTTGGATATTGTTGGCTGGCATGGAGGACCTTTCGTAGATAAACCTACGCTTGAAAGCAATGATATTGCAGAGCGTGCAAAAAAAATCTCCAAAAATGGTGTCGGATGGACTGCGTGGGAAAAACTTGTAAAACGTGATTTATTAATGGAAAACGATATTGCTTTTGCCAATATTAGAACTTGTCAAGACCTCCTTTGGGTTATAGAAGTATTTAGCTTAGCCAAAAAAATCTTATCTATACCAGAGCCATTGTATGTCCATCGAGCTAATCCAACTTCAAATACTGCTAGGAAACGTACAACAGAACAAGCATTACACTTTGACCTTAGTGCTACCAATGTTGGTTTAAAAATCTCAGATGAGTTTTTAAGCAGTAAAAAGTTTTTTCAGGAGAACCCGCAATATAAATGGGAACTTATGAGATTTTTTGAAAGTGTAAGTTTTAATAATACAAGAACAATATTTCAAGAAAACCCGCCTCATAAAATTTACGAAATACTTAAACCAAAGTTTAGTGAATTGTTCGGAGAAAATGGTGCATTGATTTCATATCTTGTAGATTCTTCACATTTTATGCGTTGGAATATGGTACAAATGTCACAGAGAATAGCATATCTCGAAAATCAATTAAAAGAATTACAGTCAAAATAAAATTTTTATTAGAGAGGAGAATTTTGTTAATGCAAATTCTAAATATGGAGAATTGGGATGCTAAAGCCATCCTAACAGCAAAAGGTGTATCGATATTGACGGCAACGGCATTATTGGCTGGCGGTGTGACATTGGCGGTGTCAAATTCGGTAGCGGATAGCGACAAAGTTATTTCCGGTGTGAGATATGACGGTAAAGACATAGGCGGAATGACAGCCGCGCAAGCTAAAAATTTCTTTGAACAGTCTGCCGCGCAAAAAATGCAACCTTTGACGTTCACGTATAACGGTCAAGAGTTTAAGATTCAACCGCAGGATATTAATTGGACGCCGAAAGTTAATGATGCAGTTAATGAGGCGGAAAGTTACGGACGCGGTAAAGGTTTACTTGGAAATTTCGGTGAGCAAATTAATTCATTTATGGGCGGGCATGACGTAAAACTTGCCGCAGTTTATGATGAAGATTTACTCAACCAAAAACTTGACGAGATTGCCGCGCAGGTTAATACTCAACCCGTCAATGCTTATTGTAACCTTCACTCCAACGGAATGATTGAACCTATTCCCGGCGTTGTCGGAAAAAAGCTTGACCGCGATAAATTAGCCGAATCACTCAAAGACCCGCTTACAAATTTGACAACTTCTAAACAGGCTATTGCACTTGAACTTGATGACATTGAACCTTTCATAAGGACGGAAGACGTTGCAAGTATCGATACAATTCTTGGCGAATACAGCACCTATTATTATCCCGGAGATCGCGGCGATAACATTTGGATTGCCGCTAATTCGATTGCAGATAAAATTGTAAGACCGGGCTGGGAATTTTCCTTCAATACTACGGTTGGACCGCGCACTTGGGAGGCTGGCTATAAACCTGCAGGCGTTATCATTAACGGAAAAGCTGATGTTGATTACGGCGGCGGTGTATGCCAAGTAAGCTCGACACTTTACAACGCGGTATTGCTGGCGGGATTGACTCCTACCGAGAGAACTCCGCATTACTTCCAATCTTCATATATAGGTTACGGCAGGGACGCAACGGTTGCTGACGGACAAATTGATTTTAAATTCCGTAATGATTTACCGCATACCGTTTACTTGAAAGCGGACGCATCAGGCTCAACTTTAACCATGTATGTGTTAGGAACGAGAGCTGATTTAAACGGAACGACAATTTCCATTGAAAATGATGGCGCGTCATTGTACAGAACTTATTATAAAGACGGACAAGTAGTCAAAGATGAATACTTGCACACCGACCAATATTATACCAGTTGAAATCAGTAACCCCACGCCCAAAGGCGGAGCTTGTGTGAAACTTAGAACAAGTTCTTGCTGATTAGCCTAAGTCTTCACTGACTACGTTACTTGCGAATGTATAGTTACCTGCGAGCGTAAATCCTAACTTGCAGCTCTAAGGTCAATGGTTAAAAGTTCTGAGGGGTAGGAACAGTGCTGTTGTCACGTAAACCGCAAGATAACTTTGGCGAAGGATTATTACGCTAGCGGGCGGCGGCTTTAAAAGCATTTATGCCCGCTCGTCTTAGGGCGAAATGTCCTTTATTTAAAAAAGAAGGGAAAAGCTGGATTTTTATACAAGTTCGGCTACCTATTATGATTAGTTTAACGAAATTATTATTTGCAAAAAATTATTTCGGCGATAGCTTACGTTATACAAAAAATTCTAATCGTATGACGAGCGGCGCGGCTGAAGGTATCGGTCCCGTCGTTGTCTGGAATTCTACACGCACCTGCAACTTGAAATGTCGGCATTGTTATATGAACTCGGACGCTAAAATTTATCGTGATGAACTCACGACGGACGAAGCGAAAAAGTTTATAGATGACTTATCGGCGTTTAAAGTGCCGGTGCTACTTTTTTCAGGCGGCGAACCGCTTATGCGTAAAGATTTTTTTGAACTTGCCGAATATGCGGCGGCTAAAAATGTTCGCCCGACTCTTTCAACTAATGGCACGCTTATAACCCGCGCAGTAGCCGAAAAAATTAAAAATATTGGCGTTGGTTACGTTGGAATTTCTCTTGACGGTATCGCTGATGTTAATGATAAATTTCGCGGCGTTGAAGGTGCTTTCAAGCGGGCAATGGACGGCATAAAAAATTGTGTTGCCGTCGGTCAACGCGTCGGTTTAAGGTTTACAATTAACCGCCATAATTTTATGGAGCTTGATAAAATTTTTGACTTCATTGAGTTTGAAAAAATTAATCGCGTCTGCTTTTATCATTTAGTTTATTCAGGACGCGGTTCAAATATGATTGATGAAGATTTAACGCCTATTGAGTCGCGTCAAGCTATGGACAAAATTATTGAGCGTACAAAAGATTTTGAAAGGCGCGGGCTTGAAAAAGAAATTTTGACGGTTGATAATCATTGCGACGGCGTTTACGTCTACTTGAAAACTTTATCAGAAGGTGACGTTGAGACTGCCGCGCAGATTAAAAAATTTATTTCGATGAATGGCGGCAACCGTTCAGGCATTGCATTTGGAGAAGTTGACCATTTAGGTTACGTTCACCCAGACCAATTTACGCAACATCATACTTTCGGCAATGTACGTGAAAAATCTTTCGGTGAGATTTGGACAGACACTTCCAATAAAATTTTGGCAGGGTTGAAAAATCGCAAGCCGCTTTTAATTGGACGTTGTGCTACGTGTAAATTTTTAGATTGTTGCAACGGAAATTTTAGGACACGTGCTGAAGCCGTTACAGGAAATTTTTGGACGTCTGACCCTGCCTGTTATCTGACTGACGAAGAAATTCGTTAAGTTTATTAAAATTGATATTAATATTTACGTTGAATAAAGGGCAATTCGACAAAATCGAATTGTCCCTTTGAAATATTTATCGACTTTGAAATTGTCAATATGTTTTAATTATTTGTGAGGTGTCAAATATGGTTACATTTTTTCCTGAACTCGATGAAATTGAAAAATTGCGCGTGAAACCAACTGCAGGTGAAAATTATTTGTTAAAATTTTTGTCAGAATATCTGGGAAATCTTGACGGTAATTTTGAGGTTTATTTTCAGCCTCCTTGGGACGGTTCTTTTCCTGATCTTGTTATTATGCGTAAAAATCACGGGATTTTGATAATTGAGGTTAAAGATTGGAATTTAGATTTATATTCTCTTAAGGATAACGATACTTGGACTTACGAAGGACATGAAAAACAATCGCCGATTGCTCAGGCTCGGAATTACAAAGACCTTTTTTATAACACGTATAGTCGAACATTAGCGGTAGAGTCGCTTAGAAGTACAAAAAATTTTGCGCTTGTACCTGCCGCCGTATTTTTTTACGGTTCTACGGAAAATCGTGTCAGAAATTTTTTTGGTAGTCATTTAGATAAAGATAGTTATTTAAGTTCCAAATATATAAATTTGTTGACGCAAGATATTTTGACAAAAAAAGGGTTAAGCACTATTCCTTACGCAAATTTTTTTATAGGCAGACCTGAATCAAAATTTTTTAACGACGATATTTATAACGAATTGCACAGGGTCTTAAAACCGTCTGAACATAGTCGCTTGAAAAATGTTTCAATGATGTTGAGTAGTGTACAAAAAGACATTGCTACCAGTAAACCTTCAACTAAACAAAAAATTAAAGGTCCTGCAGGTAGCGGCAAGACGACAGTTTTGGCATACCGCGCAGTTGATGCATTCAAAAAAACAGGAAAGCCCGTTTTAATTTTGACGTTCAATATTACTTTGTGTAATTACATTCGCGATTGCATAAGTGCCGCTCTGGAATCTCTTCCTGAAATTAAAGGCGTTAAGAAGGAGACGTTACAAATATTTTTCAAGATAATGCATTACCATCTTTTTTATGGCATTTATCGCAATAAAACGGATCAGCAAAAAAAGATGCGACTGGATAATAAAAAGCACAAGTATGTTGAAAGTTATGGTAGACTCGATAAGACACCCATAAAATATTCTACTATATTTGTGGACGAGACACAGGATTATGAGCGAGAATGGCTTGAAACAATCGTCAACGATTTTTTAGAGAAAGACGGCGAAATAGTTTTCTTCGGCGATGAAGACCAAAATATTTATGAGCGTGAAGAAATGACCGAGCCTGCAAAAATTCCAAAGGTAGTCGGACGCTGGCGTGAACTTAAGGGAACTTATCGTCTTAGTTCAAGGATTGCTGAACTTGCGCGGGATTTTCAGGTAAAATTTTTTGAAGGTAGCGTCGGTAATGAAATTTCTCCGCAAGGTAATTTGTTTGATGAAACGACCGTAAGATATTTCTTTTTCAATGATTTTGATAGGCAAGCTATAGTAAATATCTGCCAAAAAATTTTATCGCAAAATAGCAATGATGATATTTGCATTTTGTCTCACGTTGTCAGACACGTTCGACCGATTGAAAAAGATTTGAGAAGTGCCGGTTATCCTACAATTACGACTTTTGAAACTGAAGAAGAATATAACGAATTTGCATCAAATTATGAAGCTGATGAATTGGAAGAAAAATTATATCCTATACGTCGTGCTGCAAAATTTGCCTTTAATATGGAGAGTGGCAAAATTAAATTATCGACGATTCAAAGTTACAAGGGATGGGGAATTCATACTGAAATTTTAATTATAGGTAATGATACGGAAGATGTCGATAGTTTTTTGAACTACGCGATGGTTTATACCGGCATAACGCGAGCAATCCAGAATTTGGTAATAATAAACATTAGAGATAAGGATATGGATAAATTTTTCAGTGAATGGATGAATAGTCACAGAATAAAAATTGGAGTGATTTAGACGAAAGATTATTTTAACGTATTGGAGTTTGAAAAAATTCGTCAGCGTCTTAGAAATTGCGCGTCAAGCAATATTGGTAAAGAACTTGCCGCTGCGATTGAGCCGGACGCTGATTTTAATACAGTCAACGAAAATTTGAAATGGACGACTGAAGCCGTAAAAATTTTTGCAGTAAATTCACCTCCTCTCGGCGGGATTCGTGATATTCGTGAGACACTTGAAAACATTAAGTTGGGAAGTTCCGCAAGTTCCGAAGAATTTTTGGATATTCTTTCGACTATGTACGCGATGAAGAATGTTAAGAAATTTTTTAAGGAAACCGAAATTGCCGCGCCCAAATTAAAAAATCGTGCCGCGCAGATTGAAATTCTCGGCAACCTTGAAAAGCAAATTGAAAATACCGTTGATGAACATGGACAGGTAAGAGATACTGCAAGCGTTGAGTTGCAAAAGATTCGTCGGGAACTTCGCGCCGCTCAAAATCGCGTTAAGACGGAAATTTTTAATATCCTTCACGACACCGCCAAACAAAAATATTTTCAGGACGCAATCGTTACAATGCGCGGTGACAGATATGTTTTGCCCGTCAAGACAGAATATAAGGCGCAAATTCAAGGCATTGTTCACGATCAATCTGCGACGGGCGCGACACTTTTCATTGAACCCATTGCGATTGTTAATCTTAACAATGACATTCGTCAGCTTGAAGTTGATGAGCGTAACGAAGTTGCAAGGATTCTTCGCGTACTTAGTGAATCCGTAAGAAAAAATTCCGTCGAACTTTTAATCAACGTTGACATTTTAGCGGAGATTGATTTACTTTTCGCGAAGGCAAAGTTGGCTTATGAACTCAACGCAACTGAACCGATTCTTGCAAAGTTCACTGACATAAAATCTGCGCGGCATCCTTTAATCCCTCCTAAAGAAGTTGTGCCGATTGATATTAAACTTGGCGAAGAATTTACGATATTATTGGTAACCGGACCGAATACTGGCGGCAAAACCGTTTCGATGAAAACTTTGGGCTTGCTTGTAATGATGACTCAATGCGGACTTTATATCCCTGCCGCGCCGTTTTCAAAAATCGCAGTCTATACGGACATTTACGCGGACATTGGCGACGAACAATCTATCGAACAAAGCCTTTCAACTTTCTCGGCGCATATGAAAAAAATTGTAAAGATTTTAAAGGAAGTGCGTCCGACCGATTTAGTATTGATTGATGAAATTGGAGCAGGTACAGACCCTGATGAAGGTGCCGCGCTTGCAATGTCGATTTTAAGCCGTCTGCTGAAAATTAAAACTCCCACGATAGCTACGACGCATTATTCGGAGCTTAAAACTTTTGCTTACACGACTGCAGGGATTGAAAATGCTTGCGTAGAATTTAACGGCGAAACTTTACAGCCGACGTACAGGCTTTTAATCGGTATACCGGGCGCAAGTAATGCCTTTGCAATCAGTCAACGTTTAGGCTTGCAACAAAGTTTGATTCGACGCGCTAAAAAGTTTTTGAAGGCAGACCACGCGAATTTTGAACAGGTAATTTCTGAATTGGAATCAGAGCGCACGATTTACGAGCAACGCAATCTTGAGATTAAAAATTATCAGAATCAAATTGAACGCCACGAAAAGCAACTTGCTGAAATGCGCAGTGAACTTGAAAAGAGTAAAGGCGAAATTATTAAAAAGGCGCGTGAAAAATCTGCCGCTATGGTGCGTGAGACTAAACGCGAAGCTGAAGAAATTATTGCGGCGTTGAAGGAACAATTTGATGACTTCGGAGTTAAACGTCGACAGCAGGCGATTCAATCTGCGCGGGATAAACTTCGTGACGCTGAAATTGCAACTGCGCCGATTATTGTAGCTGATAAATCTGTTGGCAAACGTATCAGCAAAGATTCGTTGATGATTGGCGACACGATTTATATCAAGCCTCTTGACCAAAATGGTAAAATTATTTCGCTTGACCTTGACGCAGAAAAGTTGACCGCGCAGGTTGGCGCACTGACTACGACGGTAAAATTTTCTGACTGCCGATTTATCAGCCATGCGGAAATTTCTACGTCAACACCAACTTCAAGCGGTAATCGCGGCTCGACGGCTTTGTTGCAAAAAGTTT
The DNA here is from genome assembly GCA_017554235.1 of Selenomonadaceae bacterium. Taxonomy (GTDB): domain Bacteria; phylum Bacillota; class Negativicutes; order Selenomonadales; family Selenomonadaceae; genus Quinella. The sequence goes on from JAFZIV010000025.1 coordinate 17,093, forward strand.
CAACAGTTTCAAGAGATTTGGATATTCGCGGTATGATGGTTGATGAGGCGGAACAAGTTATTGGAAAATTTCTTGACGACGCACAACTGGCAGGGCTTAAGCAGGTTTTGATAATTCACGGTAAAGGGACGGGCGCACTTCGTAAAGGTGTGCAAGATTTTTTAAGGCGTCATCATTCGGTAGCAAATTTTACGCTTGCTGACATTGATGAAGGCGGCGCAGGTGCTACGCTTGTGACTTTAAAGTAGGGAGCGTAATTTTTTGGAAACAATAGACATTTCGGGAAAAATTAAAAATCTAATTCGATTCGGCTTGATTTTACTTTTAGGGACAGCCGGCGCGATTGGTTACGGTGTCTTTGAACATTATCACGCCGCTAAAGAATTGCGTATAGAAGACGCAAAAATTACAGGGACAATGGTTTCTGTACGCACTTTAGTCAACGGTCAAGTCGGCGAATTTTTAGTTGATGACGGCGCGGAAGTTAAAGCGGGAGACGTTATCGCGAAGATTAAAGTCAGTGTTACTGAAGAAGATATTCAGCAACTTCAAGATACACTTGATATGGCTCGCGCAAATTACGAAGAATTGCAAAAAGGTAAGTGGGTAACAGTCCCTGTTAAAAGGATGCGTGCCGTAAGAACTCCTGTAACTTCCACGATAACTCATAGAGGCACTTATACTAATAATTCGGCAAATTTGGCAAGTCTTCAGGAACGCGCCAACCGTATGCGTGAACTGTATGCAATGGGCGCAGTCAGTGCGCAACAACGTGATGCCGCGATTCAAGCTTACGAAACCGCAAAAAGAAATCAAGGTTCGTCTTATTCGCCATACACGACTACTGATACAACTTATGAGACGACTTACGTTGAAGAAATTGAATACGTTGAGCAATTTCAACCTACGCCGCCTGAAATTTTGAGTATTGCGGAAAATGCCGTAAAGCAGGCGGAACTTTCTCTTAACGTTGCGCAACAACAAGCTTTGCAAACGGAGATTGTTGCGCCGGTGGACGGAACGCTTTATTATTCCGCAGAAGTTGACAAAGATTTAAATGCAGGTGACGTTGTAGCTAAAGTTGGTGACAGTAATGAACTTTGGCTTGCCGCTGAAGTTAGCGAAGAGACTTTCAACAAAGTTTCTCTCGGTAAGTTGGTAAATTATTCTATTGACGGAAAAAATTTGACAGGCATTGTTATTGAAAAGATTGCACCTGATCCTGTTGAAGAAATTGTTGAAGAAGAAGAGCCCGTTTGGCAACCGCCGAAAGAGGAAAATTCTGTAGCTGAAAATTCTGCGTCAGAAGTAAATTCCTCAACAGAAAAATCTGCCGGAGAAAATTCTACAGACGCACCGCCTCGCAATGATAAATTTATTCTGCGCGTATCTTTGCCTACGGAAAGTGATTTGAATTACAAGCCCAATTCCACCACGACGCTTAAAGTTAAATTGTAATAAAAAATCCCTGCCGCTTGACAGGGTGTCGTTATGAATTTTTGTTTTGTGAAGGGTATTGTAAATTTATTTTGCCGCGCCGTATTCGTTGGTAACTTCTTCACCTTTCATAAACAAAAGGTACATATAGAAACCCAACATTGAAATTCCACTGATAATCATATACGGCATTGATTCTGCTATCGAGGGGAAGCCGCTGTTTATTACTGATATTAATATGCTAACTCCTAAAAATATTTTAGCTAAAGTTTCATCCTTGCCAATATCATGTAAACGTTTTGAGTTTAAGCAGTATTGCGGAACTAATGCTCCAAACATTACAATCGCTGTAACGATGTCAAACCAAATCGGTGTTGACGGTGTTGGATCTGACCCTAATGCTAACGAAAGAATTGCCGCACTTCCGGCTACGAATAATGTTATAAACTCAAGTAAGAGTAACAGAATACTTCTACTGAAAAATGTCATTCTGCCAATTCTGCCGTTTGGAGTAAAAAATTTCTCCTTGAAAGTTTCGTTATTCTCCGATACCGTTTCACTTTTCATAATTTCGTTTGTCATTTCTAATCTCTCCTTAAATTTTATTTTTTTCTTTCTGTTCATTATACGCACCAAAGATTAAAATATTAATAAAAAATTTTTAAACGGAGATGAAATTTTACGTTGATGATTGAGGGAGCAGAGCCGTTTTTATTTCGCGGCGGCAAAGAAGGCGTCCTGTTGATTCACGGATTTACGGGATCGCCAGCGGAACTTTTATTGCTAGGAGAATTTTTAAACCACGCAGGTTATACAGTTTTATGCGTAAGACTTGCCGGACACGGCACAAGCGAATTTGACTTGGAGCGTACAACTTGCGCCGATTGGTTTAACTCTGTGCTTGACGGTTACGCAATGCTTAAAAGTTCCTGCGAAAAAATCTTTGTCGTCGGTCACTCTATGGGTTCACTTTTAAGCTTGAAACTTGCCGCGTTAAAGCACGTTGACAAATTGGTTACATTATCGCCGCCGTTTTTTATCAACGAAGAATTACATTTGGAACAATTACCGCCGCGCAGTGAGTGCGAAAATTTATTCACATTTAAACCGCGCAGAAAATTACACAACGTCCCTCCCGCCGTCAATAAGACTTATAGAAAATTGCCGTTGGTCTGCGTCCACGAATTTTTAATTTTGCTTAATGAAGTAACAGAAATTTTATCAAAAGTTCGGACGCCGCTTTTAATAATGCACGCGGAAGACGATCACACGGCGAAATTTGAGAGCGCGGAATTTTTATTTAATGCCGTCTCGTCGGAGCAAATCAAGCTGGTTAAAATTCCTACGGGCGGACATTTAATCCCGCTGACTGAAGGGCGGGATTTTGTATTTGAAAATATTTTGGAGTTTTTAATAAGTAGTGAATAGTGAATAGTCAATAGTGAATAGTGATCAGTAATCAGTGATCAGTGAAGAGTAAAAATTTCTGATCACTGACCACTTAAACAGAAAGGAAATCTTATGGCACAAAGTGGAGATAATTATTGCTTTGCCTGCGGTGAAAAAAATCCCGTCGGCTTACATTTAAAGTTTGAAAAAGTTGATGAAAAAATTATCGCTAAAAAAATTTTGGCGCGAGAATATGAAGGTTACGAAGGCGCGGCGCATGGCGGAATTGTAGCAACGATGCTTGATGAAGCCATGTGCAGGTTCATAAAAGTTTTTTACGATGAACAGGCAATGACGGGGCGGCTTGAAATTCGTTACAAACACCCTACGCCGATTGAACAGGAATTGACAATCACCGCGTGGCAAGAGTCACAACGCCGAAATATTATCACTATGTGCGCCAATATCACAACGGTTGACGGCGTCATAACTGCGGAGGCAACGGCAAAATTCGCCGTCGTAGCATTACAATGACAAGACGTAAAAAATTTTATGATGACTTTGATTTTGATGATTGGATTGCGCCGAAAAAAAATATTTATGTCACGGGAAAAATCAGCATAAATCAGCGCGGTTTTGGTTTTGTGGCGACTGATGACGGCAGGAAAGATATTTACGTTGCGGCTACAGATGTTTATCACGCCATGCACGGTGATACGGTTAAAGTTCGTATAATTTCTGATTACGGCGAGCGGCGCGAAGGTGAAGTCGTTGAAGTCGTACAACACGGCAACGAAATTTTTATTTGTAAAATTAAAAATCGCGGCAAACTTTTTTGGGCTGAACCTGCCGACGAAAAATTTAATTTCCAAATTAAATTTAAATGCGACAATAAAAAATATTTTATGGATTTAAAACACCGTCACGCAAAAGTTGTCGTCAAGGTTACCGATTGGAAAAATCTGCGCGGAGAAGTTTTAGAAGTCATTGACCCGACTAAAGATTTAGGAAGTGACATTACGGAGATTTTACGCAGTCACGGAGTCTTTGAAGAATTTCCCGCCGAAGTTCAAGCCGAAGCCGCTAAACTTGAAACTGTTCCCAATGCTAATGAAATTTCACAACGCATTGACCGCAGAGATTTTGAAATTGTTACGATTGACGGCGAGGACGCTAAAGACCTTGACGACGGAGTTTTCGCGAAAAAAATTGACGGCGGATATTTTTTAGGCGTGTATATTGCGGACGTTAGTTATTACGTTAAGCCGCACACCGCGCTTGACAAAGAGGCGTTTAATCGCGGTACAAGTATTTATCCCGTTGACAGAGTTGTACCAATGTTGCCCGTCGAACTTTCCAACGGAATTTGCAGCCTTAACGCCAATGTTGACAGGTTAGTTATGGCTTGCGAAATGAAAATTAATTCTGAAGGAAAAATTATTGACTACAAAATTTTTCCTACAACTATTCACGTTTACCGCCGATTGAGTTATACACAGGTTCAAAAATTTATTGACGGTGACACGTCCGAACTGGCAGACTGCGCGGAAAATATTAATACGTTGCTGGAGATTTACAAGTTGCGGAAAAAAATTCGCAATGAACGCGGCTCAATAGATTTTGATTTGCCGGAAATTAAAATTGAACTTGATGAATTTGAAAAGCCCGTCAAGCTGACGAAAAAAATTAACGGCGTCGCAGAAAATATCATTGAAGAATGTATGTTGGCGGCGAATGAAACCGTTGCCGAACATACGATTAGAAAAAATCTTCCGAGCTTATATCGCGTCCATGAAAATCCTTCGTCCGATAAAGTTGAAATTTTTAATAAATTGCTGGCGCATTTCAGCCTACATATTTCTGCCAATGAAAAAAATCTCCAACCTCGTGACTTTCAAAAGATTATCGAAAAGATTAAAAATAATCCTGCCGAAAAAGTTATCACGACATTTGCTCTGCGTACAATGCAACAAGCGCGTTATTCGGCTGAAAATCTCGGGCATTTCGGAATTGCCGCGCAGTTTTACACGCATTTTACTTCGCCGATTCGTCGCTATCCCGATTTGATTGTACATAGAATGTTGCACGCAAGTTTTGAGACGCCGGAAAAAATTTCTAAGTTGGCTAAAAAACTTGAAGAAATTGCTATGAAGTCGTCAGAAATGGAACGCCGCGCAGTTGACATTGAACGCGAAGCCGTCGACTTAAAATCTGTTGAGTATATGAAAAATTTTTTGTGGCGGAAATTTGACGGCGTAATTTGCAGTGTCACGAATTTTGGATTTTTTGTCGAGCTTGATAACGGTGTTGACGGACTTGTACACGCGTCTACGCTTAACGATGATTATTATAATTACATTGATTCGGAATTTGCGTTGATAGGTCAGAGGAGCGGAAAAAGTTTTCATATTGGAGACAAAGTACGAGTCAGATTGATTGGAGCTAATGTCAAGTTGCGACAAATTGATTTTGAATTGGTTGATGAAGTTGAAGATGATGATTTAGTTGCAGAAATTAATTAGCCGTAATAAACGCAAAAAATTTTTTCAGCTATTTTTTGCGTTTATTTTACGATTTTGTTATAATTTGCGCAAAAATTTTTTTAGGAGAGAATAATTTTGAAAGAATTAATGTTAGGAAATAAAGCATTGGCGCGAGGACTTTACGAAGCGGGCGTTTGTTTCGTTTCAAGTTATCCCGGTACGCCTTCAACAGAAATCACAGAAGAATCCGCAAAATTTGACGAAATTTATTGCGAATGGGCTCCAAATGAAAAAGTTGCTATGGAATCTGCTTTCGGCGCGTCTTTGGCTGGAAAAAGAGCTTTTTGCGCTCAAAAACATGTCGGCTTAAATGTTGCAGCGGATCCGCTTTTTACAATGTCTTACACAGGCGTCAACGCAGGACTTGTAATCGTCGTCGCTGATGATGCAGGTATGCATTCTTCGCAAAATGAACAGGATAGCCGTCATTATGCTATCGCCGCTAAAGTTCCTATGCTTGAACCTTCCGATTCTGCCGAAGCGTTAAATTTTGCAAAAATTGCTTACGAAATTTCGGAAAAATTTGATACGCCCGTTATTATAAAAATGTGTACGCGCGTCGCTCATTCTCAATCTGTCGTCGAAATTGGCGAAAGAGTTGTCCCTACAAAAAATTACGAAAAAAATATCGCAAAATACGTAATGATGCCCGGCAACGCTAAAAAACGTCACCCGATTGTTGAGGAACGCACTAAAAATTTAAAAATTTACGCCGAAACTACTCCGCTTAATAAAATTGAAATTTTTTCTGACGAAATCGGAATTATTACTTCTTCGACAAGTTATCAGTATGTTAAAGAAGTTTTTGGAGAAAATGCCAGCGTTTTAAAACTTGGTATGGTTAATCCTCTTCCCGACGATTTAATTAAAAATTTTGCGTCGAAAGTTAAAAAATTGTACGTTGTCGAAGAATTAGACGAAATTATAGAAAATCACGTAAAAAGTTTAGGAATTGCCGTCGAAGGCTCAAAAATTTTGCCGCGCATTGATGAATTTTCTCAAAATATTATCAGAAATGCTTTTGAAAATTTAGTGGTCAGTGGTCAGTTGTCAGTGAATAGTGAAATATCCAATTCGCTTAAAAAATCACTGATCCCTGATCACTTTTCACTGAACACTGAAGTTCCCAATCGTCCGCCTGTTATGTGCGCAGGTTGTCCTCATCGCGGATTATTTTATACTTTGAAAAAAAATAAATGCACGGTTCTTGGCGACATTGGTTGCTATACTTTGGGCGCAGTTCCGCCGCTTTCTACTATCGAAATGACTTTGTGCATGGGCGCGTCAATCGGTGCTACTCACGGTTTTAATAAAATTCTCGGAAAAAATTCAGAAAATAAAACCGTTGCGGTTATCGGCGATTCAACTTTTATGCACAGCGGTATGACGGGACTTGCTAACGTCGCTTATAATCAATCAAATTCTACGATAATTATTTTGGATAATTCGATTACGGGAATGACGGGGCATCAGCAAAATCCTACGACCGGTTTTAATATTAAAGGCGACCCTGCAGGAAAAATTAATCTTGAGGAACTTTGCCGCGCTATGGGCATTAATCGCGTTAAAGTTGTCGATCCTTATAATTTAAAGCAATGCGACGAAGTTTTAAAGGAAGAATTAAAAATTTCGGAACCGTCCGTAATAATTTCTCGTCGTCCTTGCGCTCTTTTGAAATACGTTAAACATAATCCGCCGCTTAAAGTTAATCCAGATAAATGTATCGGCTGCAAATCTTGTATGAAAATCGGTTGCCCTGCTATTTCTATCAAAAATGGTAAAGCCGTCGTCGATTCTACTCAATGCGTCGGTTGCAATGTTTGTTCCCAACTTTGTCCCAAAAAAGCTTTTGAATAAAATTTTTTCCTACTCAGCCTTCGGGCTATTTTTTTATTGCAAATTTCCAAAATTCTCATTGATACAACTGCTTTTTATAATAGACGTATTCGGAAACCAAGAAATATGGTATAATATCTTTGGTGATTGAATTGAAAACGATTGACCAAGTCAAAAATTTTAACGATAAAAAGTTTCAAAAAACATTCGCAACTATGATTGAAATATTGCAAAAACAATATCGCGAATCACATAAAAAGTGCGGAAGACCTCCGAAAGTAACAATGTTTGACAGGCTTTGTATTTTCTTTGCATATTATAGAGACGGCAGAACAATAGCCGACATAGCAAATGATTACAGTATTGCAGAAAGTACAACTTTTGACATAATGCGCTTAGTGGAAGATACTTTACTTGCTGATGAAAGATTTCATCTACCCTCTAAACGTGCCTTGCTGAAAGAAAATATTGAGATTGCAGTAGTAGACTGTTCAATTCAACGTCCCAAAAAAACAAAGAAAATGCTATTCCGGCAAAAAGAAACGTCATACCTTGAAAGTTCAACTTGTAATCTCAGAGAAAAAAATTCTGTGTACAAATTATGCAAAAGGAGCAGTTCACGATTTTCAACTTTTTAAATTCAGTCGACTCCCTTTAAAACGAAATACTGTGGTTATAGCTGATACAGGTTACTTGGGAATTGAAAAGATACACAAGAAAAATTTGATACCGAAAAAATCTTCAAAATTTCATCCCTTAACGTTGGAAGAAAAATATTACAATCGGTTTATTTCAAAAATCAGAATATGTATAGAACATGTCATCAGAAAAATAAAATGTTTTAGGATATTTTCAGAGCGTTATAGATGTCGGCATAAAACTTTTAAAAAACGCTTTAATCTGGTTTGTGCTATCTATAATTTTGATTTATAAATGTGGTTTCCGAATACGTTTAATAGACAAATTCGGGAACTGTAAGTGATACAAACCAAATTTTTCAGAGATAACAAGTTTTTTACTCCAAAATTTTTTTGAAAATTTTTGTCATTGAAATTTTCAACCTGTTCAATCGTTTTAAATTCAATCACCAAAAAGATCATAGTTGCGTTTGTTATAGTCAAACACATTAGAGATGATAAACTCTCCGGCGTACTACACGCCTCTATCCGATTGTATAAACTTTCGGACTACATTTTAAAATTTGCTCTGAATATGTCGGTTCGGCGATTTCTGCGTGATATTGAAAAAATTTTCGCATTATGTTTAATGAACCGTTTACATCAGCATTCAGCGTAAAATTTTTTGACTTGTAAAGACCTCTGCATTTTCTGCGACCGCTGAATTTATGCTTGACTAAATCCGCAGGTTTGTAGTCGGGAATAAAATCTCTGTCAAGAAAACTTGCCTTGCTTGTGTACGATTCGTCTATAATGTGAACTGCAATTCCTTCCAACTCACATTTATAAGTCAGCATATCAATGAATCTATTAAAAGGTATCGAAACAAAATTTTGATTCGTCGTACTGCCGAGATTCGTGCCTTGTTTCCACTTTTTATTGTGACCAATTATTAAATCTGTTATTTGGTGAGAAACTAATTGGTTCACGATATGACGGCTTGATTTGTGCATATAATCAGAAATTTTGTTATCGCGTTTTCGGCTCAACGTCAGCATTTTATTCGTCCGCGAAAAATCTTTATCGTTTATTTTTCTTTGTCGACTCTGTAATTTTGCATTAATTTTGTTAAAGTATTGATTTATAGACTTTAGAGGTTGACCGTTTATGATAAAAGAATTTGAGTCAGAAAAAGTTACTGCCGCAAGATTATCTATTCCTATATCAATTGCCGAAAATTTTCGCGGCTGTGATAAATTTTTCTCTTCCGGCAATTCCTTTTTATAGCCAACTTCTACTGTTATTTTATGTTTTCGCGGTACTACTCTCACGAATTGTACTTTTTCGACTCTGCTTTTTATGAAAATATTGGTTTGAGAAAGATGTAAATAACCTTTTTGGAATTTTACCGATACAGCTTGGTCTGTGTAGTGTAACACCTGCCGTCCTTTATGCTTATTTAAATATTTTGGAATTTGAATTTTTCCTTGATATTCTCCAGCGGCTTTCAATTTTAACAGTGAAAAGAAAGCGTTGAAGTTTTGATTTATCAATCTAAGCGTTTGTTGCGCGACTTTTGCGGGAAGAGCGCGATAATCCGCCTGATTTGTTTCGGTAAATTGACTTGTCAACTTACTATAAGCCAAAAATTTTTTCGTAGCAAAAAAATGCTGACGCACCGTGTAAAGCCCCGCATTGTAAAGATTCTTTGACAAAAAACAAAGTTGGTCAAGTTCTTTATATTCGGCACGCCTTTAAGAAAGTCATGTTTTTCAACCAGTGCCATTGTTGACATTTTCTCACCTTCTTTCAGGTAAGATTTTACTAGATTTTTTTATCTTTGTCTATAAAATTTAAATTCAAATGCAATACCGTATTTTTCCGTTTTTGAATTTGTCTATTGGAAAAATTTTTCAGAATTAAAGGTAAAAAACTGATTAATAAAACTTCAATCTCGGCAGGATTTTTTGACTTCGACGTTTAATTATTGTTGAATTGTAATTTTATGTTGGCGTTAATTTTTTTCAACGCAATGACAAAAGGAGGTATTTTTTATGGAGAGCGTAGGCTCAGAATTAATCGTGCGTCTTCGAGAACTTTTCAAAAAAATGGAAGCGTCACGAATAAGATTGCGCCCAATCTTAGCCGATATTGCCGCGTCAATCGACAAAGGATTTTTTTTAGATGCCGATTCAGAAGAAGTAAACTTACTTTTAAAACAAATTTTAGAGGCACAAGAAAAATTTTCCAATATCGAACAAACAAAACGCGCCGCAACTTCAGGTAAACTTGAATTGGTTGACAAAGTCCTTTCCGATCTCGAACAAAATTCAATGCGTGAGGAAATTGTACAAGTCTTATCAAGAATTTCAACAATCGTATTAGATTCACAAGAACCTAAAATGGTTGAGTCCGTCCGAAAAGTCAAACTGCAAGCGGAACGCATTAAAAATAATTCCATTAAAACGGATATGGTGCACTTATCAAAACTTGCCGAAAGATTCGTTTTACTGGACGAAATTATTTCCGATGATAACACTATTTCAACGGAAAAATATCTTGAAGTCGTTCCACATTTCACCGACAATCCAATTTTGTTGATGGCACTTTCGCAAAATAAATTACACTTTCCAAGACCCGTTGAGCCTGAACCCGCCGTCGAAATTGAACTGTTGCCCGAACCCGTCGAAGTCAAGCCCGAGAAAAAGCCGACGTTTAATCCTACTGCCCACGCCGTCAGCGCAGTAAATGTCAAGTTCAGAAGCATTAAACCGCCGCCTGATTTATCGCTTGTCGTTTACGATGAAAAAAGTTTTGAGATTGAGAAATCAGCCGTAAAGAAAAATTTCAGCGTAAAATCTTTTAACAACAAACTGCATGAAATGCTTGATTCTTCCGACCCGTCGCCTATCTTCAGAATTTTTATGGAGGCAAGAGTTTTTTTCAAGTCTAATTCCGAAAGTCTTAAGGCAAGCGGTAAATTCTCTAAAAAACTTTCCGTATTTATTCCTACGATTCTTGAAAAACTTTTTGCTTGGGGAATTGCCGATAAAGTTACGTGGCGCGAGCGTCAATTTTATTATCTGAATAATGCCGGTTATGAACTTTGTAGCCGCGTATTTCGCAATATCCGCACTTCGCAAAATTCCAATGAAAACGATTTTGAAACGCTGATTCGTGCCATTAAATATTCGTCGATGAAAATTGCCGAATCGAAAATTAAAGACGGTCTCCGAATTAATTTTGAATACCATACCAACATCCCTTTCGCCCGCGCAGAACGGAAATTTGACGGCGACTCAACGCAAGTTTTACTTATGTTTTCGTTAAATTTGTTGGGCGAAAATTGGAATGAAGGCATTGCAAAATTCCGTATGCTGATTGAACACGAGATTAGCCAAAACAATGAAGTTAAGGCGGTCTTCGTTTTTACTTTTAAAGTTGAAGACTTGCCTTGGATGAAAATGTTTGATACGGTTAAGTTCAAGACCATAAGATTTTTTATGTGTACGCCGGAAAAAATTTACGCGCCTAACGGTGTAGATTTAGAGTTTGACGAGTGGCTTAAGATTAGTCGTTTTGGTCGTCCGTCGCTTAGGCGTGTGAGAAAATCTCCCAACCTTAAAGACAGTGAAGACGAAAAAAATAAAAAGCTTGACGTAAATATTCCGTTACCTTTGGAGCAGGAAGAGCCGAAAATTGATTCTGACGCGCAGATTGTTGAAACGGAAGAAGTTGCCGAGCCTGCGTTTAACGAAATTTCCAATGAGGAAGTCAGTAAAAAATTCTTCGATGACTTTTTAGATGATGATGACGATGATGATTCTGTTGAAGAAGACGACTTTGACGACGAAGAAGATTTAGACGAAGACGAAGAGCCGCCGATTGAAAAGATTGACGAAGAAGTTACGACGATAGATATTAAAAGCACTTTAGATTCTGAAGAAAAAAATTTTAAGTTGCCCGTCGCTGAAAAAAAATCTGCTCCCGTTGTAGAAGAAAAAGTTACAGCTCCCGCAGAAGTTGAGGTTACGACGATTGAAAATGATCTCGCCAAAGTTGACAGCGTAACGGGCGTAACAAATTTATTTAGAATCGGTGCTAAAAGTCGTGCTATGTTGGCATTGCATGCACTGAAAGATTTTATTGCGCAGACTGAACCAGACAACGATAATTGGGCGGCGTATCTTGCTGACGAAATTGGATTTATCCTTGACGATCCTTTATCGGCACAAGTTACGCGTCACATTGACCCGTTTACTTTTTGGACTGGTGCGGTTGAAATTCCTAAAGCTAACGTTGGAAAAACTTTTGATTATCTTAACCTTGCCGCAATGATTAAATGTTTCTTCGCGCCGCTTGATCCTACAAGCTATCAAATTCAAAAGTCATGGCGTCAACTGAATGAGGATAAGTCAAATACTGCGTTGAGAAATTATCCTGCCGCGAAAAATTTAATTAGCCTGTTTAACGGTTTCACGGAAAAAACTCATCGCGCCTTTGCAGATTGTCTTGTAGGTGCGGGTAACAGTAACGAAGATAATTTTCAGTTGGCACTCGCGCAGGTTGAAAAGGCGGAAAATATTTCTGACAGCATTTTACATTCGGACGTAAATCACCGCCGCGTTAAAGACCTTATCAATCAGCTTTTCAGCATTAACGGGCTTGTCCGCAAATATCTTGACGTTAAAGAGTACAGCGCGGACGAAATTTTAAGCTTTTGCCGAACGTTTGAGGATACGGATTTAAGCGTAATTCTTTCAGAGAGCGGTGCGCATATTGACGAAGAACTTTTTTCCGAAAAAATTATCAGTGATTATTTAGACCGCATTTGGAACAATCCTAAAGTTCAACTTGTGCGTAAAGAGCGCGAGCCTTTCAAAGGTCCGAAACGTAAGCGCGTAACTGAAATTATGAAACAGTGTTTAACCGCGCTGTTGAGTTATGTTTACGCGAAAAGAAATCTTGATGAATCCACGACTACCGGCAAGCCTTCCGCGCCTGTCGATAAGGCGATTGAGAATTTGGACGACTTGAAAAAGCAAATGTCCAAAGATAAAAAATTAAATCTCGGACAAATTATTTTTAAGCTGTTCATTGAAAATCTTGAAAAGAAACTCAACGGCGAAAATGTTGCGCTGATTTATAACGAATGTATTTTGACGGCAAATTATATTGAACTTGAAAACGGTTTGCCGACAATAAATTCTTTCGGAGTCGAGGAATTTTCTTTAAAAAATCGCGTGATGAACTTTGAAGCCGATATGAAAGGCAAAACTTTTGATGAATCTTTAAAGAGTGCTTATGAAACGTCGTTAAAAAATTATGACTGCGGAATTTTACAGCACCTTACAAAATTTTATTTGCCGCAGTTAAATGTTCCCGAAGAAGAAATTAAACGCAAAATTAGCGGGCTTGACAGGCAGGTTGACAAACAGATTGACCGCGTGTACGCAGAATTTTTAAGCGACTTGGAATTGGCGCGTAACTATTCGAGAATCACTGATCAAGAGAAAATCGAGTTTTATATTGACGCCGTAGTAGAAGCGCGTAAACATTTTATGCAGACGAAAAACGCAGGCTTGTTCCAAAATTTTATCAACGCTTGCAATCAGTCAATCAATAAAACTTCCATTCCGCATAAAAATGCGTTGACTAAGCGTCTTAAAAAATTGGAAGAAACTCTTGAACAGCATTTGTCTTCAGGTGAAACGCTTGAGACGCGCTATCCAATTATCACAAATATTCGCCGTCAAATTGAGTTGATGAACTTGACGGTTGCGGAAGATTATATGAATCGCCTTGAAACAGAGGGCGGCAACCTTTTAACTGAACTTGACGTGACAGGTTATGATTTGTCGACGCTGGAAACTTTCCTTAACGATTATGAAACTTTGTACCGTTCAATTAGCAGTGCAAATGGCTCGGTTGAAGGCGCGTTTAAGCAGCGTGTTCATACCAATCGCCCCAATCGTGAGACGCAGGACGCATTAGATTTTCTGCGCGGCTGGCAAGGTATTCACTCGGGACAAACTACGGCGATTGAAAATGCTGTCATTGATATTTTAAAACATCTCGGTTACGACGGCGGAAGAATTACTGCGCGGAATTTTGATGCGCTTAATCAGAAATCTTACACGATAAGTTTTGACGAGCCGATTAAAGCGCGTGAAAGTTATCCTCATCCCTTCGCGGTATTCGGCACGGAAATTTACAGCAAAGGTCTTGAAGTGATTTATTTGGGCGCGAATCGCCGTTACGATAATATCGCGCAGGTTTTAGGCGAAATGACAGTCGACAGAGGAACAATTTGCCTTGCCGATGTTGCAATGACTTTGCCGGAGCGTCGCAGTCTTGCAAAGATTATGAAGTTGACGACGAATTTAAAAAACGTCCTCGTGTTGGATAAGGTTATGGCGTTGTACTTGGCTAGTTTTGATGACGCAACTCGCGGCAAGCGTATGTTGCAAACTGTCCTGCCATTTTCGCGCGTGCAACCTTATACGACGGGCGGAGTTGTAGCTCCTGAAATGTTTATCGGACGTTCTGAAGAGCTTGACCAAATTCGCGATATGAAAGGACCCGTCTTTGTTTACGGCGGGCGGCAGTTGGGAAAATCTGCGTTACTTCGTCAAGTGCGGAATATTGAACACAATCCGCGCCAACTTAACTACGCATTTTTCATTGACTTAAAAAATTTGGACAGCGAACAGACGCTGAAGAAAATTACTTATGAACTTTCCAACGCAAAACTTATCGGCGAAGTGCAGAATTGGGAAGAATTTTCCTACAAGATGCACAAACTTTTGAACGGACAATTCGGCGGTATCGACAAGCCCAGAAAACTTTTACTGCTTATGGACGAGAGCGACACGTTTTTAAGTCAAAAGGATTCGGAAAAGGCAATTAATGTTCTGCGCGAATTGCTTGTCACTTTCAACGGGCAATTTAAATTCGTCTTGGCAGGCTTGCACAAAGTCATAAGGTTTGAGCAAAATTCCAGTTTCGGCAATCTCAATCACATTTCGGTTTTACCGTTTAAGCCGTCGGACGCTATGGAACTTTTGGTAAAGCCTATGAGTTGGCTTGGTTTCAGAATTTCTGATGAAAGTTTAATCAGCGCGATTTTCAGTCGCACAAATTATTATCCAGGCTCGATTCAGTATTACTGCAAAATGTTGGTCGACGCGGTCGGCGCGAATTACACGAAACAGAATTTTGACGTTGTGAAAAATCCTCCGTACACGCTCGACGATGAATATTTGAAAAATGTTTTGGGCAATCGCGAATTTCAAGAAGAGATTAGGCAAAAGTTTCAGATTACGCTTTGCCTTGACGACGATAATTACTATGAGATTTTAGCGTTGGCGGTAGCGATGGCTTACTATGAAAACGGGCGTCCTATTGGCGTAAGTTTAACTGACATTAAAGATTACTGCTTGATGTGCGGCGTTGAAAAAATTGGTAAACTTAGTGATAATGAATTGCTTTCGTTGCTTGACGAAATGGTTACTTTGAATATTTTGCGCAGAGCGGACGGTAAATTTGAGTTTAACCGCTATGCGTTTTGGCATATGATGGGAACGGTTGAGGAAGCTAACAAAAAGCTTGACTCCTACGGCACTTTAGGAGCTAGAGCTTAAGAGTAAAAGTATTCAGTGAATAGTGGTCAGTGATCAGTGAAAGTGAAAAAAATTCTGACCACTGATCACTAACCACTGACCACTTAAAATGGAGGTCTAATTTTTGTGTCCAGAATTAATACGCGAATTTCGCTTTTAAATTCATATAACGCGAATGAAAGTAAAATTGATTTTAATAAGTTACAGCCGCTTGACAATGAGGAATTGTCATCTTGGTGGCGAATGGTACCGGGTGCTCGGCGTTTTACAAACAATGCGGCTGATGCAGTTGAAAAACACTGCGCGGCGGCGGCTCATTTACCGCAGGTTGACCTTGAAGGTTTTGTAAGAATGTTGGCGGATAAAATTTCGCGGCGTCATGTTTCACAGATTGTAGAAATTTTTGAATACGATGAAAAGGGCGACATTGAAGATTTTGTAACGGCGTTGACTGAAAGATTTGCGTCAAATTTTCTGCGCGACTTTACAAAAGATTCGCCAATGACAGACGTTGCAGATCAAAATGCATGTGGCGGCTACGTGATAATCGTCAAGCTTAAGCGCAAAGTAAAATGGCTTACGTCAGCGGTCGTTGACTTTAACAAAGGTATGCACAATTCGACAGGCTCAATAATTTTTGTGACTTGTGAAGACAATCCGCCGCCAAGTTTAGCGAGATTATCAGATTATTTGACGCCTTATGATGTACAATTTTTTGCGATAAACTTATTGGAAAATTCTAAGTTGACTACGCAGGAAAAATTATATACTTCAACATTAGCGGCAAAACTTTCGGGACAATCGGCGATATTGGCGAAAAATCTTGCGAAGGTGGAATTATTGACTGAAGGCGTTGACTTCGTAAAAAAAATTGTTCCTAACTTCGATGAAAGAGTTTTTTCCCGCGCAGTTTGGGAATGTCAAGCTCAATTTTTATTACCGACACTTGAACAATTACGCGGCAAGTTGATTGAAAAAAATTTTGTCCGCTTACGACATATACTTCCTGTTACTGATGAATTTGGAAAACTTTTGACAGATCCTTGGGATATGGAACTGCGCCACCTTCACTTTTACGGCGGCAATGCTATGGTTTTTCAACCAAGAGATTGGGATATTTTAGAACTTGCCTACCAAGCCCGCAATGAACTTTCACATTTGACGACGATTGATTTACAACGCCTTGAAAGATTATTTGCCTTTGCGGAATAATTTATAGGAGTGATAAATTTGAATGAAATTTTGCAAGCGCGTCATAACGCATTGGCACGCGCTCTTGAGACTAACATTAAGCATATTTTTCAGACACAGCAGTTGGATTTTTCCATTATGGAACAGGAATTTATCAAGCAAGGTTATCGCGAAGATCAATCTTCCGGCATAGAAAATATTTTGATTTTCCGACTTGACTACATGGGCGATTTTATTTTGACTACTCCAGTGATTCGTGAAATTCGCGCCAATTATCCCTATGCTTTTATAACTTTGGTCGTCAATAAAGCTGTCTATCCTATGGCGGAACTTTGTCCTTATGTCAATGAGGTTATTCCGATTGAAGTTGATTACGGACAACTTGTACTTAATCAAGACATACAAGGTATGCTTATGATTGCTTCTAATGTTGCCGCGCAGTATCTTTGGAAAAGAAATTATACTTTGTGCATTTGCTTGCGTCATCAAATAGATTTAATAGATTTGTTTTTAAATTATTTAAGTGGTGCAAAAAAACGTGTAGGACATATTAAGAGCATAAGTTATCCTTACGAAGGCGATCCCACTCAGAAACCCAATGATATTGCGAATTATTTTTTGACGCAACCGATTGTTCACCCAAAGGAAATTATGCATACATGCGCAAAAAATTTATACCTACTTAAGGCAATGGGATTGCAAATCAGACAAACAAATGCCGAACTTTGGTATGACGCGGAAGATTTATATACTGCGCGAAAATTGCTTGAAGGGTTTGCGCCCAATCATCTGAAAATTATTGCCGGAATTGGTGCAAATCATCCCGCCCGAAAATATCCGATTGAAAAATATCTCGCCGCATTTAAATTGATCGTCAAAAAATCGGGCTCTCTGGTTATTATTGGTGGTTCTCAAGAAGTGGAAGATGCAAAATTTTTGGAAAAAAATCTGCCTAAAGAATCTGTAAAAAATTTTGTCGACATGAAGTTAAGTTGGAGAATCACGGCCTCAATAATTTCTCAATCCGATATGTACATCGGAAACGATTCCGGTACTATTCATATTGCCGCCGCTGAAAATATTCCGACAATCAAGATTAGTCGAGAATCTAAAGACAGCTTTGACGATGAAAAAATTAAAGGCTTTCTTAGCGAATACACACTTTTTTTCCCGTGGCAAACTAATTCAATAAATATTCGTCCGAAACACGCACTCGGCACCTGTAAGAATAAAACCGTTTACGGCGGTTGTGCTGAATGGAAACCGCATTGTATAACGCAAATTGATCCAAAAGAAATTGTTGACGCTTATGAAACCTTTGCTAAACTTATCAAAAGTTCAGGAATAAAGAGGACGAGTTGTCCAACGATAATGCGCAGTGTGAATCAAGTTCCTCAATTATATTCTAATCTCATCAATCCTTGAACTTAGAAAAATAAAATTTCCCTTTCCAATGCAATGTGATATAATTACGCCCAAATAATTTTTAATAAAGGAAAGGAATTTATGTTGACTCACATAACTCAGTCCCCATACGGGACGGTAAAATTGGCGGAAAAAGTTGCTAAACGCGTGCGAGAAGGCACGGTAATTTGTCTTGAAGGAGATTTAGGAGCGGGCAAAACTCTTTTTGTTGCAAGTATGGCGCGGACGTTGGGCGTACAAGGCGAAGTTACAAGCCCGACTTTTAATTTGATGAATATTTACGAGGGATTTTGCCCGATTGTCCACTTTGATTTATATCGTATTCAAAACGAAGATGAGCTTGAGGATATTGGATTTTATGAATACACAGATTTTCCGGAAGGAATTGTGTTTATTGAGTGGGCGGAAAAATTTCCTGACGCCTTGCCGGAAAATTATGTAAGGATTGAGATTGAACGGCTTAAGGACGCTAAAAATTTGCGACGAATAAATTTTTCTTGCGTTGGCGAAGAACACGAAGATTTTATCAAAGAATTAGGCGACTACGTAAGCGGAGACGATTAGATTAAAAGCATTTATAAAAGAAAGGTGTAAATTGGCAGATAATCAACTTTCTAATATTGAATACATTTTTAATTCAAATACGAACGTTACTATTATGGTTAATGCAAAGGCGATTGAAAATGCCTTGAAAGATGAAAACCTCAAGCGCGAAAAATATAACAAGGACGCACTTAAACTTAAAAAAGCCCTTATCAATGATGACGGGATGTATATCATTAAAAATTATATATCGATAGATAATCAAGCTGTTAGTTGTATAGTGAAGACAGGATTCATTTTGGAAAAACTTAACGATATAACTGCGTTTAAGTTGGTTGAAGACGGAAAAGCAATTACCGTTAATGAAGATAAATTTGCGTTAATGAAAAAAAATTTTAAAAGCACAAGTAAAAATTAGTGGAGAAAAATTTTGAGTCGCAGATTGTTCATAAAACTTTTGTTAAGCTTGGGACTTGGAACATATTTTCCAAAATTAGTCGAAGCGTCACGATATGAAAAATTGCATAAACCGCAGGACGGTTACAAGCCTTTACGACAGGTAAAATTTTTGCGGCAGATTGTCACAAAAGATTCAAGAACTTCACGCGTCATAATGTGGCAGTCTGACGAAGAATTAATCGGCGTGCAAGTTGAATATAAACTTATCGGCAATGACGGTGCGATTTTCTGCGCGGTAGACTTTGAAATTTTTCAGCAGGACGACGCGACGATTTACATTTACACTTGCAAGCTTGAAAATCTTAAGCCTGAAAGTTTATATAACTTTAGAATTATTTGTGATGACAAGTCTACGAGTTGGCAAAATTTACGAACGGCTGGCGACGGAAATTTTCAGATGTTAATTTTCAGCGATTCGCAATGCGTCAATTATGAAGTTTGGCAGAAAGTTGCTGACACTGCTGCGCAAAATTATCCTGACGCGGAACTCGTCACGGTGATTGGTGATTTGGTTGACAACGGGCAGGCGGCGTATCAATGGCGGGCTTGGTACCTTGCCTCTGCGTTTATTTTGTCGGAAAGAATTTTCGCGCCGGTTATGGGCAATCACGAATGTTATAATTTGAATTGGTTGAATTATTTGCCCGTCGATTATCTTCACCAATTTTATTTACCGTCGAATGGTACAAAACATTTTGGCGGTTATTTTTATTCTTTCGACTATGGAGCGGCGCATTTTTTTGTACTGAACACGCAATTTTTGGAGCTGGAAAATTTTACGAAAAACTTTCAGGACGCCCAAAATTATTGGTTGCGACGTGATGCGGCTAATGCTAATCGGCGTTGGAAAATTGTTTTAATGCACAAAGACATTTACGACTACACGGCGGATAATTTCAACGATATTGCGGAAAATTTTATGCCGCTGTTTGATGAATTAGAAATTGACGTAGTTTTTACGGGACACCTGCACACTTACAGAAATCGCGGAAAAATTTTTGCACAAAAAAAATCTGCGCGGGGAACTCTTTACATTTTATGCGGCAGGTCGGGCGATCAAAAATATGTTGAAAGAAATTCGCAGATTGATGAAGTAATTGCGCCGAATCTTCAAACTGAACCTGAATCTTACATTACGCTTGACGTTAGCGCGGAAAGTTTAACGTTGACTTCCCAAACTGTGGACGGCGCGATTTTGGATAAATTTATTTTGACGAAGGAAAGACTACAATTTATTTGAAAAAATTTTTTGACTTTTAATTAAAAATGCGCTATATTAACATAAAATAATTATCAAATATTTTTGGAGGTAAAGATTTATGCCGATGATGGATTTAACAAAATACGGTATCACGGGAACTACTGAAGTACTCTACAATCCCACTTACGAAGTACTTTTCAACGAAGAGACTAAACCCGGTTTGACGGGCTTCGATGTCGGACAGGAAACGGAACTCGGTGCTATCAACGTTATGACGGGCGAATTTACGGGACGTTCTCCTAAGGACAAATTCATTGTTTACGATGAGACCACTAAAGAAGGCGCACCCGGCGAAATTTGGTGGACTACTGACGAGTATAAAAACGATAACAAAAAATGTAGCGTTGAAAGCTGGAAAGCTTTAAAGGAACTCGCCATTAAGGAACTTTCCAATAAAAAGCTTTACGTCGTCGACGGTTTCTGCGGCACTCATAAAGATACCCGAATGAAAATCCGTTTCATTATGGAAGTTGCTTGGCAGGCACATTTCGTAACGAATATGTTCATTCGTCCTAAAACTCAAGAAGAGTTCGATCAAGAGCCTGACTTCGTAGTTTACAATGCGTCGAAAGCTAAAGTTGAAAATTGGAAGGAACTCGGTCTTAATTCAACGACGGCGGTTGTCTTTAACGTAACCAGCAAAGAGCAAGTCATTCTCAATACTTGGTACGGCGGCGAAATGAAAAAAGGTATGTTCTCAATGATGAACTATTTCCTGCCGCTGAAAGGTATTGCCGCAATGCACTGCTCCGCCAACACAGATATGAACGGCGAGAATACCGCTATTTTCTTCGGACTTTCCGGCACAGGCAAAACTACTCTGTCAACAGATCCCAAACGTCTTTTAATCGGCGATGATGAACACGGCTGGGACGATGTAGGCGTTTTCAATTTTGAAGGCGGTTGCTACGCGAAAGTCATTAATCTTGATCCCGTTGCAGAGCCCGACATTTACGGCGCAATTACACGCGATGCACTTTTGGAAAATGTCACCGTTGACGAAAACGGCAAGATTGATTTTGCTGACAAGAGCGTTACCGAAAATACCCGCGTAAGCTATCCGATTTATCACATTAAGAAAATTGTACGCCCCGACAGTCATGGACCTGCCGCTAAGTCTGTAATTTTCCTTAGCGCAGACGCATTTGGTGTACTGCCGCCTGTTTCGATTCTGACTTCCGAGCAGTGCAAATATTATTTCCTTAGCGGATTTACCGCGAAACTTGCAGGAACTGAACGCGGTATCACTGAACCCACTCCTACGTTTAGCGCGTGTTTCGGTCAAGCATTCCTTGAACTTCATCCCACGAAGTACGCAGAAGAACTTGTAAAGCGTATGGAAGCCAGCGGTGCGAAAGCTTATCTCGTCAACACCGGTTGGAATGGCAGCGGTAAACGCATTTCCATTAAGGATACGCGTGGAATTATTGACGCGATTCTTGGCGGCGCGATTAAAACTGCTCCCACTAAGAAGATTGACATTTTCAACCTTGAAGTTCCTACCGAATTGGAAGGCGTTGCGACAAATATTCTTGATCCGCGTGATACTTATGCTGATCCGTCTGAATGGGATAAGAAAGCGAAAGACCTTGCTGAACGTTTCATTAAGAATTTCAAAAAGTATGAATACAACGAAGCAGGTAAAGCACTTGTACCGGCTGGTCCTCAGTTGTAAGAAACAAGAATATTTTAACGCACACAATAAATTTTTAAGCTAAATTTTAGCGTAGCCCGTTTCAAATTTTGGAGCGGGCTTTATTAGTTCTTATGGAAATTTTTGTCATAAATTTAATTTTGTTGCATTCAATAAAAATTTCAATTAACTGTAAATTATCGTATCATTTTTTGATGAAAAATTTTATTTGACTTTTTAAAAAAATATTGACATTTTGTCCAATTAGTGATAATCTTTAGCAACCGAAAAGAAAGGGGCTGATGAGTTGACGGAAGATAAAAAGATTAAGCTTGAAAATGAGGACGGTGACAGTGCGGATATTAACGCAGATTTATCTAATGCCGATAATATAAATTTGGATGGCGAAAAGAAAGACGTTGCACCTGACTTAGGGCTTGTTACGGAAAATGAAAAATTGAAGGCAGACCTTGCCGCGAAAAATGACAGGCTTTTAAGATTGCAAGCAGATTTTGACAATTTCCGTAAACGTACCGCAAAAGAAAAATTAGAACTTGCCTCGAC
Source organism: Selenomonadaceae bacterium (assembly GCA_017554235.1). Taxonomy (GTDB): domain Bacteria; phylum Bacillota; class Negativicutes; order Selenomonadales; family Selenomonadaceae; genus Quinella. The sequence goes on from JAFZIV010000025.1 coordinate 39,613, forward strand.
GGTTGAGCAGGCATTTTTGAAAGATTTACTTCCGCTCCTTGACAACTTAAGCAGAGCGGCAGAAGCGGCAGAAGGTGACAGCGCAGAATCTGAAAAGTTCCGTCAAGGAATTAAAATGATTCGTCTTGAGACAATCGCCGCGATGGGTAAACACGGACTTGAACCTATTGAGACAGAAGGTAAAATGTTCGACCCGAATTTTCATCAAGCCGTTGGAACCGTTAAAGACGAATCTAAGGAAGACGGTATGATTGCCGCAGAATTCCAAAGCGGTTACATGGCACGCGGCAGAGTTATTCGCCCCAGCATGGTGCAAGTTGTAAATAATGCGTAATGAAAATTTTTGAAAGTTAATTTGGAGGAAATAATATATGAGTAAAATTATTGGTATAGATTTAGGAACTACTAACAGTGTTGTCAGCGTTTTGGAGGGTGGCGAGCCTACAGTTATCACTAATCCTGAAGGCAGTCGTATCACTCCTTCAGTTGTCGGTTTCACAAAAGACGGTCAACGCCTTGTAGGACAGCTTGCAAAACGTCAAGCCGTTTCCAATCCCGATAGGACGATTGCTTCTATTAAACGTCATATGGGCGAATCTTACAAAGTCACGATTGACGGCAAAAGTTACACGCCGCAAGAAATTTCTGCAATGGTTCTTCAAAAGCTTAAATCAGACGCGGAAGCTTATCTCGGCGAAACAGTCACGCAAGCCGTTATCACTGTTCCTGCATACTTCAGCGATGCACAACGTCAAGCTACGAAGGACGCAGGTAAAATTGCAGGGCTTGAAGTTCTTCGTATAATCAATGAACCGACGGCGGCGGCTCTTGCCTATGGTCTTGATAAAGATAACGACGAAAAGATTTTAGTTTTCGACTTGGGCGGCGGTACTTTCGATGTTTCGATTTTGGAACTTAGCGAAGGTACTTTTGAAGTTCTTGCGACAAATGGTGATACTCACTTGGGCGGCGACGACTTCGACAAAAAAGTTATGGACTGGATGGTTAAGGAGTTTGAACGCAGTAACGGTATTGACCTTTCCAAAGACAAAATGGCGGCACAACGTCTGATTGAGGCGGCTGAAAAGGCTAAAATCGAACTTAGTTCAATGACTTCGACAAATATTAATCTGCCCTTTATAACGGCTGATGCAAGCGGTCCTAAACATTTAGATTTAACCTTGTCACGCGCGAAATTTGACGAATTGACACATGATTTGGTTGAACGCACAATGGGACCCACGCGCTTAGCTATGAAGGACGCAGGGCTTAAAGGCGACGAAATTAACAAAATTATCTTAGTCGGTGGTTCAACTCGTATTCCTGCTGTACAAGATGCTATTCGTAACATTTTGGGCAAAGAGCCTTCCAAAGGCATTAATCCTGACGAATGCGTTTCAATCGGCGCGGCAATTCAAGGCGGTGTACTTTCCGGCGAAGTTAAAGACGTTTTGCTTATCGACGTTACACCGTTGTCACTCGGCATTGAGACTTTAGGCGGCGTCTGCACGAAGATTATTGAACGTAACACTTCAATTCCTACAACTAAGTCTCAAGTATTCTCGACGGCGGCTGATAATCAATCAAGCGTTGAAATTCACGTCCTGCAGGGTGAACGCGAAATGGCGGCAGGTAACAAAACTCTTGGTAAGTTTGTACTGTCAGATATTCCGCCTGCACCTCGCGGAGTTCCGCAGATTGAAGTTACTTTCGACATTGACGCTAACGGTATCGTAAACGTTTCCGCAAAAGATAAAGGCACGGGACGCGAACAGAAAATTACAATTCAGTCGTCAAGCGGCATGAGCAAAGAAGATATTGACCGTATGGTTAAAGAAGCTGACGCCCACGCACAGGACGATAAGAAACAGCGTGAAGCGGCAGACGCTAAGAATGATGCAGAGCATACCGTTTATCAAGCAGAAAAGACTTGCAAAGACTTTGAAGGCAAAGTTGATGAATCGTTGATTAAAGACGTTAAGACTGCAGTTGAATCGTTGAAAAATAATTTGAACAGTTCCGACGTTGATGTTTTGAAACAGAAGACTGAAGATGTAAGACAAGCACTTTACAAAGTCAGTTCAGCGGCATATCAAAACAGCTCCAGTCAAAATCAACAGCAGTATTCGGACGCCGGTGCGCAACAGGAAAATACTTCCAACGATAAGCCGAACGATGACGGCACTATTGACGCAGAATACACCGAAGTCAACAAAGATAAGAAATAAAATCTAAACGCAAACATTTTTTGATAACTAACAGCGGGGAGGGAGAGGATTCTCTCTTCCCGTTATTTGCGTAAAAGGTGCTAAGAAATGTCAAAATACAACGACATTGACATAGATTTTTGGAAAGATTATTCAGATATTGAAACTGATTCGTTATGGATTATTGACAAGCGCGATAATTCGGGATCGCACAACGGTGATTATCACGGAAATTTTGTTCCGCAGATTCCGCATCAATTATTCAGCAGGTACACCAAAAAAGGCGATTGGATAATTGATCCTTTTATGGGCAGTGGTACTTCGTTGATTGAGGCTAAGCGTATGGGCAGAAATGCTATTGGCATTGAGTTGCAACAAAAGGTTTTGGACACCGCCGCGCAGAGGATAGCCGCTGAAATTGGCGATTCAAAGATGATTCAAATTTGCGGAGACAGTTCAACTATTGACTTGCAACCGACTCTTACCTGCGCGGGTATCGAAAAAGTTCAGTTTGTAATTTTTCATCCGCCGTATTGGGACATAATAAAGTTTTCTGCCAATCCTAACGATTTATCTAACTGTCTTACGCTTGAAGAATTTAAAAATTCTTTCGGAAAAGTTATAGACAACACGACGAAATTTTTGGAAAAAAATCGTTACTGCGCGGTAGTTATCGGCGACAAATACGCTAACAGTCAAGTTGTGCCACTGGGCTTTTATTGTATGAACTTATTTTTGGAAAGAAATTTTTTACTAAAGGGAATTATTGTTAAAAATTTTGGAGAAACTAAAGGCAAGGCGAATCAGCAAGGAATTTGGCGATATCGTGCGCTTAAGAGCGACTTTTATATTTTTAAGCACGAATATATTTTTATTTTTAAAAAGATTTTCTAAATGGTGGTATAATATTTTTTTATTTAAAGATTCAGAAGGTGAGAATTATGGCGCAAAGAGATTATTACGAAGTTTTAGGCTTAAATAAAAATGCGACTGACGATGAAATTAAAAAAGCTTACAAAAAGCTTGCGAAAAAATATCATCCCGATTTAAATCCTGATGATAAGAAAAACGCTGAAGAGAAAATGAAGGAACTCAACGCGGCGTATGAAGTTTTGAAGGATAAAGATAAACGTGCGCAGTATGACCAATTTGGACATGCGGCATTTCAACCGGGCGGCGGCAGACCTAATTCCGGCGCAGGTTTTGGCGGATTCGATATGGGCGACATTTTCGGAGGACGCGGCGGCGGCTTCGATATGGGAGATATTTTTGAGCAATTCTTCGGCGGCGGCGGGAGATCGCGCGGTCGTGATAAAACTCCCGGGCCTGAACGCGGCGCAGATTTACGATACGATTTAAGCGTAACTTTTGAAGAGGCGGCATTTGGTAAGGATATGATGATTAAAGTTCCACGCCTTGAAAATTGCGAAGAATGCGGCGGAAGTGGTGCGGCTAAAGGAACTTCGCCTGAAACTTGTCCCGATTGTAAAGGCACTGGAACGCGTCAAACTACTACTCGTATGCCTTTCGGTGTCGTCAATGCCACGCGCACCTGTGAACGTTGTCACGGTAAAGGAACGATTATTAAAAATCCTTGCGGGCATTGTCACGGCAACGGTAAAGTTCGTGTTGAACGCGATATTAAAGTTGTTGTTCCTCGCGGCGTCGATAACGGTACGCGACTTCGTATTCAAAACGGCGGACAACCGGGCGAACGCGGCGGAGCTACCGGCGACCTTTACGTTTATATCAATATCAAGCCGCATCCTATTTTCACTCGTGACGGTACGACGGTTCATTGTGAAGTACCGATTAGTTTTGTACAAGCGGCACTCGGCGCGAAAGTTGAAGCTCCTACCATTGACGGAAAAGTTGAGTTGACTATTCCCGAAGGCACGCAATCCGGCACGGTTTTAAAAATTCGCGGCAAAGGTATTCCGGTTCTGCGCGGCGAAGGCAGAGGCGATGAACTCGTTAAGGTAAAAGTTTTGACGCCGAAAAATCTTTCAGCCCGTCAAAGAAAATTGCTCCAAGATTTTGAGTCCGGCGGCAGTGACGTTCAAAATAATCCCGAGAAAAAATCTTTCCTTGATAAGCTTAAAGGGCTTTTTACCGATTAGTCGGAAAGGGGGGAGGTTAGGGGTAATAAATGCAGTTACAAAAATTTGACAAGATTGTAAAAAAATTTATGCTGATATTCCTCGTGCTAACTGTAACGGCGGCGGGGTTTAACGGCTTTTTTCTTAAGTGGACATTGCGTGACGGCGATCCAAATTTCGGACTTGAAGCGTATCTTGAAGGCACAGCTAAACGTCCCTTCGCCCACCGAGTACTTGTCCCAAACGTCGTTAAAACTATAGCTGATGCAATTCCTGCAGACGCTAAGGAAAAATTATCTAAGCGATTGATTGAACGGCGAGAAGTTGAAAAAAAATACGCGCAGGCGATTGTTCCCGAAAAATACGTCATTGAATATTACTTGACGATAATTTTTGCGTTTCTAAGTTTATTCGCGGCTGTATGGGTGTTACGCTCCATTGTCAACGAAGTAACGGGCGATAAAGTTGTAGGCACTTTAACGGCTTGCCTATACGCACTACTAGGTAGTGTTCACACTAAAGAATCAATCACAATAGCAAAGAGAATAAACCCCTCAAAGACTACGTCTAACTTATCGTAACGCGTAAAAACTCGACGAAACCGTTTTATTCTTCTAAAAAAACGTTCAACTTCATTGCG
>JAFZIV010000002.1 GCA_017554235.1 Selenomonadaceae bacterium
AATATTGAAGGTAGGTTCAGGCTTAATAACGCTTGGAGGAGCAGGAGCGGCAGAAGTCAACGTTGAAGTCGGAGGAAAGATTACGGTAGTAGACTTTGCAACGGTTCTGCCTGTAGGAGTCAACTTGAGTTCAACGAAAAATGCAATGACGGTTGGCACGAAGTTCACAGGCGAAGTTATAGACTTGACGAAGTGGGCAGGAATGGAAAATGTAAAAAATATCACTGCCAAAGAATTGAGCAAAGGCGTTTCGATTATCGGAAACGGCATTGATAATTCTATCGTCGGAGGCGCGGGCAATGATACTCTCTATGGCGGCGATGATGCAGATACTCTTACCGGCTCTGGCGGCAACGATGTTTTCGTATATTCCAAAGGTGACGATGTTATTAAAGACTACACGGCAGGCAAAGATAGTATTATGATGGCGGAAGATGTAGAGATTACCAGCCAAAAGGCAAGCGAAAAAGATTGGGTAATAACTACGAACAAAGGCAATTTGACTATAAAGAATGGCAAAGGAGCGACATTGACGATTGTCGATTCTGAAGGCAATAGGGTTAGTAATTCTGAAATTAGCAAGCTGATTGAAGATGATAATTTTGTGAATGACACCGCGCAAATTGATTCGATAACAGAAATTACCGATACGAATTATAGCGCAGGTAAGATAACGGATTCTGCAAGTTACGATAACCTCACTAATGATACCCTTGCTACGGTTTATACTTATACTGATAAATAAATCTGCGCGGACAAATTAATAAAGTAGATAAAAGGCAAAATTATTTAGACATTAAAACTAAAATCTAAAAATTTGACACTCTTCTCAAAAATGAGAGGAGTGTTTTTTTGTAATTAAAATTTTTTGAATATATTGACGTCATAATTAAGTTATGATAAATTTAACAAAATAAAATGTGACTATTGATTGATTTTTGAGACAGGAGGAATTCTTATGGGAAATGTCTTATTTGACATTCAGAGGTTCAATACCGTTATATCGGGTACGTCCAATGGAGACAACATTGAAAATACTCTAAGCGGCGCGACAATTTATGCGTATGGCGGAAGTGACACCGTTTACAACAAGGGAAATAACGTCTACATTTATGGCGGAGATGACGCCGACTCGATTGGCAATGAAAACGGTCAGTCTGTGTACATTAACGGTGGCAATGGCGCAGATGATATTGGAGTGGTAGGTAATTCTGTTACTGCAGACGGCGGTAGCGGAGAGGACACTATCTGGGGTACTTTCAACTATTCGACAATAGGCGGCGGCGCGGATCTTGACTATATATTTGGCAATATAAGTTATTCGTCAATCAATGGCGGTATAGGCGATGACTGGATTTCGATTGTGGGCGGAGGTTTCAATACCGTAAATGGCGGTAAAGGCGATGACGTTATCGTTAATTTCACAGATGGAAATCTGATTCGTTATGCCAACGGTGACGGTAATGATGTTATCTACGATCTCGGTACGGATACGACGCTTCAAATTACGTCGGGTAGTATCAGTGCGGCAACAACCAGTGGTAGCGACGTTATTTTAACGGTTGGCGACGGCACAATTACACTTAAATACATGGCTAACGAAACTTTTTACTACAAAGTTGGTAACGGTGCGTTGCAGTCTACTGTTATAAATAATTTAAATATTTCTTTAACTGGTGATGATGACACACTTAAAAATACTCTTGCCGGTGCAACAATAAATGCTCTGTCAGGAGATGATTATGTAAGTAATAAAGCAGATGAGGTTTATATTTTCGGAGAAAAAGGCGCAGATACAATTTATCTTAAAAGTGGCAATCGCTCTTACGTTAGCGGCGGTGCCGGTAATGACTTAATTTTTAAAAGTGAAGGAGAACGCACTACAATCGATGGCGGAGCTGGTAATGACATAATTTTTAACAATGCAGGAGAACTCACTACAATCTATGGCGGAGACGGCACAGATTACATAGAGAATTATGTGTCTAACGTTTATCTTTATGGTGGGGCAGATGAGGATACTATTTACAATGATTCAGTCCATAACGCTTATATTGATGGCGAAGAAGGTAACGACTACATTCACAATAAAAACGTATCCGAATCATACATTAACGGTGGTGCCGGTGACGACACAATTTACGCCTTTGATGATATGGACACATTAACAGTTGACGGCGGTGCAGGTAACGATAGTATCTACGGTATGTTTTATTATTCGTCAATCAACGGCGGAGAAGGCAACGATACGATTAGAGTCAATGGATTTTACAATGTTATTAACGGCGGCGCAAATGATGACATAATCAGCTTACTTGGTGGAGAAGGAGTTCCAACTTCAAATACACTTATCGGCGGTAAGGGCAACGATACCATTTATAGCGACAGCATACGCGCAGATGTGATTAAATATGCAAATGGCGACGGTAATGATGTTATTTACTCGCTCAACACAGATACGACTTTGAACATTACGTCGGGAAGTATAAGTGCTGCACGCGCAAGCGGTAATGACGTTATCTTAGATGTCGGTTCAGGTACAATCACACTCAAAGATAAAGCCGGCGAAAAAATTTATTATCAAATCGGCAAGGGTTCTTTGCAATCAACGGTTGTAAATAATTACAACATTGTCGGAACGTCGAGTGCTAATACCATAAGAAATTCTCTTGTAGGAGCAACAATCAGCGCGTTCGCCGGAAATGACGTTATAATTAATTCAGGCGATAATGTCACAATCAGCGGCGGCAAGGGCAATGACAAAATTAGTATTGGCGGCGGCGCAGAGAAAGTGACTGTATACGGTGGAACCGGTAACGATACGATTTATTCCAGTGGTAACGGGAATATTTTCCAATATGCCGAAGGTGACGGCAAAGATACAATTTCAGGATTCAGTGAAAATGATTCGCTTTACATAACGTCAGGCTCAATAAGAGATTCAGTCATTAACGGCTCGGACATTATTTTTTATGTTGGAGAAGGTACGACAAACTATGTAAGATTGAAAGGCGTTGCGAAAAAGGATTTTCAAAATAAGGACAACGTAATTTCTATTAAAGTTCCTATACTTCCCGTTACTTTAAAAGCGACAGCTGACAAATACACCAGTTCTGATGACGGTGCAACAATCTACGGTATGGGTAGCGCAGATACTCTCACTAATACAGGTAACAACTCATATATCGATGGTGGTTCAGGTAATGATAGCATTATTAATAGCGGAAATGAGACAACAATAAAAGGCGGAGCAGGTAAGGATACTATTCTTACAAGCGGAAACAATCTGCGCATTGACGGCGGGGCAGATGCAGATAAAATCAGTCTGGGCAGTGAAGTTGCAAATGCCACTATCATTGGCGGCAAAGGTAATGATACAATTTATCTCAATGACAATGCGCAACTTATTCAGTATGCGACGGGCGACGGTAAAGACGTTATCAATGGATTTGGCAAAGACGATTCAATTCAGTTCACGTCAGGTTCAAGTGTCAGCACGGCAATTAGCGGCTCGAATGTTATTTTGACAGTTGGCAGTAACAAAATTACCCTTAAAGGTTTTAAAGAGGAATCCTTCTATATCGAAGATAGTACATTCATTGGAGGAGCGCGTCCTCGTGTAACGGTTGAGGGTACGTCCAAAGGAAATAATATTAATAACAAAGATGATTATGCAATAATTGACGCTATAGGCGGCGCGGATACAATTACCAATCTTGGTAACGGTGTTTCTATTTCTGCAGGAACAGGTAATGACAAGATTACTGACAGCGGGAATGAGACCACAATAATGGGAGACGCCGGCAGAGATACTATCACTGCCAAAGGAAGTAATATTTTGATTGACGGCGGTGCTGATGCTGACAGAATTAGTATTGGCAGTGACGTTATTAATGCGACAATCGCAGGCGGCAAAGGCAACGATAATATTTACCTCAACGATAATGCCCAACTTGTACAGTACGCGTCAGGCGACGGCAAAGATACCATTCAGGGATTTAGCATAGACGATTCCTTACAGATAACGGAAGGAACTATTCGCACTTCAGTTCAGAGCGGAAGTAATATGATATTCTATGTTGGCGAAGGTACTAAAAATGCTATCGTAATCCGCAACCCGGACAATCAAACTTTCTACAACAAAGATAACTTACTTGTTATGGGGACGTCTCCGTCTCCGTATATTCCTCCGCTGACTGGTACATCAAAAGCTGATAAACTTGTTAATGAAGATGCTGATGTTATTAACGCGTTGGCGGGCAATGATACTATCGTCAACAAGGCTGATGAAGTAATCATTTACGGCGGCGCAGGCGACGACAAGGTTAGCATAGGTGGCGATTCTGCCAATAATACAATTTATGGCGGCACGGGTAACGATACAATTTACAGCAATGGTAATTCCAATTTGATTCAGTATGCTAACGGCGACGGAAAAGACGTAATCGTAGGATTCGGCGAAAAGGATTCGTTACAGCTTACTGCCGGCAGTGTCAAAGCGTCTGCAAAGAGCGGTAGTGATTTTGTATTCACCGTCGGTTCAGGAACGATTAAGTTTAAAGGTCTCGGTGACGAAAAATTCCAATTAGATAATGGAAGCCTAGCTATTAATCCAACTATTCCGCCTGTCCCTCAATTCACTTCAGGCGCAGATAAATATAATAACGCAGAAAATGACGCGACGATTTCCGCACTTGGCGGTAATGATACAATAACAAATGCTGCTAATAATGCCTATATTGACGTCGGTGCGGGTAATGATAAGATTAGCTTGAATGCAGAATCCGGCAATAACACATTGGTCGGCGGTAAAGGTGCAGATACGATTTACACGAACGGCAACGGTAACCTGATTCAATATGCTGAAGGCGACGGAAAAGACGTTATCGTAGGATTCGGCGGCGATGATTCGATTCAAATTACGTCTGGAACAATCTCAAATTATTTGTGGAATGTAGACGATAGTAGTTGGCTCGTAACGGTAGGCTCGGGAACTTCTAATGTTATAAAAATTAAAGGCAATAAGTATCTTGACATCAATATTGGTAGCACTTTGATTGGAAATGGTAAACCTATAACCTTACCTCCTGTCATAATGATGACTTCAAAAGCAGATAAATATACAAATAACACTACAGCCGCAACGATTTACGCACTTGGCGGAAATGACAGCGTAACAAACAGTGGTGCTAAGTCTTACATAGACGGCGGCGACGGCACGGACAAACTTACTAACACGGCTGACGAAGTAACAATAATAGGCGGCGCGGGCAAAGATACAATTACAAGCGCAGGCAAGAGCATTTCAATAATTGGCGGCGCGGACGCAGATAAAATTAGTCTTTCGAGCGATGCAGAAGACGCGACAATTATTGGTGGTGCAGGTAACGATACCATTTACACGAATGGAAACGGCAATCTGATACAATATGCGGCTGGCGACGGTAAAGATACTATTTACGGCTTCGGCGGTAACGATTCAATTCAAATTACGTCGGGGACAATCAGCAAGTCGTTGAAGAGCGGAAATAATATGGTGTTTGCAGTAGGTTCAAGTTCGATAACAGTGAAAGACGGTATCGCAATGAATTTGAACGTTGTCGATAATGTGATTTGTATGACTTACACTTCCGAATTACTTGAATTGAATGACATGACAGAGACGAGTTCATTTTTTTATGATGATAATTTTGCGACAAGCGAATTGCAAATCGATTCTATAAAAGAGATTAGCGCGACAAGTTACGGAGTCGGCAAGATAGAAAGTGCGGAAAGTTACAGCAATCTTACGAACGATACGCTTGCGGCGGTTTATAGTTGCGACAATCTTAATGGAAAACCTTTATGCGTGGAATAAATATCACACATTTTTAGGAAAATTGGGGGCGGTTGAAGTTGATGTAAAAATTTATCAGCTTACGATACTACAAGAAATTTTTGCTCGTCATAAAAATTTGCGTGTCCGAAATGCCTTTGAAGTTGCTAAGGCGGCGCATAAGGGACAAGTTGACAAAGGCGGTGTCGATTACATTTATCACCCGATGACGGTAGCTTTTCAATGCGACGGAAATGATTCTGCGGTTATCGTTGCGCTGTTACATGATGTGGTTGAGGATACAAATTTTACTTTTGAAGATTTGCAGGAAAAAATCCCGCTGACTGATGAAGAGTTGCAAGCGTTGAAACTTTTGACGCACGATAAAAATATTTCTTACTTCGACTACGTGAAAAAAATTAAATCTAATGAACTTGCCGCGCAGGTTAAACTTGCCGACCTTAAAAATAATTCTGATTTGTCCAGAATCCCTGAAAAACTTCGTACAGAAAAAGATTTTAAGTGCGTCGAAAAATACAAGGCAGCTATGAAAATTTTGCAATAAAAAAGGCGGCGCAGAAAATTTTCTACGTCGCCAAAAATTTTTACGGCTAAAGTTTACCGCTTAAGTTTTTTAACTTCGTCAAGCAAGTATTCATTTAAAACTTTAATATAAGTGCCTTTCATGCCGAGAGACTTCGACTCAATAACGCCTGCAGATTCAAATTTGCGCAGAGCATTGACGATAACCGAACGCGTAATACCGACGCGATCTGCAATCTTCGACGCAACTAACAGACCTTCACGCCCGTCAAGTTCGCCCAAAATATTTATCGCCGCTTCCGCCTCCGAATAGCTTAACGTCGCCAGCGCAATTTGTACCGTCGCCTTTTTACGTGCCTCAATCTCAACTTTTTCGGTGTGATCCCTAAGCATTTCCATTCCTACGACAGTTGCGCCGTATTCCGCCAGCAGTAAATCATCTTCCGTAAAATCTTCATCATAACGCGCAATTATCAGCGTCCCAATTCTCCTACCAACGCCGTAAATCGGCACAATCGTGGTATTCTTGCTTTCAAACGAGCAACGCGAATGTTCATCATAAGCACAATTACCGGTCTTAGTTTTGCGATTGGCTTGAGTCTCGTCCAAACGATTCAACAAGCGCACATACGGCTTGGGGAAACGGCTCTTGCTGATAACTTTTTCAATCATCAATTCGCACTCGAAATTGTCTGTGAACGCGTAACCGAAAATCTCTCCGCTTTTGTCCATAATGTAAACATTGGCGTCAAGCACGTTGCTCAAAACTTTGGAAATGCTGTCGTACTCGACATTTTCCGAACGCTGTAAGAGCTTGTTAATTTTCCTTGTCTTCTCCAAAAGTGTCGTCATCTAAATGCTCCCTTTCAAAAAAATTTTTTTCCCGCTTAAGAGTTATTTTTAATGTTACCACAACTTTTTAAAAATTAAAAGCATTATTTTCTGAATTTTTTATGTTATCTCAAAAAAATTTTTAATGTCTTATGGAAAAATTTTTTCTGACGTTGTAAAATCTGCGCGGGAAAATTTTTTTCTTTTGAGAGGAGCGATTAAATTGCCGAGAATTGCATTGGCACAAATTGAAATTCTTGCGGGGCAACCTGCGCGAAATACCGAAAAAATTTTACACTATATCGAAATGGCTAAAAGTCAGCACGCCGAATTAGTCATCTTTCCTGCAACAGCTATATCAGGCGCACTTATCGGTGATACGGCATTTCAGGAAAGTTTTATTCGTGATTGTGAATCTTGCGCGGAAGAAATTGTCGGAGTAAGTTCAAACATAACAATTATTTTCGGAAATATCGACGAAGGCATAAGCAAAATTTTTGTAGTCAGTGACAGAAAATTTATCCCGCTTGAAAATTCCGTCTGCAATATCAGATTCGGCGGCAAAAAATATCGTGTGGCTTGTAACCTTAACGAAGATTTTACGGACGCTAAAGTTGACTTCTGCGTAAATATTGCATCAATGCCGTTTAGAATCGGTGCTGATAAGATTCATGACGAGAAATTTTCCGCGCAGGCTAAGGCTTGCAAATGTCCGATTATTTACGTAAATGCAACGGGCATTCAGAATAGCGGCAAAGTAATTTACACTTACGAGGGACTTAGCACGGTTTACAATGCTGACGGCGGGATTGTTCACGGGCTTGAGCCTTACGAGGAAGATTTAAGCGTAATTGAACTGAATGATATTAGACGTATGCCGGAGCTTGAAGTTGCCGATTCTGAAGAGATTGACGAAATTTACAGCGCGTTGTTTTACGGGATTGAAAAATTTACTCGTCAAATTAACATTTCAAAAGTTGTAATAGGAGTTTCCGGCGGGATTGATTCAGCGGTTGCCGCCGCGCTTTATTCTAAAGTTCTCGGTTCGGAAAATATTTATCTCGTCAATATGCCCAGCGTTTTCAATTCGGCGACGACAAAAAATTTAAGTGAACAGCTTGCAAAAAATCTTGGTTGCCATTACGCGGTTGTACCTATACAGGAAAGCGTTGACTTTACCGTAAATCAGCTGAATAATACATCTTTTAAAAGATACGGGCAAAATTCGTCGATTAATATTTCAAATTTCGTCAAGGAAAATATTCAGGCGAGAGACAGGAGTAGTAGAATTTTGGCGGCGGTAGCGGCGTCAGTCGGCGGCGTCTTTACTTGCAATGCAAATAAGGCGGAAACGACTGTTGGTTATGCGACGCTTTACGGTGATGAAGCCGGTTTTCTCTGTGCGCTTGCCGATTTATGGAAGTTTCAAGTTTATGACTTGGCGAATTATCTTAACGATATGGTTTACGAAAGTGAAGTTATCCCGCAGGGTATTATTGATATTGTGCCGAGTGCCGAATTGTCTTCCGCGCAGAATGTTGACGAGGGAAAAGGCGATCCGTTGAAGTATAAGTATCACGATTATTTATTCCGCGCCTTCGTTGAGGATTTAAAGACGCCTGAAGATATTTTGACTTGGTATTTGGAAAACTCTTTGGAAAGAAATATAGGTTGCAAGTACGGCTTGGTTAAAAAATATTTTCCGACAAAAGAAGATTTTGTTGCAGACCTTGAACGTTGGTGGAAACTTTTCACGGGTATGGCAGTTGCAAAGCGTATTCAATCGCCGCCAATTTTAGCTTTAAGTCGTCGTGCTTACGGAGAATTTAAAGAATCGCAAAATCCTCCATACTTTACTAAAGAATATTTAGAAATGGTCAATTCTTAAAAAAAATGGAGTCGCAAAACTCCATGTAAAAATTTTCTTAACTCCTTAGCGGAGTTTTTTTATTTAAATCGCGTTACCCAAAACACCGTTCCTAAAAATTTTTTCAATCTTTACTTTCCCAACGTCGCCAGATTTAATTTCAGAATTTGTCGGCAAGTAAACGCGTACATAATTTTTAGTCAACCCGTCGATAAAATTATTTTCTTCAGTTTCGGCAATAATTTCTACAGTTTTACCAATCAACTTTTCGGCAAAATTTTTTTCTTTCGACGCAGAAATTTCTAATGCCTGATTCGCACGAATTTTTTTAACCTGCGCGGAAATTTGATTAGGCATAGTCGCCGCCAAAGTTCCTTCACGCGCCGAAAATGGGAAGACGTGAATTTTGCTGAACGGTTGAGCTTTTATAAATTCTATAGTCTCTTCAAAATTTTTATCCGTTTCATTCGGAAAACCTACAATTAAATCTGTGCCGATTGAAATATCCGGAATTTCCTTTACAAGTTTTGAAATTAGCGCGGCAAAATTTTTCGTCGTGTAAGGGCGGCGCATTGCCTTTAAAATTTCATCACTGCCAGATTGCAACGGTAAATGAACGTGATTACAAATTCTTTCGTCAGACTTCATCAACTCAATCAATTCATCGGACATTTCGGCAGATTCGATTGAACCGAGTCTTAAGCGATATGGATTAGCCGTTTCCAAAACCATTTTAACAGCGTCAACCAGCGTAATTTTATTTTTAAAATCTTGACCATACGCGCCAATATGAATGCCCGTCAAAACAATTTCGCGGTAACCGTTTCCAGCAAGTTGCAGACATTCTGCACGAATATTTTCAAGACTTCTTGACCGAACGCGTCCGCGCAGATATGGAATTATGCAATAAGCGCAAAAATTATTACAGCCGTCCTCAATTTTCAAAAATGCTCTTGTACGTTGTGGAGTGTGCGGAAGTTCCTCAAAGACAGAAATTTTTTTTACGTCATCGACATGTAAAATTTTTTCTTCGCGATTTTTACGCGCTTCCTCAACAAACTCAATGATTTTCATTCTATCCGCAGTTCCAATAATTACGTCAACGCCGTCAATTTCTGAAATTTTTTGCGGAGAATTTTGCGCATAACAGCCCATAACGCACATAATCGCACTTTGATTAGCACGAATCAACCGACGTATAATTTGTCGCGATTTTTGTTCACTCAAAGATGTTACCGCGCAGGTGTTCACTACAATAACATCAGCCGCGTTAAGCTCGTCAACAATTTCATAGCCACTGGTCAGAAAAATTTTTCTAATCGCTTCAGTCTCATACTGATTAACTTTGCAGCCCAAATTATAAAATGCCGCCTTCAATTTATCATTTCCTTCATTTAGTAAAATTGTTTCCAATTATCATTGCAATCCGTACCATTTAGATTTTCTCTATATTTTTAAATTATTCCGTTTTTCAAAAGATATGTATAAATTCCGCTGTCCGCGTTGGAGTCTGTAACTTCGCGGGCAATTTTTTTAACTTTCTCGGGAGCATTTTTCATGGCGACACTGCGCGGGATATATTCAAGCATTTCAAGATCGTTATAGTTATCGCCAAATGCAACAGCCTCGTCAACTGAAATGTTGTAATGATTGAGTAAAATTTCAATGCCAACCGCTTTTGAAACGCTCTTGTCCATAATCTCCAAAAGGTACGGCGCACTGCGGACGACGTTTAAGCGCGGAAACATTTTACCAAGTTCAGTTTCCATTTCCTTACAAGTCGGCGGCTCGCAGATTATCATAATTTTATTGGGAATAATTTTTTCTTCAAGAAGTTTTTCAAAGTCGGCAATCTCCGCCGTTGCCTGTGTAATATCCATTTCGTGCTGAATATTTTCATCAATCGCGTTGACGTACCAACGACGACCGCTGTAATAATTTATGCTGATGTTTTGCCAACGATTAAAAGCCGCCAAAATATTTTTCGTATCGTCAAGCGGCATTTTTTTATCATGCAAAACTTCTTCATTTTCGGTAAGCACAAAACCGCCGCCGTAACTTATAACAGGCATTCGCGGCAAGCCGATTCCGTCAGTTATAGGGTAAATCGCTTCCGGCATACGCGCAGAAACTAAAACTAAATACAAACCTTTATCGACGATTGATTTTGCCGCCTGCGCGGTTAAGTCAGTAACTTTTTTGTCGTCGGTTAAAAATGTGCCGTCAATGTCGGACAAAATTATTTTCACGCCCATAAAAATTTCCTCCTAGACAATATCAATTTTTTCATCAGTATGCGCGGTTATAATGTCTTTGGTAATTTGCCCGTCCTTAACCAAAATTTGACGGTCGGCGGCTTGTGCAATGTCAGGTTCATGCGTTACCAAAATTATCGTCGACCCTGCCGCGTGTAAGTCACGAAAAATTTGCATAATCTCTCCCGTTGACTTCGTATCCAAATTTCCCGTCGGCTCATCCGCCATAATTATTGACGGCTTCATTGCGATAGCGCGGGCGATTGCGACACGTTGACGTTGTCCGCCTGAAAGTTCGCTGGGTAAATGTTCTGCGCGATCTTCAAGCGAAACTTTTTTAAGTGCGTCCATTGCAAGTTCAAGGCGTTTCTTCGTTCCCAATCCGGCGTAAACCGCAGGTAACGCAACATTTTCAAGACTCGTCAACTTCGGCAACAAATTAAAATTTTGAAAGACAAAGCCGATTGTTTTATTTCTAATCCCTGCAAGTTCATCATCAGAAAGTTTGCTGACTTCCTGCCCTAAAAGTTTGTATGAACCGATTGTTGGACGGTCTAAGCAACCTAAAATATTCATCAACGTAGATTTGCCGCTACCCGAAGGTCCCATTAACGCGACAAATTCGCCAGAATCAATTTTCAAGTCGACGCCGTTCAATGCCGCGACGGTTTCTCCACCCATTTTGTAAAGTTTTTTGACGCCCGTTATTGTGACGACATTCGACATAAAATCACCTCGCCACCAAATTATAACATAAAAAAAATTTGGAATAAATATTTGGACGTGATATAATTTTTTAAAAAAACTAGTAGGTGAAATAATGTTTGGTATAGGCGCGGGAGAATTGATAATTATCCTAATCGCAGGGCTGGTAATTTTCGGACCGGGTAAACTTCCTGAAGTCGGACGCGCAATAGGAAAGGGCTTGCGTGAATTTCGTAAGGCACAGGCGGCATTTTCGGCTACACTCGATGAAGTTTCCGCAGAACCTAAAAAGAGGGACGATAAAGTTAAGCTTGAAAAAAATTCTTCTGAAAATCTTTCAAATGAAAAAAAATCCGAAGAAAATGTTTCTGCGGAAAAATCTGCGGTTAATGTCGACGACGTGATAAATATGGCGAAAAGTAATTCCTTCGCTAAGGAGAATATTGATGAAAAAGTTCTTAACGGCAATGATACTGTCGCTAATAATTCCGATGTCAGCAAGCGCGTTGAGCCTGCGCGAAGCGGCACAGACAGCGTTGGAAAATAATCCTTCCCTGCAACGTACTCAACGCGAAATTGAAGTTGCGGAGGAATCTTTGAAAATAGCACGCGGTAACAAAGGCGTTTCAGTCAGTGCAAGCAGTAGCTTTAACGCCGCCAAAACCGAAGGCGCACTCCATTCAAGTAGCCTTTCTGCTCGTGTCACGGCAAGCCTTACACTTTACAGTGGAAACAAATTGGAATCGCAAATTCAATCTGCGGAACTTGATATTGAAACTGCATGGTTGGAATTTTTAAAGGCGCAGGATGATTTAGTTTATAAAGTGGCGATAGCTTATCTTGACGCGCTGGAAAATTATGCTACTACGCAAGTTAATTTGAAGACCGAAGAAAATTTAGCCGCCCATGAACAAAATATCGCTGCCCTTTATGACGCCGGCTCAAAAGCAAAGATTGATTTACTGCGTGCTCAAGTCGAAACTGCCAACGCTCAACAGGATACCTCAAAATCTCATGCCGCTTACGAAGTCAGTCTGGTAAATCTTGTAACGTTAATGTCAGTCGATGATATTTCAAACATTACGCTTGAAGAAATTTCTACGGAACTTGAAATGGTAGAATTGGAAGATTTTTTGACGCTTGCTGATGAAAATCGAAATGACTTGAAGGCGGATGAATTAAAGATTGATAAAGGCGCATTGAATATCGAAATTGCTCGCGCCAATAAACGCCCTACGGTTAACGCGCAGGTTGGCACCGGTATTAATGCCGCTTATGATTCGTGGCATCCTACGCCCGATATTTCAGCCGGTGTCAGTGCTTCGTGGAATATTTGGGACAGCGGTATAACTCGTGCGCAAATTCAATCTGCTGAAATTGAACTGGAACGTTTGCGCCTCGCTATGAAAAATGATATTAATTCGGTTCATCAAGATGTTATCACGGCTTACAAAAATTTGCAGATAGCTATAATACGTTTACGGACGACCCAAAAAGCCGTTGACCTTGCCGTAGAAGAATGCTATATCGCTACTGAAAAATACAGAGTCGGCGAAGGAATTTTGCTTGACATTTTAGACGCTGAAAAAGCTCTTTCAACTGCACGGAAAAATCTTGTAAGTGCCAACTACGACGTTGCGCGTTATCGCATTGACTTGGCTCACGCTATGGGCAACACTTTATCCGTAATTCAGTAAATAATTTTTAGTCAGGTGAAAAAATTGAATCAAAGTGACTTAGTTAAACAATTCGCCGACGATTGGAACGGGCGCGGTAATGAAGACGGTGATTGCATTCCATTCTGGTTTGCTTTACTGCAAAATTTGCTCGGCATTAATGATGCAGACAAATTCACTGATCGACAAAAATCTGTTTCTTTCGGCGGGACTACTCATAAAATTGATATTTACATTCCAAGCACGAAAGTTTTAATTGAACAAAAAAGTTTCGGCAAGCCGTTAAACAGAAAATATTTGCAGTCTGACGGAGAATTTTTAACGCCCTTCCAACAGGCTCTGCGTTATGCCGAAAATATGAAAGAATATCCTCGTTGGATTATCACTTGCAATTTTTCAGAATTTCACATTTATTACGCGTGGAAAATTCCGTTTCTTTTGGAAGATGAACACCTCGACCCGGTTATAATTAAGCTTGAAAATTTGCCGGACGAATACAAGCGGATGAAATTTCTAATCGACCCTAACGACATTTCAATTTTGGAAGACGTTAAATTTTCCAAAGACGCGCTTGAAATTATCCAAAATCTTTATGATGACTTCAAAAAGCGTTATTTAGATTATCCTGTAGAAAATTGGAGCGAACATCTTTATAAAATTTGTATTCGACTTGTGTTTTGTTTTTACGCCGATGATTCTAATCTTTTCGATACGAACGGCGATAAAAAAATTTTTACTGACTACTTACAAAATTTTAGCGGCAGTGAACAAATTGACGCTATTCAAAAGATTTTCGACGTACTTAATTTGCCCGATAATCTGCGCGGAAATTTTGACGACGATTTAAAGAAATTTCCTTACGTAAATGGAAAACTTTTTGAAGATAAAGTCATTTTCCCAAAATTTGACAACTACTTTACAACGCCCATCTTAAAAGCTTTCAATGACATTAAGGAAAAAGATTTACATTGGGAAAAAATTAGTCCGCCGATTTTTGGAGCACTCTTTGAAAGTCTGCTTAGACTTGACGAATCAGTTGACACAGATGTTAGGCGTCAAGGCGGCATGCACTATACTTCCTACGAAAATATTCACAAAGTCATTGATCCGCTTTTTCTTGACGACTTGCGAGCCGAATTAAAATCAGCAAAGTTGGCTAATAAAAGTAACAGACTTCAACGCCTTAAAGATTTTCAAAATAAATTGGCGTCATTAACTTTCTTTGATCCTGCATGCGGTAGTGGAAATTTTTTGACCGAAACTTTTATATCTCTGCGCGGGCTTGAAAATGATGCTATCCGCGAAATGTATAAGATAACCAATGACAAAGGCGGACAGCAACGCGTACTGGAAAAAATTGAACACAGCGTAAAGGTCTCCATAAATAATTTTTACGGGATTGAAATTCACGCTTACGCCGCCGACATTTCAAGATTGGCAATGATTATAGCGGAAAATCAAATGCTTCATCAGACGGAAAATATTTTGCATAAATCATTGATAAGTTTTCCATTGAAAAGATATGCAAACATTATCTGCGCCAATGCTCTTCAAACTGATTGGGATAAATTTTTATCGCGTGACGAGCTTACATATATTATCGGCAATCCACCTTTTGTCGGCGGAATGATGATGACTGCGGCGCAAAAAGCTGATATGCGACATATTTGGGGAAAGATTAAAGGTGTCGGTGAAATGGATTATGTTTCCGCGTGGTACAAAAAAACTTTGGAATTTATTCAAGGCACAAAAATTAAATGTGCTTTCGTTTCAACAAATTCAATTTCTCAAGGGCAACAAGCTCTTACTGTTTTGAAACCGTTAATTAATTCAGGATTGAAAATTAATTTTGCGCACAAAACTTTTAAATGGCAAAGTGAATCGGAAGACATGGCGGCGGTTCATTGCGTGATTATCGGTTTTTCTACAAAAGCACGCGGGAAAAAATTTATTTATGACGGAGAAAATAAAGCTCCCGCTAAATTTATTAACGCTTACCTTTTGGACGCACCACAAATTTTTATTGATTATCGCTCGGAACCTCTCTACGACGTGCCGCTAATGTACTTTGGAAGTATGCCGCGCGATGGCGGACACTTTATCATAAAAGAAGATGATATTGAGTTATTTCAAAAAAATGTGCCGGAAAAATTTATAAAACCCTATGTAGGTGCTGATGAATTTTTAAACGCCAAAAAACGTTGGTGTTTATGGTTGAAAGATTTTGATCCGGAGGAATTTGAAAAATATCCGCTTATTGTCGAAAGGATTGACGCGGTTAAAAAATTTCGTTTGAACAGTAAAGCAGAGGCAACGCAAAAATTTTCAAAGACGCCGCATTTATTTTGCCAAATTGCCCAGCCGTCTACAAATTATTTGTTAATTCCGAGTACAAGTTCAGAAAATCGAAAATATATTCCAATGGGTTTTATGGACGCAAATACAATCGCAAGTAATGCCGTACATATAATTCCGAATGCAGAAATTTATCATTTCGGCGTTTTGATGAGTTCGGTACATATGGCTTGGACGCGTGTAGTATGCGGACGGCTTGAAATGCGTTATCGTTATTCAAAAGATATAGTGTACAATAATTTTATATGGTGCAGTCCGACGTTGGAGCAGAAAAAATTAATAGAGATGACTGCGCAAAAAATTTTAAATGTCCGCGCAGAGTTTGCGGGAAAAACTTTAGCTTGGCTGTACAATGAAACTACAATGCCTGATGAATTGAGAGCGGCGCATAAGGCAAACGATTTAGCGGTAATGACGGCATATGGATTCGCGGAAAATTTATCGGAAGAAGAAATAGTCGCGGCGTTAATGAAAATGTACGAAAAAATTATCTTGCAAAAATAAAATTGATGTGCTAAGATTTAATCATTAAACAAAATAGAATCTTTCATAAAACTAGGTAGTGTTCACACTAAAGAATCAATCACAATAGCAAAGAGAATAAACCCCTCAAAGACTACGTCTAACTTATCGTAACGCGTAAAAACTCGACGAAACCGTTTTATTCTTCTAAAAAAACGTTCAACTTCATTG
>JAFZIV010000026.1 GCA_017554235.1 Selenomonadaceae bacterium
ATAAGCCGTAGAGCTACAGATTAGGATTTACGTCCGTAGGTACCTATATTTTCGCAAGTAACGTAGTTTTTTGACTTAGGCTAATCATAGAAAATCAACGATTTCAAATTTAGGTTTTACCCTAGTTTGGCTAGCTATGATTAATAATATAGTAGTGTAAAATAGTTTATGTAAGTGGAAATTACGCAAACTATTTTACACTACTTATTTTTTGATTCTTGGAAAATTTACTTTGACGACTCCGACAAAAAATATTGCCCCTCTTTTACAAGTTCGTCATACATTTTCATCACTTCCGCGTGATGTTCCTTTATATACTTCTTTGCCGACTCTTTTTCCGTGTCGGATGATGTTTCTGAAGTTATACTATGCCCCGCCATTTCCAATTCTTTTGCCGCTTCCGATAATTTTTCGCCACCTATTTGCAATGATGTCGATTTTAACGCGTGAACAAAAACTGTATAATTTTTCCAATCGCCGCTCTCAAAAGCTGATTCGATTTTCTTTCGCTTTTCGTCTTTTATTTCGCAAAAAGTTTTTAAAATTTCTAGGTAAATGTCTTCCATTTCGGAACAGTATTCTAAACCAAGTTGACTATTCAGCTGATTGTAAGAAAAATTTTCTTCGACTTCCTCTGCTACCTCTGCGACGGCAGAAACTTCGGGCGCGTCCAAGTGAGGTTCCTCTGAAATTAATTTTTCGCTCGGCAAATATTTTTTCAGTATCGTTTCAAGATCCTTTGCATTTATAGGCTTGCTTAAATAATCCGTAAAGCCTTCTCGTAAAAACATTTCCCTTGCTCCGCTTATAGCATTCGCCGTCAACGCTATTATCGGGGCTTCCTTCGATTTATTTTCCGTCAAATCTTTTGCCATTCTCAAAGTTTCTATTCCGTCCAAAACCGGCATCATTTGATCCAAAAAGATTAAATCGAATTTTGTTTGCGACATTTTTTTCAAAGCGTCAGTTCCGCTTAATGATGTGACAATTTTTATTTCGGTCTGTTTCAATAAATTTTTGACTACCAACAAATTCATTTCATTATCGTCTACAACCAAAATTTCGACATTCGGTGCTATTATTGAGGGAGTATACTTTTTCTGATTTTCAGCAGAATTTAATTTGTTTTCAAAACTGCCGATAAGCTCTCTTCCGACAATCTTTTGAGGAATTGACACTGAAAAAGTTGAGCCTTCTCCGTAAACACTTTCAACGTTTATCCAACCATTCATCATTTGCACAAATTTGTAAGTTATCGCTAATCCCAAGCCCGTGCCTTCGATGTTTTTGTTCTTTTTCAAATCAAATCGTTGAAAATCAGTAAATAATTTTTTTCGGTCTTCTTCGCGTATACCCATACCGGTATCTTTTACGCTCATTTTCAAAACAATTGTTTCATCTGATTTTTTATCAAAGTCCACGTTAAAAATAACTTCGCCGGCTTGTGTATACTTCACCGCATTTGTCAATAAGTTTACAACAATTTGTCGAATCCTCACACTGTCGCCGTAAAGTTCATTTGGAATAGCAGGATTTACTTTGACCGTAAATTTTAAATTCTTCTTCTCCGCACGTTCTTTTATCATATTCACAAGATTTTTTACGACATCATCAAGTTTATAATTTTCTTCGACCAATTCCATTTTTCCCGACTCAATCTTGCTAAAATCTAAAATGTCATTGATAATCGACAAAAGATTTTCGCTCGCGGCAGTCGCATTTTGGGCATACTTTATCGTTTCAATTTCATTACTTTCGCGCAGAATCATTTCGTTCATTCCGATTATTGCATTAAGCGGCGTCCGTATCTCGTGACTCATATTCGCCAAAAATGCACTTTTCGCTTGATTAGCTTGATCCGCCTCTTGTTTCTCGCGTTTAAATTCGTCCGACTTTTTCGCTTTCTCATTGATAATCGAAAGATAAAGTATTGCTATCATAAACAATAATAAAATCAAAGAAGTGACAGCGAAAGTTACCGTGTTGAGATGTAAAATACTTCCGGCTACAGCATTCCAAGGAACATAGCCGATCATCGTACAATTTGTTTGCGGCAAGTCCGCGCCAAATAAAAAGAACTCCCCTTTTTCACCTTCATAATAAATAGCGGCAGACCGACTGTCCTTTAATTTTTGACGGATATTTTCAAAACCTTTCAAAACCGTTTCATCAGCAAAAAAAGCTTTGTCATCTTCTCCGTAATCTTTGTAAGGAACAATCACTCGTCCGCGCCGTTCTTGAATCAAAAGTCGGCTGTCTGAATTATACTCCGCAAGCCCAAATAAGTCAGTCAATAAATCTTCGCCGTAAATTCGATAAACTACACCTTGAATCAATCCGTCTTTGATAACCGGCACAGCAAAAAGTAAGCCGATTCCGTCACAATAATCTACAACATTATTTCCACAAGATGCCATCGGCAGTCTCAAAAAATCTTTTTTGTAAATCGATTTGCCTATAATTGATTGACCATTCGGCATCACATAGCCGACTGAAACGTTCGGGTCTTCTTTACTAAGCCCTGCCAAAATATCAACAGCCGTCTCGTGATTTTGATGTTCCGCTAAATATCGTGACGCAAAACTTAATTCAGCCAACTCTTGAGCAAAACGCTCTTCAGCTACAACTGACATATCCGCTGTTTGTCTTGCTATGCTTTGTTCTAAATTTGCTTTCAATACTTGATTGATTCGGCTTTGGATTAGAAAACCAACCGCTACCAATGAAACAACAAGAAATATAAACTGAATTAAAACTTTTTTATTCAAGGACTTCAACTCCTCTGATGAGCCAGTTAATGTTTTTTAAAAGTTCCATATCGCTAATGACTTTATTTTTACTGCAACGCAACTTTCCTTCATTATCATAAATGTCGTCAGAAAAAATAAGTTTACCGTTGACTAAATCATTGCGGGCTTCTTCAATCGCCCTTTTTGTATCTTCGTCAATCAAAACAGAATAGTCCGAAAGAGAAATTATTCCTTGCTGAATACCGACCCAGTGATTTCTTATCGAAGATAATTCGCCCTTCAAATAACGTTGCAAAATGTCTTGGTAAAATAATTCCCAATTACAAATAATCGAAGTCAAATAGTGTTCGGAATAACCTTTGAGCAAGGCATTGTACCCTATAAAATCTATTCCCAGACTGTCGGCAACATCGCCAACTGCTGAATCGTCTTGATGATAAGTTAAAACATCCGCGCCAACTTCAGAAATTAGCCGTTCCGCATTCATTTTTTCTTTTTCTGGATTTTCCCAATCGCCAGTCCATGCAACTACTACTTTGGCATTAGGATTTATCCGTTGCACTCCAAGAGTAAACGCACTTATCCCGCGATTCACTTCAGAATTTGGCATTGCTGCTACGTAGCCGATTACGTTTGTTTTCGTTCTCAATCCCGCCAAGACTCCTGAAAGATAACGCCCTTCGTACATTTTTGCAAAACAATGCGTCAGATTTTTTGCCGACGTTTGCGTTGATACGTCAATAAATGCAATGTTGGGGTATTTCTCCATAAGCGGACGTACTTCCAATGAATAATCAAAACTTACCAAAAAAATAATATGCGCACCTTCAGCTATCAATTCTTCCACCGCAATAGGACATTGACCTGAATTGTCCGGCACTTTATCACGAACTAAAAGTTCCACGTCAAATTCATCACAGGCACTTTTTATACCATTATAGTGTGAGGCGTTCCAACCACTTTGCCGAATATCCCCTAAAATGATAAATCCAATTTTCGGTTTCTCTTTTAACGGCGTAGTATCAAATCCGAAAACAAGTAAGATGATTATTAAAAATAAAACGCAACCGCCTAATACTAACAAAATTTTTAATTTCTTTTCGTCCGATAAACGTTTAATTTGATTATGAAGTTCATAGATTTTCATTACTGTACAACCTCTACGCCTCGAACCAACCAATTTATATTTCGCAAAAGTTCATAGTCGCTTATCACTTGATTTTCTTTACAACGCAAGTTCCCTTCATTGTCGTAAATATCATTCCAAAATATTAAATTTCGATTGTCCGCAAGTTCACTGTTTATATCATTCAAAGATTCTCGCATTTCTTGTGTAACCGAATCCGAAAAATTCGACAAAATAACTGCGCCTTGCTGTACTCCAATCCAATGATTACGGGTTAAAAGCAATTCTCCTTTCAAATGTCTTTGAAGAATATCTTTATAAAATAAATCCCAACGGCAAATGACCGACGCCAAGTAATGTTCGGAATAACCTTCAAGCAAGGCATTGTAACCTATAAAATCAACGCCGTATCGTTCCGCAACCTTTCCCGTCGCATCTTCGTTTTGATGATACGTTAAAACATCTACGCCATATTTCGTTATCAACGTCTCCGCGTTCTTCGCCTCAACTTCTTCATTTTGCCAATCGCCTGTCCACATTACAAAAACTTTGGCATTCGGTTTTATCCGTTGCACTCCCAACGCAAAGGCATTGATTCCACGATTTACTTCAGAATTTGGCATTGCCGCTACATAACCGACTTTGTTCGTTTTTGTTTTCATTCCGGCAAGCACACCCGACAAATATCGCCCTTGATACATTCGCGCAAAACAAGAAGTAAAGTTTTTCGCTTTCTCCAATGTAGACATGCTGATAAAAAATATATTTGGGTACTTCTCCATCAGCGGACGGACTTCCGTAGGATAATTGAAACTCATCAACGCAATTACCTTTACTCCTTCAGAAATTAATTCTTCCACCGCTTCAGAACATTTACCTGAATTCTCCGGAATATTCTCACGGTACAAAAGCGTTAATTGCAAATCTTCGCATGCTTTCTTCATTCCGCTAAAATGAGATTCATTCCAACCTTTCTCTGTGACATCTCCAGTTATGATAAATCCGATTTTATCTTGATTCTGTTTTGACTCAACGTCAACGCCAAAGACTAACAAAATGATTATAAGCAATAAAACGCAACCGCCCAACACCAGCAAAATTTTTAATTTCTTTTCGTCCGATAAATTCATCAAATATGCGCGGTGGATATGAAACCGCGTTTCCCTGCTACTTAAAACATAGTCACCTATGTCAAGATGAATCGGACAGACCTCACGATTCTGTCTTACTGCTTCAACGTGTCCGTCTTTTAAGTGGTCAGTGATCAGTGGTTAGTGGTCAGATTACTTTTTCACTGAACACTGATTACTGACCACTGATTACTTTCTGTAACACTCCGCAGTCGTTTCTTTCCGGCTAGCCACCGGTAGTCGCGTTAATCTTACGCTATTTTATATTCTCGTGCATTTTTCAAGTTGATTGCCGCGTTCAAATCTCTATCCATTTCTAACCCGCATTCACATCTATATATCCTATCTTTTAATTTTAATTCTTTTTTGATTTTTCCACATTGTGAACATTTCTTTGAACTTGGATAAAATCTGTCCACGATTCTTACTTCTATTCCCCTCTCTTTTGCTTTTATCGTCATTTTGTTTCTGAAGTAATAAAAACGTTGCGCCGCTATCGCCTTTGATAAATGCCTGTTCTTCATCATTCCGCTAACGTTTAAATCTTCCATTACTATGAAACTTGGTTTTCGTTTCACAATTTCATTGATGATTTTATTCTCGTAATCCACTCGAATATTTGTCAGCCTTTGATAAAGTCTTTGTATCTTGACCACTTGCTTTTCTATGTTTACAGAGTAAGTAACAGTTTTTTCACCTCTTTTTTTCTTTTCTTTATATTTTCTGCTCAAACATCTCTGCTCTCGTTTGAGTTTCTTTTCTACTTTTTTAACCTTCGGCGTTTGGTTGATATTCTTCTTGACTACGCCGTTTGACATCACCGCCAATTCTTTTATCCCTAAGTCAATTCCTATTCCTTCGCCTTGCGGCTTTTCTGAACTTTTATCCGGAACTTCGACCAACACTGACACATAATAGCGACCCGCTTTGTATGAGATTGTTCCGCTACTGATTCTTGCTTTCGTCGGAATATATCCCTTTTCTTTCAGTTTCACTATCCCTATTGTCGGAATCTGTATTTTGTGCCGCCATATTGTCCAATCGCCTTTTGTATTTTTCGGGAAGTATGCCTTTACTTTTTGTTCACGTTTTTTCTTAAATGTCGGGCGATTCGCTTTCCCTTCAAAAAAATTTTTAAATGCTTTTTCCGCATTCATTAAGGCTTGTTTTCTCGCCTTTGCTCCACATTCTACTACCCATTCATATTTTTCCCTTAAGACATGATTGACATATTTATCAAACTCATATGCCGTTATAAATATACCACCGCCGATTTTTTCGTAGAGCTGAAAATTTTCCGCAAGATATTGATTGTACAACCAACGACATATTCCTATACTTTGACGGATTTTTAATGCCTGTTGAGGCGTCGGTTCAATCTCTACCTTATAACCTCTCTGCATATTTATTCGTCCTTTTTATCTACTTTTGTACATAATGGTCTATATTTTAAGCTACTGTTAATAACTCCCTTCAACCAAAAGATTTTTTATATACAGCGAAATCATCGCTATAAATCCTATATATAACATGCTCAAATTTCTCAATTCGCCCGTCGCGCAAAATAATATGTACAGAGGAACATTTATTGTAGCCGCAAATTTAATGTGATTTTTCCAATGCTCAGGTAATTGTCCCCATGAATTTTTTACAATCCACGCGACGAATATAATGTGCGGCAAAAACATTCCTGCGCCAAACATTACTCCGTAATTAAATTCTAATCCCAGCCAACCGCGCGATAAATCTTCAATGTGCGACCAAAGATGAAATTCGGTCATGCCGACTGCATTTCCCGCGTAAAGATTTTTAACGTAAAGATAAACTAAACCGCTTAAAAATGCCGCAAAGATTATCGAAAAAGCCGCCTTTTTCTTTCCAATTTTGAATGCAATTAACGGGAAAAGTGTAAGCACAAAAAATAAAAATGATTCCTTGTTATATTCGGCAAGCGGTGCAATAATTATAAGCGCAATCCAACTTCCTCGTAAAGCTAAAAATGTTGCCAATGTGAAAAATAAAAGTTCTCCAAAGTCATAAAAATATCCGCCTACCGTTTCAAAGATCGGAAATATTAGCGCAAAAATACACGCCGTCAAAGTTCCTGCAATTTCATTTTCTGTCAACTCGGTAAAAATTTTTCTCCACAAAAACATACTCGCTAACAAACTTAAAAAACACATCCAATAAACTAAATTGTACTCTATCGCGTATCGCGAATCAACTTTCGCCAAACCATAATGGTATTCTATGGAATCGAAATCGTTTTTCTTGGAAAGGTGTTTAGCTAATCTCTCGCGTTGTTTATCTGGAATAATTTTAACGATTTCCTTTGCAACAGTAAGCATTAGTTGTCGATGTACAAATGGACGGTGCGCGGTTTCATCACATATGCGCGTTGGATACCCCCTGCTTTAGCTGTGTGGAGGAAGCCGCGCCACTCCTCTCTGTTAAATAACTTTTTCTTTTTGTGATTAACTCCAATTTTTTGTAACTGATACCTGCTGA
>JAFZIV010000027.1 GCA_017554235.1 Selenomonadaceae bacterium
CATAAATTCTTGGTTCCAATTCAAAAACAGTTTTTATTGCTGACAGCACAGATATTTTATAAATTTCTTGTTGTTCAATGCTCATTTTCTGCCAAGCTCGCCTGTTACTTTCAAATCCTGAGTTATTTATAATTTTTGTCGCTCCAAAATTGCTCAAAGCTTTATTCAATATCTCAATCCAAGCATATTCATACGCTCGACCTTGATTATTACTTTTATTACTCAATTTTTCTCCTCCAATACATTTTTTATCGCCACTGCTACTTCATACGCAAGATTTACAGGAACGGCATTTCCAATCATCTTGTAAGCGTCGTTTACATTCCTATAAATGAATTTGAAATCGTCTGGGAACCCTTGAATCCTTGCAATTTCTCTTACTGTCATTCGACGATATAAATTTTCCTTTCCGGCTACGAATCTGCAATCATTTTTACCAAATTTAACCATTTTCGGAGCTTGAGGGTGTAATTGGCATTGTCTTCCTGATGCTTGAACTGTAAATGCTTGCTCGTCCCAACTTTTTACTCTATTTCGGCTCATAAATATTGGAGAAAAATTTCCTGTGAAATATTCATTGTTATTTATCGAGTTCGGATTGTGATAATTTTTTTCTCCTGCAGGTACAGCATTATATTGCAAATCCCAAATTATGTCGCGAAGAGTAATCTTTTTGTTATCTTTTATCGTAGAACCTCTTGGAAATTTAAATAAAACGTCTAAATCTTTCCTGAAACCTATAAAAAAAACTCTTTTGCGTTCTTCAGCAACTCCATAATCTTTTGCATTAACTAAATTCAATGTAATTGTGTAACCAGATTCCTCAAACAACTTTAAAATATATTTTACAGCTTTAGAATGTCTGTCTGCGAGCATACCGCTTACATTTTCGGCAAGAAAAAATTTTGGTTTAAAATCTCTCAATAATCTTATGTAGTCGAAGAATAATTTCCCTTTTTCATCATCTATTCCCATTAAATTTCCTGCTTCAGACCAAGATTGACATGGAGGACCTCCAATTATTCCTGTAATTTCATCTGACATATAAGGAACAATACTATTTTTAGAGATTTTTCTTATGTCAGCTTCGATTAGATGTGTATCAGAGTGATTTTCTTTAAAAGTTTCAAAAATATTTTTGTCAAATTCATTTGCAACAGGGATTTTAAATCCTGCACATTTAAAACCTAAATCCAATCCCCCGCAACCGCTGAATAAACTTAAAAGTTTCATGATAAATTCTCCATAATCTATTTCGTTATAAGTTTAGCAAAAAATTTTTTCTACGTCAAACAAAAACCCTCCGACACTATGCCGAATGGCTTTTAATTCAGATTATTGCTCTTCCGTAAAGCTTTCTTTGCTTTTCATGTCGTTCCTGTACGTGCTTAGGACAATATTTGTAATATCGTTCCCACTGTTCAGGAGTTTTCGGATTGATTCGGAAAAATTTCTTTAATTCTTCAGGAGTAGTCGGAGGTATGTCGCTGAAGTCAATATCTTTGTCGTGTTCTTCGTCACTTATATTTTTTAGCTTTTCAAGTTCAACTTTTGCTATCTCGCACATTTCTTCATACGTATAACGCGGTTTCATATCAGGTTTAATTGTAAAACTGCCCATAATAATCCTCCTTTTCTTTCCTCGTAGCATTTCGAGCCGATATAAGCCTCAATTTCTCGCCGCGTTCAGTATATACTACGAATAATATATTTTCAACCATGCCGATTACTTTTCTGCGTTCCTCAAAGTCGCTGTGCTCTTCATCAAACTCATCAATGCGGTTATCGTCAAGAAAAACTCTCGCCGCGTCCTCAAAATAAATTTTATGCTTTTTCCAGTTCAACGCGGCTTTATTGTCGTCCCATTCGATTATCAAACCTTCAAGTTCAATTTCGCCCATAAAATCACCTCAAACATATTTTAGCAAAGATTTTCATGCTGTCAAACGAAAAACCCTCCGACCGTGCGCCGAAGGGCTTTTGATTGTAAAAACTATTTTTAATCAAGCTGTTATGTCAATTCCTGTAGAAAATTTCGAGCGTGCTTTACGATAAGTATCATTGTCTTTCTGTCGGAGTTCATTTTCAATCTGCGCGAGTTGTTTTTGTAAATCGGTGTCAGGATTAGCCGATGTCGAGAGTTGTTGCTCCAATTTCAATTTCCTATTCTTGAGCAGGCGAATTTCGGCGTCAACCTTTTCAGTCGAGACTTTATTTGATTTTTTAGTCGAACGACCTGCCGAATGTTGCTTATCTTTATTCATTAAGTTCATAAGTAAGCGATTAGGCTTATCATCGCTGGTTTGTCTGATAGCCCACATGCTCGTTTCGCCTTTACTGTTGATAACTACGCCTTGCGACTTAATTTCTGGACTATTAGATCGACTTTTTAATACTTGGTCAAAATCGTAGATTAAAGCCTCGTATTCCATGCGTTTTTCCGGGTCGTTAGCCATTTGACGGAGAATATTGGGCGAGATAGTGATATTATTAGTACCGATACCGCCAAAAGGTTGAGTTCCGACGCTGAAATTTATATCCTTAAACTGTTTGGATAAATCGCTAAGGACATTTTCGGATTTTTCGTCTTTGCGCTCTTGAGCATAAGCAAGCGCGGCTTCCGTGACGTAACTGTTGCCGATTTTCACTGGCATGTTAATCAATCTCCTTCCTTTGAAAACGTTTGAAGCATTATAAAAAAAAAAAAAACGCCTGTCAAGTGGATATGAAAAATTTTTTGATTGATTTTTTGGTTGCAGTCAAGTAAAATGGCGGCGAGGTGATGAATATGACCTACGAATTCACTACTGATAAGGTCGGCAAGGTTACTTTGAACAATTTCGGCTCATACGGCAAGACTTTTACCCTTCACGGAGTCGATGCGCAACAATCCGACGCCAATATCATAATCGGCGGCGTCAGTCAGCTCCTTTCTATCGCCAATTTCCAAAATCAATTCGACCCCGAAGACGCTGTAAGGACGGTGAATCAAAATGTCGTCGCTAACGAATAATGTCGTAATAACATTGCGCTTTGATGATGATTCTACGCGTAATATTACCTTCGAGAACGTCGCGAGTGCCGATTTAATGACTGTCAAGGATAAAATTCAATCAATCAATGCCAATGCGAACAATGAATACGCAAATTTCTATGCAACATTCGTCTCGGATGACGGCGAGCCGGTAGTAAGTATCGAATCGTGCAAAATCGTC
>JAFZIV010000028.1 GCA_017554235.1 Selenomonadaceae bacterium
CGTTAAATGTATGACGGAGATTTTTGAAAGGTCGTCCGGTTTTTTTAGGTGGTAACAAATCTTTGATTTTTTCCCATTGCTCGTCGGTCACTTCATACCTACGCATATTCATCACAGCTTGACATTATATCAGATTTTGGATTTATTCAACACACCCTAGCGTTAATGCGGTTTCACGAAGGATGCGTTTGTTTTATCCACTAACCAATAAGCACTCCGAAAAGCCTTTTTGGCGTCACTATGCCGTTTTTTTGAACTTCCCAACACTCTGTAAGTACTTTATGTATTAGAAGTACTTAGTAAATTGTTGTGTGGGGCGTACGTAGCCGCCCACACAACAATTTTGGAGCTACACAAAAGAGAAAAAAAATTAAACTTCACGACAATTTTAGATTTCCATCGTATTGTAGTCATGAAAAATTTTTTTGTAATGGAGTTGGAAGAAAAAAACAGCTTTTTGTTGACGGCGCGCCACGAGATATTTGCGATATATTTGAATTTTTCATTTTTATGTGATATAATAAAATGATGGGGTGAAAGTTTTGGCAGTCAGTTACAAAAAGCTGTTTCACTTGCTTATTGAAAAGGAAATGACAAATGTTCAGTTACAAAAAAAGGCTGGATTTTCAGCAAACATCATAACGCAAGTGAAATGTAATGAGTATGTGTCGTTAAATAGCATAGAATCAATCTGTCGAGTAATGAAATGTGGCGTAGATGATATACTGGATTTTATTCCAGAGAAGACCTGGTGAAATTGTGGGCGATTATCGTTCGATTGAGAAAAATTGTCCAGATTTACTGAATGTTTTACTTAAAGACATGATGACAGGAAGAAATATTATCTGGGCGACGAATGATTACGAGCGTTTTGGAGAGAAATATGGTGCATTACAAGAAATAACGAGAGATTTATTGATTGATGAACGTTCCAATGTTATTCAGCCGAGTAATTTAAAGTCTGCGCAACATAAAAAAATGCGTGTTCGCGAAAAAGCAGAAATTTTTACACCTTCTTGGTTATGTAATGAACAAAACAATTTGATAGATGAAATTTGGTTTGGAAGAGCAAATATTTTTAATAAAGTTGTTGATGAGCAAAAGCATATTTGGCAACCGACTTCGGAAAAGATTTTTTTTGACGATGGACGAAACTGGAAAACCTATGTGAAAGCGAACAGGTTGGAGGTTGCTTGTGGTGAAGCTCCATATCTGGTAAGTCGCTACGATACGGTTTCAGGTGTTACAATACCTGTTGAAAATCGGATTGGGTTGTTGGATCGTAAACTTCGTGTTGTTGGTGAAAATACGAGCGGAGTTGAAGATTGGTTACACTGGGCTAAAAAATCTTTGCAAAGTGTCTACGCTTATGAATTTCAAGGAGATAATTTATTTATTGCAAGATGCAATATTTTTTTTACAGTAAAAGAATTTTTTTTCAAGAAATATAACTTTGAGTGTGATGTTTATCAAAATTTTCTTGAAGAGGTCGCCGAAATAATATCGTGGAATTTATGGCAGATGGATGGATTAACGAATGCGATTCCATACTATGAACCACCTAAAAAGGATTTTGTTCAGTTAAGTCTTTTTGAACCTGAAAATGTTTATTGCAGAATTAAAGATTGGCAAACTGATGAAGTATTGGAATATAGGAGTCTGATGAAAGGAGCGTAACGATGAAAATTTTTGATGAAAGTTTTCAATACAAGTTGATTTATATTTTTGAAATTCGGGATAACGCTCACAAAGGACTTTTGAAAATTGGTGACACTACTGTAAAAACAAATTGCGATATTGAAAAATTGTCGCCCAACTGTAACATTTTGAATGACGCGGCGCGTGAGCGTATCAATCAATATGCAAATCCGGCTGGCGTAAAGTATAATTTGTTGCACACAGAACTTGCACTTTATATAGATAAGAATAACGAATTGAAAGCGTTCAGAGATTATGCGGTTCATAAAGTCTTGCAAAATTCCAATATCAAGAAAAAATCTCCGTGTGGTTCTACTGGTATAGAATGGTTTAAAGTAAATCTTGATACAGCAAGGCAAGCGATTCAGGCGGTTAAAAAAGGTATGAATAATTTGTCGGGAATAGTCTCAAATTCAACAGAAATTTCTCCTGTGATATTACGTCCCGACCAAGAAGACGCTGTTCTTTTGACAATGAGACAGTTTCAAAGTGATAATAGAATATTATGGAATGCCAAAATGCGTTTCGGCAAAACTCTTTCCGCGTTGGAGTTAGTTCGCAGGATTGGATTTTCCAAAACAATTATCATTACACATCGCCCAGTTGTAGATGTGGGTTGGTATGAGGATTTTAAGAAAATCTTTCGTGATGATTCAAATTATATTTATGGTTCCAAAAGTACAGGTTATAAGCAAATCGAAGAACTTTTAGAAAGTGGTAAGAAATTTGTTTACTTTGCGTCAATGCAAGACTTACGCGGTTCAGAAAAAGTTGGAGGAAAATTTTCAAAGAATGCAAAAATTTTTTCAACGGATTGGGATTTTGTGATTGTTGACGAGGCTCATGAGGGAACAACTACGGCTCTTGGCGACAGCGTCATAAAAAATATTGTCAAGGAAAATTCAAAATTTCTTGCGTTGAGCGGAACGCCTTTTAATATTCTCGGCAAATATGAAGAAAATATTTTTACTTGGGATTACATTATGGAACAGCGAGCGAAAGCCGAATGGGCGCAAAAACATTTTGGTGACTCAAATCCTTATGAAGATTTGCCAAAATTGAACATCTTTACTTACAATCTTGGGGAAATTTTAAGAAATTCTGCCTACGTTGAGCTGGAAGATAAGGCATTTAACTTTCGTGAATTTTTTAAAACGGACGATGACGAAAAATTTATTCACGAATCCGACATAAAAAATTTTTTGGATTTACTGATAAAACCAAGCGATGATAATTATCCATATGCAAACAAAGAATATCGAGAACTTTTTCGGCATTCTTTGTGGATGATACCGGGCGTAAAATCTGGTCGAGCATTGAGCAAACTTTTACAGAATCACTCAGTTTTCAGATATTTTAAAATCGTGAATGTAGCCGGAAACGGTGATGCAGATGAAGAATCAGCCGATGCACTGGAAAAAGTCAGGAATGCTATTAACGACAACGATTATACGATAACTTTATCTTGTGGAAAATTAACTACAGGCGTGACTGTTCCCGAGTGGACGGCAGTTTTTATGTTGACCGGAAGTTTTTCAACATCAGCATCAAGTTATATGCAGACAATTTTTCGGGTTCAATCGCCTTGCAAAACAAATGGAAAGTTCAAACAAAATTGTTACGTCTTTGATTTTGCTCCCGACCGAACTTTGAAAGTAATTGCAGAATCTGCGGCAATTTCTGCCAAAGCAGGAAAAACTGACGACAACGACAGAAAAATTTTAGATGAATTTGTAAATTTTTGTCCGATAATTGCGTTTAACGGTTCGCAGATGAAAGAATACGACACGAGTAAACTTTTGCAACAATTAAAACGTGCTTATGCCGAACGCGCAGTTCAAAATGGTTTTGACGATACAAATTTATACAATGACGAACTTTTGAGATTAGACGACTTGGATATTGCGAAGTTCAACGAACTCAAAGAAATTGTCGGAACGTCAAAAGCACAGCCGAAAATCAAAGACATTGAAATAAATTCGCAAGGTTTTACTGACGAGGAATACGAAAAAATTAAAATTGCCGAAAGAAAACATCCTCGCCAACGTACACCTGAAGAAATTGTTTTGCTCGAAGAAATTAAGCGAAAAAATAAACTCAAAGCCACTGCCATTTCAGTCTTGCGCGGAATTTCAATTCGGATGCCTTTGCTAATTTACGGCGCGAATATTCCTCTCGACGAAGATTTTAAAATTGAAATGTTTCTTGACGACAAAATTGTTGACCCTGCGTCATGGGAAGAATTTATGCCGCCAAAAGTTACGAAAGAAAAGTTCAAGGATTTTATAAAATATTATGATCCGGAAATTTTTGTAGGAGCGGGACATAGAATCAGAAATCTTGCAAGAAGTGCCGATGAACTTCCGCCGACTGAACGCGTAAAAAAAATTGCCGAGATTTTCGCGACTTTTAAAAATCCTGACAAAGAAACAGTTTTAACGCCTTTCAGAGTCGTCAATATTCATATGAGCGATTGTCTCGGCGGTTGGGATTTTTTTGACGAAAGCCACGAAAATATTTTACCTGCTCCGCGTTATATCGAATCGAAAATTTTTCAAAATCGCAACGCAAAAATTTTAGAGATAAATTCAAAAACTGGATTGTATCCGTTGTATGTGACTTACAGTATTTATCGCGAAAAACTCGTCGGGCGTGACGAAAAGAATTTTTCACTCGCTGAACTTCAAAAAATTTGGGACGAAACTGTTTCTGAAAATGTTTTTGTCATTTGCAAAACTCCTATGGCGAAGGCTATCACTCAAAGAACTCTCGGCGGATTTCGCGAAGTTTCTATTAACGCTCATTATTTCAAAGATTTGATTAACACCTTGAAGAATGAATCTGATAAATTTGTCAGGCGCGTCAAAAATAAAAATTTTTGGAAGAAAGGAAACGGCACAATGAAATTTGATGCAGTTGTCGGCAATCCGCCTTATCAAGTTATGGACAACGGAGCACAGGCAAGCGCAAAACCGATTTATAATTATTTCGTCGAAGCCGGAAAAAAACTTGGAGCGCAATATATGTCTTTCATAATTCCGTCGCGTTGGTATGCAGGCGGCAAAGGTTTGGACTTGTTCCGTGATGACATGCTCGAGGATAAACATCTGGAAAAACTTTTTGATTGTCTCACGCCTGAATATATTTTCCCGAACACAAATATTCGGAGTGGCGTTTGCTGGTTTTTGCGGAATACAAATTTTGACAACACAAAAGATTTGTTGCGTGTCGTCACGATTGAAAAAAATTCTGTCGTTAATGATGTTCGCCGACCGCTGAAAATTGAAGGTACAAATATTTTTATTCGACACAATCAAGCAATTTCGATTTTGAACAAAGTCAGAAAAATTTCTTCGGAATTTATGGAAGATTGGATTTCTCCTGCCAAACCTTTTGGTTTCAGAGGATATTTTGTAAACGATGAAAATTTTCATTCCACCGACGAAAATTTAAAAAATCCTGTTGTTTGCATTGGAAAAGGATTGCAAAAAGGTTATGTTGAACGAAAACTTATTGAAGTTCGCAAAGATTGGATTGACAAATGGAAAGTTATGATTCCATATGCAAATAACATTGGCACAGAATTAAATGACGATAACTTAAACGCTTTTGTCGGAGCACCAAAAGAAATTTGCACAGAATCCTATTTGGTAGTTGGTTGCGGACATCTTGAAAATAAAAATTCTGCGGAGAATTTGGCGAACTATTTGCATACTCGTTTTGCAAGATTTATGCACAGTTTGGCAAAAGCAAGTCAGCACGCGACATCAAAAACTTTTTGCTTTGTTCCTGTTCAAGATTTTTCAAAGGCGTGGACGGACGCGGAATTGTACTTGAAATATAATTTGACGGCGGAAGAAATAAATTTTATTGAAAGCAAAGTTAAGCCGATGGATTGAGGTAAAATTATGGAACATTTTATTTCAAAAATTCAGATTGAAAAGTTGCGTCACTTGAAAAATATTGAAATTTTTTTGTCAGATAATGAACGACAGCATTTGTTGTTGACGGGTAAAAACGGTTCAGGCAAAACTTCACTGCTTGAAACTTTATCAGATTGTTTGAAAGCCGCTGTAATGAAACAAAAGAAAAATCCGCAGAAAATATTTAATAGCGAAAAATTTTTGCGAAAGGTAGCAAATAACGGTGTTAAAATCAATTTTAATTTTGCCGATGACTTAGAAAAAATTTTTGCTGACGGTAATTTTGTTCTGGCTTATTTTCCTGCAAATCGAAAAGCAAATATTTCTTTGGCAAAAGGCGTAGAAAACGTTAAACTTTCCAATAACTACGGTTTATCTGATGACCCAGCTCAAAATCTTGTTAAATACATGGTTCATTTGAAAACTCAACAGGCTTATGCCAGACAAGAAAATGATTCTAGAGTTGAAATTGACATTAAAAATTGGTTCGACAGATTTGAAAACGCATTGAAAATTTTGCTGGAAGATGAAACTATTCACCTTGAATACGATTACAAAAATTATAATTTCTTGATTCACCAAGTTGGGCGTTTGCCTTTCGGTTTCAATGAACTTTCGGACGGATATTCTTCGGTAATTCAGATTATGGCGGGAATTATGTTACGTATGGAGCAAAATTGGCTGTTGAAGGGAACTTTGAGTGAATATAATTTTGAAGGCATTGTTTTGATTGATGAACTTGAAACGCATTTGCACATTGAATTGCAAAGAAAAATTTTACCGTTCCTGACAGAATTTTTTCCGCGTGTTCAATTCATTATCAGCACTCATTCGCCTTACATTTTAACTTCTGTATCTAACGCAACAATTTTCGACTTGGAGAAAAAAGTTACATTCAATGATTTTTCAAAGTATTCGATTGATAATGTTGCTGAGGCTTATTTCGATTCCGAAGATTATTCTGTTAAATTGGAACAAAAATTAGCTGAATATAAATCCCTGATAGAAAAAACTAATCCGACCGAAGAGGAAAGAATCCGTCGTGCTGAGTTAAGGTCAGAATTTAAAAATATCAACGGTACTTTGTCCGCAAGAATCAAAAATGAATTTGAAGATATTGAGGCACGGAGGAAAAATGGTCAAAATTGAGCGAAAAGTCACCGAAAACTCTCAACTCGCCATACAATCGTTGGCAAAAGAAAAAATAAAATCTTCTGGTAAATACAATACCGACGAAGTTGTTGCCGCTTTGCAAGAAATTTTTTATAATAAATGCTACATCTGCGAGAATAAAAACGCTACCGAATGGGAAGTTGAACATTTAATTCCTCATGGTGGAAATATCGATTTAAAATTTGACTGGGAAAATTTATTTTGGTCGTGCGGTCACTGTAATCATATAAAAGGTAAAAAGTTTACTCCGATTTTAAATTGCACAGAACTCGAAGTCGATGAAATTATTGCTTTTCGTAAAAGTGGTTACTTCGGAAAAGATGAAAAATTGCATTTTGACAAAATTATCGATTATACTGACGATACTGAAATTCAAATGACTTGCAGTTTATTGCGCAGAGTCTATTATGGAGAAACTCCTCAAGAACAGGCTGGAGCAAAAATACTTCGTCACAAAATCAGAACGGAGTTAAGCGAATTTAAGAACTATGTTCGAGATTATAACGAGGCAACAGGTGAAGACAAAAAAGATTTATTTTTTACCATTCGTAATAAGTTGAAAAGCAATTCGGAATTTGCCGCGTTCAAACGCTGGATTGTTCGAGATAATCCGAACTGCAAAGATTTTATTAATTGCTGGAAAAATTAAACATTCTCAATTAAACAAATCGAATTCCAAGCTGTTAAATTTTTTCTATATTTGTGCCCATTATGGACAAATTATTCTTCCCAAATTGGGCACATTTTTTATGCCTCGCAGAGCTCGTTCCTTATCACAGATAAGTATTACAACAGCGTTGTTTCAAAACTCAGAATTTGCATAGAACACATCAAAATGTTTTCAGATTTTTTCCCAATGTTATCGTTCACGTCATAGAACGTTTAAAAAGCGTTTCAACTTAATTTTACAACTTACATTTTCTTTTTTTTCAGTGCGCAGGCGGTGCCGCCGCCGTTAGGCAAAGGGCGGCAAGCGCAAGCGTCCGCCGTTGCGCTACAATGTCTATAGAGTTTACATTGTTTAAGGAAATTTGGGGGTATCGGGAAAAGCAAGATGAGCAAAGGGATCTAAGGCACTTTTTTAAAGGGAGAAAATCAACCAATGTACATAGCAAAATCAACTAATGTACATAGCCCGTCAAATCTAGCTTGTAGCCCCTTTTTCTGAAAACTTAACGAAAAAGTAAGATACAATGCGACTTTTAGTAGGAAAAAGAAAAGCCGTAAAAACCATTGCCACGTTCCTTTTTCCGAAGAGAAAAATCGGAGATAAAATGCTGAAGTTTGAGGTGTTGAAAAAGTTGAAGAATAGCATTTCTGGCATCAGCTTTAATTTGATTGGCTAAGGAAGCAATGCGACATTTGGAAAAAATGTCGTCCAAAGTAAGAGTAGGCGATAATTTGTGAGAAGTAATTTCGCAAATCCTGCGCATAACGTAAAGTTTAACAGCAATCAAGCGAGAAGTATTATTTTGTTTGGGAACGTCAAGAAGGTCGGAAGGAAAGCGAACAATCTGATTTTTAATGTTGGCAGTAATAAAAAGAGGAGAAAGGCGATCGAAGAAAATAACATCGGCAGTTTGCCCGTTAATAGTAGCTTCGACATGACAACAAGGAAGAATGGCAGATTTGACGGACTTAATACAGCTTTTATAATTGAGAAGTTTGAAAGATTCAGAAGTGTCGAAGCTGATGACAGTAGACATTAATTTGTCAATACTGTGAAGAATAGCGGCTTTTTGATGTTTACGAGGACGGATAGAAACTTGTCCGACTTTGCCAATTAAAGCGCGGAAAATAATGTTGACGGTAGTATATTGATTACCGGCAAGATATTCACTGGTGCAGACGGAAAGAACGGCGCGGTCAAATTCGTTGAGCGGGTCAGAAAAAGGACTGATAAGAGAATAAGGAGTAGTAATTTTGCCGTGTTTGGGATGGTTGAGGGTTTCGACAATATTGAAAGGAGTGCCGTCACGATAGCGATTGTAGGTTTCATAGTCGAAACTGAAAAGTTTTTTGATAGCGCGGTCGTTGATTTCAACGCGGGTAGTGGCAGGGTAAATCTGAACATTTTTGAGAGTACGTTCAATGCGTTTAAGGTCGCGAAGACTGCAATTTTTAACAGGAGTAACAGTAATATTGGATTGAGGTGGAGTTTCCTCTGTTACGTTTTTGAGTTCCTGTTCCTGAGTCGGCTTGACGGTTTCTTCGGTTTTTTCGTCATCCGGCATAGAATTTGCGTAATTGGTTAAAAGAGCTAACATTGAGTAAAAAAAAGACGCCATTTTTAACACGTCTTCTTTTTTTATGCTTGAATTTTGCTGACACATGTTATATACTACCTCCTATTGATACATGTTATATTTTTGTTAATTGTACAACGCTTTAAGAGATTGTGCAAATTTTTTTTGCCTAAATTTTTTTAGAATCGGTAGTGTTAAAGTCAGTAGTATAATCGACAGATTGTTGGAAGTTGTCGACAGGCTGAAAGTAGTCGTGAGCAGAGAAATAGAGGAAAAAGCAGTCATAGTTAGAGCCTTGACGGTTCTTTAAACATTTAAGTTGAATTTGTCTGGGCTGATGTTTTTTAGCGTCGTCAAACATTTTACGAGTAGCCGAAATATCAGAACAGGCTTTAAGGTCGTTGACAATGTTAAGTTGCAAAGCCCAAACAACGTCGGCAGAGTATTCAATATTGCCGGATTCCTTGAAAGACTCGAAAGAAACCTGAGCCGCGTAATTTTGGCGGTTGAAAGAACTGACAACAATAAAAGTGGTATTGGTCTCGCGCTGAAAAGATTTGAGTTTAAGAACAATATCATCAATTTTGGCTTTATCATTGGAAATTTTTAAATGGCGAATTGCAAGGTGAATTGCAAGAATAAGTTGAACACCTTGAAAAATGCTATGCAATTAAGGCAGATTTTAATTCCGATAAAAAACATTCCTCAGCTGTAGCATAATGAAGACTTTTTCGCGGTAATGTGTTTGCCCAATAAACAACTTTTGA
>JAFZIV010000029.1 GCA_017554235.1 Selenomonadaceae bacterium
CCTATGTCAAGATGAATCGGACAGACCTCGCGATTCTGTCTTACTGTTTCCTCGTGTCCGTTCTCGGCTTACCTACTAACGTTTGCTGTAACACTCCACAGTCGTGAATTCCCGGCGAGCCATCGGTATTAAAACTTTTTTATTCAGCTTGGTTCTCGCTGATAGGTACATTTTAGACACCATGTATATTTTTGTCAATGTTTTGGGTTACTGTTTAAAACTCCTTCAGAAGTTAGAATTTTTGTTGCAGATATTATAGCACAAATTGCTTTAAATTTTTACGAAAATAAGCGGATATTTCGAGAAAAAAATAGAGGGGCGTTGTAAACCCCACTTGATAAAATTAAAAAAAGTTTTTAAACACAAACACTATGTCCGATTTCAGCTGATTTATATGTTGCATAAATAATTTTTATCGTTTCGTAAGCGATATTAAATCCTGACTGCGGTTCCCTGTCAAAATAAATACATTCCATAAAGTCTTTCATTTCATCAGCATAGCCGCGAATAACTTCATCATCAAGTGCAACTTTATTCCAACCTAAATTTGAAGGCAACATTTCAGACAAATAAAGATTGCCTATTCCTTCTTCGTCAAGAAAATATGTCTCCATTAAATCACTCATTGTCAATCTGCAATTTATGACGGCATCATTACAATACAGTTGAACATAATTTTTACTTCCACCAAGTAACGTATCAGTTGCCATTATTACAGCTTTCGTTTTATCGGAAAATGTCAGCACAGATAAACCAAAATCTTCAACATCTGTAGGACGCGCCGCAATATGTCTGTGTTCGCGTTCGTTTAATTGTGGTGTCATTCGTGAAGTATCTCCTAAAACGCTCTCAACGAAAATTTTTTCTCCGCGTACTTTAGCTTCAATCTGTTTAAGCCAAAGAATGGCTGAAAGAGGATGTGCGCCCGTTCGCAAGAATGTCCCGCCGCCTGTTTTATTCCATTCCCCAGCAACGCGTGAACTTGAGCCTTTCAAACTTTCTTCGCCTTTAGCAAATAATATCTTCGACTTCTTTTTTTCAAGAATCTCAGCGGCTTTCCGCACAGCTGGAGCGTAGATAAAATTTTCAGCATACATAAATTTTTTTGAGGAATATTCAACAGCGTTACGAATTTTTTCTAACGACTTCATTAACTCGTCAAACATTATACTTTTACTAAGTGTGTTGCCGATATTTTCATTTTCAC
The DNA here is from genome assembly GCA_017554235.1 of Selenomonadaceae bacterium. GTDB lineage: Bacteria > Bacillota > Negativicutes > Selenomonadales > Selenomonadaceae > Quinella. Next base: position 1,208 of record JAFZIV010000029.1, read on the forward strand.
CCTCTACCCCAAAATAGCCGCTTAAAGGCTTTTCACAAATTACATGTTTGTCAGCCTTAAGCGCATCAATTATCATCTTTTCGTGCAAATACGGAGGCGTACAAATATCTATAACATCAATTTCAGGATCGTTCAGTAAATTTTCAAAATTAGTCGAAGCACGCTGAAACCCGTATTTAACCTTAGCGGCGTTTACTTGTTCACTGCGTCTGGCAATTATATGTTTATTGCAAATTCGCAGACCGCCGAATCTTTTTAAAGCGTTCATATGCAATTCCGTTGCTCTGCCTGCGCCTGCCATTCCTATGCAAATTTCTCCTTTTTGGTTCATGGCTTAACCTCGATTCATTTAAAATCAATTCTTACAAGGTTATTAAAATTTTTTAAAGTATTGTTCATATCACTAAAATTATCAAATTCCAAGAATAAAATTCCCGCCTTATACGTCAAAAAATTTTCTACTTCGTCTCCAGATTTCGCCCATATCATTTTGCAAATTATTTTATTTTCAAGTTTTGAATCAATGAAAATGTCATCAATAATTCCACAACGATTCGCCATTATACACTCACGTGCAATAAATCTGTGTGTCAGCTGATTGCCAATTTCAACTTTTAATCCCGATTCAGACAAAATAATTTCTTTAGCACAATTAAACCCGCTTGAATGTTCAACCAATCTCACATAAAGATCGCCGGGAGCACGGCGGCAAGGATCAATTAAAATCGGCGTGCCGTCACTTGTCACCATAAATTGAACATGAAAAATTCCGTCGACAAGTTTTAAATATTTCGCAATTTTTTCAACATATAAAATAACTTCAGCCATAGTGAATTGGCGTAAACTTGACGGTGAACTGGCACCCGATACAAGATATTTATTTCTATAGTATTGCTCGTCGTCGAAAAAAGCACGTAAAACTTTTTGATCCTGTATAAAAAAATTGGCGGCGTGATTACTGCCATCAATAAATTCTTCCAACAATATTGAAGTTTTGCGTGTGACTTTTTGGGCAGTCTTAAATGCCGTTTCAAGTTCGGATAAATTTTTACAGACGCTGACTCCTTTACCGCCCGTTAAATCTGTAGGCTTGACTATTAACGGAAATTTTATTTTTTCGCAGGCAACGGGCAGTTCATCGACCAAATTACACACTAAAAATTTTGGCGTGGGCAAATCCAAAATCTTCATAACGTCACGGAAATTTTTTTTATTGTGAATAATGCAAGCGTTTTCATATGAATCGTGTCCACGCAGATTAAGTTTTTCGCAGGCATAAGCCGTCGATATGTATGCAAAATCATTACAGCTTGAAATAATTGCGTCGACTCTCAAACTTTTTGCCAAATCGTAAACAAACTCGCAATCGGAATAATCTCCAAAAATATTTTCGTCTGCGTATGGATGTCCAATTCCAACCCTGTCATTACCTGTTGTCGTGACATGCCACCCAAATTTTTTAGCCTCAACAATCATTGGAATTTCTGCATGACTTCCGTTAAGCAATAATAATTTTTTTCTATTCAATATCACACCTCCAATTAAGAAATTGCGTATAAAACCAGCTCTGTTTCCGCTATGCATGTATGCTTGCGGAGATAAAGTTTGTAATCGGCATGGAGACTTTTTATAAACTGCGGAATTGTAATTAAATCTTCCGCCTTATGATATGCGCAAATTGCCAGCATAGGTTTATCTCGTTTAATAGTTTCCGTTGCACCGCGCAGAGCGTTCAATTCGCTACCTTCAATGTCCATTTTTATAAATCCAATCTTCGTATCGCCGACAATATCGTCAATTTTTTCAGCATCAATCGTAACGTTTCCTTCATCTGATACGGAGGAGCTTGTTTCGTTATCACTGCTGAAAGTTATTTTTGTCCTTTCATTCCATACGCCGCAGTTTAAAGTTGAAACATCGCGATAATTTTTTTCACGCACAAATTTTTCAAGTGCATCAAAATTATTTTTATCGGCTTCAATGGCAAAAACTTTTGTATAATTACCGCCGCTCCAATTTATGAATTTTTCTACAGTGTCACCGTTGTACGCGCCGCAATCCACGTACCCCCCCCCGTTCAGGGTTGAAGTCAATTCATTAAAATATTGATTCGGATCGTATACAGGGAAATTGTATGAAGGATTGCCCGTGATTTTTGCCTTAAGGTAGGCAATCATTGTTTGCCTTGATAAATCGTCGCTCAGTATTTCAAAAGTATCAGCAAACTCATAACGCCGTGCAGAAATATATTCATAATCAATCGTCGCTAATTCCCACGTTAAAACGTATCTAATAATCTTTTTGTCTTTAAAAAATTTAATGGCACGCTCTTCATCAGTTGTTCCTAAAACAAAAACGTATTTGTCGTGTTGCTTTGAAAGTTCCTCAAAATTGTAAACGGGCTTGCCGAGAAATTTCTTGTTAGGTTGAAAATATTTTTCATCGACCGCGTAACCGTCCACTTCAACGCCGAATCTTGAAAGTTCATTGCTAAAACGCTTTGCATTGTGTGCCGCGCCCAACATAATTACAGGCCAACCGTGACTTTTAATTTTTTCACAAGTCTTAACGCGTGCGTTCGTCTTTTAAACTTTCAAATTTCTGCAGAACCATTTCAAAATTTTTATCCAATCATTTCACCCCTTAAATTTGCGCACGAAAAAACCGCCAAATCAAAATCAACTTTTGAAATGACGGTTAAATATTTGTATGATAAATTAGAGAGACCTACCCCCCCCCCTTGTGGAAGGCGTACCCGCACTTACTTTTCATAACTTTTGCATCTCCTATCCTTCAAAAAATTTCTCAATACCAAATCAAATTTTTATTTAATTTATCATAAACGACCGGCTTTTTCAAGCCCCCTCAATTTAAATGGAAAAATTTCTTTAGACATTACCGATATTTTGTTTCCTAAAATTTTTCACAATATGAAGGAACTTTGCTAAGTCGGGCGAATATTTAATTGATTTAAATTCGGTAAAACGCATAGAGCATTGAAAAGTTACAAGGAAATTTTTTGAGCAGTCTTTAACATAAGGTTGCGAAAAAGAGGAGTGACGCTAATGATTCGTGTATTGATTGCTGACGATTCGGCGTTTATGCGGAAAGTACTTTCAGATTTATTTGCCAAACAAAGTGACTTTCAAGTAATAGGCACAGCAATCAATGGGAAAGATACTGTTGATAAGGTTAAAAAACTTAAGCCGGACTTGCTGACTTTAGATGTGTTGATGCCGGTAATGAACGGACTCGACGCGCTGGCAATAATTATGGACAATAATCCGTTGCCGGTCGTAATGGTAAGCAGTATGACGCAAGAAGGTTCGGACGCCACAATACGCGCACTTGCATTGGGCGCAGTTGATTTTGTCGGTAAAGCAGGCGGACCAATTTCAAAAATCGACACGATAGAAGATGAAATTCTAAGGAAATGTCGAGACGCGGCACAGGCACACGTTTTTAAAACTCGTCCATTAGCAGATTCAAAGCCCATTGTATATACACCTAAGCCGAAAAAGCCCGACCCGCCGGTTATGCGCAGAATTGAAGTTAAACGGCGTTCAGGTTATGTACCGGGACAAAAGCCGGAGATTGTTAAAATTCCTGCCGCAAATGTTCCCAAGCCTGTTTATGCTCCAAGTGTCAGCGGAAAAAAATTGGTTGCCATAGGAACTTCGACTGGAGGACCTCAAGCCCTTCAATCTGTCGTAACGCGCTTACCTGCCAATCTTCCCTGCGGCGTTGTGATTGTTCAACATATGCCTGCGGGTTTCACAAAATCTCTTGCAGATCGTCTTGATTCAATCAGCGAAATTGCAGTTAAGGAAGCCGAGCACGAAGAAATTATCCGCGCAGGTCAAGTTTACATAGCACCGGGAAATTATCATTTAAGGGTTGCTAACGTTGCAGGTGGCGGCAAGAAAATTTTACTTAGTCAAGAACCTCCTGTAGGAAATCATCGCCCCGCAGTTAATGTTATGTTTGATTCGGTTGCGCAATTCGGTAATGACTTAGTGTCCGTGATTATGACGGGTATGGGTGCTGACGGTTGCGAGGGTATGAAAAAAATTAAAGCTAACGGCGGTTATTCCATAGCGCAGGATGAAAAAAGTTGCGTCGTTTACGGTATGCCTAAAGCAGTTGTCGACGCGGGACTTGCTGACGAAATATGCCCTCTTAATAAAATTGCTGAAGCTATCGTTGAGGCTGTTAAACGTTAATTTTGAATGGGCTACAATTATATAAATTATTCGACTTGTAAGGAGGTGAAATCCGTTACTGATAAATTTTTATGTTGACTTATCTAACAAACACCGTATAATCTAATTAGTTCTTATTTTTAGACATACGGTTTACAAAAAATTTCCGCGCAGAAACGCAAATTTGTAGAAAATAATGCAAGCGTGCAACATAAAAATTTATACTTTTAAAAAGTTTTTCAGTAACGGTATTTGAATGGAAACTAATCAATATATGGAGATGTTTCTGGACGAATCGCACGAACATTTGCAGTCTCTGAACGACGGTCTTCTTGGTCTTGAAGATAACGCCGAAGATTTATCCGTACTCAATGAGATTTTCCGAAACGCCCATACTTTGAAGGGTATGTCAGCGACAATGGGCTATACCAAAATCGCTGAACTTACTCACGAAATGGAAGACGTACTCGATATGCTCCGCAAAGAACAGCTCAAAGTCAGCGAAGACATTATCGACACGCTTTTCAAATGCGTTGACTCCCTCGAACAGATGATTGATAACGTCGGTAACGGTGAATCCGAAGATTTAATCGACGTATCGGCACTTGTATCGAAGTTGTCAGCAATCTTAAGCGGTAAAGCCGCTCCCGCCGCAGATGCCGCCGCATCAGCTCCTGCGCCTGCACCTGCTACGTCCGCACCTTCACCTGCTCCCGCCGCTAAATCTGTCGCAAAATCTTTTGACTTGACGGAATCCGAAAAATCCGTTATCCAAGAGGCAACCAGTAGCGGTCTTCGCGGTATTCATTTAACCGTAACTTTGGCGGAAACTTGCTTGCTGAAATCTGCGCGGTCTTACATGGTTATGAACGCACTCGACGAAGTTGGCGAAGTTATTAAGACTATCCCGCCCGCCGAAGATTTAGAGCAAGAAAAATTTGAACGTAGTTTTGAAGTTCTGTTGGTTTCTCCCGCAGAAGAAGCGGCGATTAAAGAAGCCGTTATGAACATTTCTGAAATTGAAAAGGCGGAGACTGAAATTATTGATTTAAATGCTAAACCTGAACCTGCACCTGAAGTTAAGTTGGAAAAACCTGTAGCTCCTCCACCTCCTCCCGTAACATCTTCAGCTGCCGCAAATTCCCCTGCGCCTGTAGTCAATAAAGCACCAGTTACATCGAAATCTGCACCTCCTCCAGTTCAATCCGGTGGTGCCGGTGCATCCAAGAAAGCGCATGCAAGTCAGTCTGTCCGCGTCGACATTGATAAACTTGATACGCTGATGAACTTGATGGGAGAACTCGTTGTAAACAAAGTTCGTCTTGAACAGATTGGACAAACTCACAGACTTTCCGAACTTACTGAAACTCTTGAGCAGATGGACAGAGTTACCACCGACCTTCAAAACATCGTTATGAAAGTCAGAATGGTTCCTGTCAGTCAAGTATTTAACCGTTTTCCGCGTATGGTTCGCGACGTTACTAAGGAACTCAACAAAGAAATTAACTTGACTATCGAAGGTGAAGAGACAGAGCTTGACCGTACCGTTATTGACGAAATCGGCGATCCTATCATGCACTTGCTTAGAAATTCGTTGGATCACGGTGTAGAAATGCCGGAAGATCGCGTTAAGAAAGGCAAGCCACGTGTTGGTGAAGTTAAGCTGATAGCGCGTCACGAAGGTAACAACGTTGTCATAATGGTTACTGACGACGGTAAAGGTATTGACGCTGATGTAATTCGTCGCAAGGCTGTTGAAAAGGGACTGTTCACACAGGACGAAGTTGAACGCATGGACGACGCGGATGCGGTTAGAATTATTTTCTTGCCCGGTTTCTCGACAGCTGAAAAGATTAGTGATATTTCAGGGCGCGGCGTCGGTATGGACGTTGTGCGCAGTAAAATTGAATCGTTAAGCGGTCACGTCGACGTTGAAACGCATGTAAATGAAGGTTCAGTTTTCAAAATTAAATTGCCGTTGACTTTGGCAATTATTCAAGCAATGCTCGTCAAAGTTCAAGAAGAAGTTTACGCAGTACCGCTCGGCTCAATCGACAGCACGATTAATATTCAGCCGGATGAAATTAAAACGGTTCAAAATCACGAAGTAATTGTCCTGCGCGGTGAAATTATTCCTATAATTCGTATGGAACAGACATTGTTTGTGCCGCACGTTAAAGACTCTGAAGAACTCTTTGTAGTCGTCGTACACGCCGGCGAATCAAAAGCAGGTATTGTTGTAGACAAGCTGATTGGGCAACAGGAAATCGTTATAAAGACGCTGGGCAATTTGTTTATGGGTCTGAAAATGTTCTCGGGCGCAACGGTACTTGGTGACGGACGTATTGCGCTGATTCTCGACGTTGCTACGATGTTGAACTAATTATTAAGGGCTGAGGTCTAAGGGCTAAGGGCTAAGCAAAATCCCTATTCCCTATTCCCTATTCCCTAAAAGGGGGCTTAAAGTTTTATGGCAAAAGATAAAGTTGCTAATGATCATAGCGATGATCAATCTATGGATGCCGGTATACAAGTCGTTGCCTTCAAATTGCGCGACGAAGAGTATGGAGTAAATATTTTTCAGGTACAGGAAATTCGTAATTTGGTAGACATTACGCGCGTACCTTTTTCCGCCAACTACATTAAGGGCGTTATCAATCTGCGCGGAAGCGTTTTGCCTGTTATCGACTTGAAAAAGCGTCTCGGTCTTGAGCAAACTCCTTACACGGACAAAACCAGAATCGTTACGGTAAAAGTCGGCGATTTGCCCGTAGGAATGCTCGTTGACGCCGTGACGGAAGTTTTAACTATCACGACAAAATTGGTTGATACTAAAAAAGCTATCAGCGAAAAGGATATTGGAAAATTTGTAAGCGGCATAGGGAATATGGACGGGCGTCTTGTCATTATGCTGAACTTAGAGGAAATTGTAGGGTTGCCGGTGTAAGTGACCCGCCTGTAGACAGGAGGTCTATTTATATGATTGATGAATTTGACTTGACGCCTATACAAATGGACGCACTCAGGGAAATTGGCAACGTTGGCGCGGGCAATTCGGCAACGGCTCTTTCGCAGATTATCAATAAGCGCATTGATATGAATGTACCGAAAGTTGCACTGGTTCCGATTGAAAGCGTACCCGACCTTGTAGGCGGTCCCGATACTATTGTTGTAGGTGTGTTCCTGCGCGTTTACGGTAAAGCACCGGGCAATATTCTCTTTCTTATGCCGCAGAAAAGTGCATTTTATCTCGTCGATACACTGATGGGCAGAGAACACGGTACGACGCAAAAGTTGGACTTTATGGACGAATCTGCGCTTATGGAAATTGGAAATATCCTTTCCGGCGCGTACTTAAACGCCTTCTTTAACTTCACACACATCTCAATGTTGCCGTCAATTCCCGCGTTGGCAATGGATATGGCGGGCGCAATTTTAAATATCGTCTTGGTACAGCTTGGTCAAATGGGAGATCAAGCAATGGTAATCGAAACAGAATTTTTAGCGGAGGACGACGGAATTAACGGACACTTTTTCTTAGTACCAGATCCCGGTTCACTCGGCACTTTGATTAAGGCAGTGGGAGTTGAATAGTTATGGCGGACCTTATAAAAGTCGGCATGGCTGACTACAAGGTCGGTCGTAGCCCGTCCACTCTTATAAGCTACGGGTTGGGGTCTTGTATCGGCGTATCCCTGTACGACCCTCAAAAGAAAGTCGGCGGCTTACTTCATATTATGTTGCCAGACAGTACGCAGGCAAGAGCAAGCGATAATCCCGCGAAGTTTGCTGATACAGGTATACCGCTGATGCTTAGTGATGTTATGGCGTTGGGAGCGTCGAAAAGCCGCCTTGTAGCTAAATTGGCGGGCGGCGCGCAGATGTTCGCCTTTGCCAATGCAACTGATATTATGCGTGTCGGTACACGTAATGCCGAAGCGGTGAAAAGCATTTTGCGACGTAACGGAATAAAGGTTATTGCGGAAGATACCGGCGGCAATTATGGGCGTACTGTCCAAATCGATCTCAACACGGGTGCTTACAAAGTTAAAACCATTGATCGCGGCGAAAAAGAAATTTAGGATAGCTTTTAGGGATTAGCTTTTTGGAAAAATTCAACACCTAAAAGCTAACACCTAAAAGCTAATAACTGAAGGTGATAACCTTGACTAATGCAACGATAATGTTTGCGGCGTTTATAGTGAGTGCCGTTTCAGTAATAATAGTTTTTGTCGCGGGTATGACTAGCGGCGTTGTTCGGACAACTACTTTGTTGACGCGGACTTTTTATGCTTTTTTTATGACAGGCGCGGCTAGTTATTTCATCCTCATGATATTTGATTGGTATTACGAAAAAAAACATAAAGAATTTATTTCGGGAAAAGTTGCCGATGATGCGCAAACTGATTCTAAAGAAGAGAATAAAGCTCCCGAAAATAAACAGGAAGGCTTTAAGCCTATTAATGCTAACGAATTACCGAAAGCGTAAATTAGTGAATAGTAAATAGATCATTAGATCGCTAGTTACTAATGATCTAACGATCTACAAGCTGGCAACTTAGTTAAGAGATCATTAGATCACTAGCAATTTACTAATGATCTAACGATCTACTAACTAACAACTAAAAGGTGGTGACGACTATGGAAAGCAACGGAAAAAATATTGATGTGACAGAACTTTGGAGACAATATAAAGTAAATAAAACAGTAGCAGTAAGAAACAGATTGGCGGAAATATATCTGCCGTTGGTAAAAATCGTCTGCGGGAGGCTTGCCGTAAGTCTGCCGCCGCATTTGGATAGAGACGACCTTTTAAGTAGCGGATTTTTCGGACTCCTTGACGCAATAGACAGATTTGATATAGATCGTAACGTAAAATTTGAAACTTACGCAGGAGTAAGAATACGCGGTGCAATGCTGGACTATCTGCGCTCAAAAGATTGGATACCCGTTACAATGCGTCAAAAAATTAGACGCTATGAACAAGCGGTTTACAAACTTGAAACGGAACTCGGCAGGAGCGCGACCGATAAAGAACTTGCAGCGGCATTGGGAATTTCTGTAGATGAACTTCAAGTGCTGGTAAGTCAATGTAACGCGGCAACCGTAATTCCGCTAGAAGAATATATAAAAGCCGATACGCCGGAAGCTGTTGACGCTAATCCTTCAAGTACGGCGGAATTTTTGGAGTTGAAGGATACCCTTGCACGAGCCATAGATCTTTTGCCGGAAAAAGAAAGAATTGTCGTCTCTCTTTATTATTACGAAGAATTGACGCTAAAAGAAATCAGCTTGATTCTTAAACTTAGTGAGGCAAGAATTTCCCAACTTCATACAAAGGCAATTTTTAGAATGCGCGGATATTTGGCGCGTTCAAAGGAAAATTTAGTTTGATAGACAAATAAATTTTTCGATAAATTTTAACGATAAAATCTAAAGGAAAGGTGGGACGCAAAGTGGGGGATAAAAACGATTATCCTAAATTAGGAGGTAAAGACGCAGGATATTTATTTGAATTTAAAGAAGACGGCGTATATTTGACGATATACCCCAACACGGCGGATTCTCTCCTTTTTGAGCTTTCGGATATGCGCCAAATCTTACGAGAAAGCGGCGTACCAAATTACGATGTGGCAACTTTGTCAAGAACAGTTCGCGAGGCATCGGGTAATGCTCAAAAAATTGCCGATCCCGTCGCTGTCAGTGCGGAACAGCTCGAAAAAGTCGGTACTGAATATGCCGAAGCGTCTATGGCGGGAATGGACGACGTTTCGGAGACTTACGCCAAAATCATCGTCGATGTAAGCCGCGATAAGATGAAGGCTACTGTCAGATACGATACGAAACACGGCACAAAAATCCCTACGTTTGAAATGATTCTCGAAACACTTAAGTCAATGAAAATTACTGTCGGCATTGATGAAGATGAAATTCGCAGGAATTATACGCGGATGAAACCTTTTGTTGCCGCTATCGGTCAATCGCCCGTTACCGGTGACAATGCTTACATTGACAGGAAATTCGACTTAAGCACAAAAGGGCGTCCCGTTGTCGACGAATACGACCGTGTCAATTATAAGGATATGAACTTATTCGTCCTCGTCAAGGCTAATGAAACTTTAGCAATTAGGATACCGCAGACTAAAGGCAAACCCGGAAAAAATATTTTTGGTGAAATTGTTCCCGCACAAAATGGGCGTCCTATTCCTATGCCCGCCGGTAAAAATACAAAAATCATCGGCGAAAATCAACTTGTAGCAACGATTAACGGACAGATTGTCGACACGGGAAATAAAATCAGCGTTGACCCGCGCTTAGAAATTCAAAGTTCGGTAGGCGTCGGTACAGGTAACATTGACTTTGACGGAACTGTTACGATTGCGGGAGACGTTAATCAGGGCTTTTCCGTAAAGGCAACGGGCGACATTGAAATTAAAGGAAGTATTAACGGCGCGGAAGTCACAGGACGAAATATCGTTGTAGGCGGCGGCTTGACGGGTGCCGAACGCGGTAAAATTCAAGCACAAGAGAATGTAACAATCTCTTTTGTTGAAAATGCTGTCATTGAAGCCGGCGGAGATATTACGATTATGAAGTTTGCCTTGCACTCAACATTACGCGCAGGTAAACGAATTACTCTTGAAGGTAAACAGGGACAACTGACGGGCGGAATTGCTACTGCCGGTGAAGAAGTTTCTGCGCGGTATATAGGTAATAGTGCTCACGTAGTTACTCGCGTTGCCGTAGGTGTTGATCCTAATCTTCAAAAAGAATATCACGAAGTTTGCAAGAATTATAAAGAAGGCAAGAAAAAACTTCTTCATATTACGCAAACGCTGAATACCCTTGCAAAAATTGATATTAATACTTTGCCGCAAAGTCGCGTAGATCAGATTAATTCCTTGACGCGTTCACAATTCCCTATTGCCGGACAACTTAAACGTGATGAGAAAAAGATTAAGGAACTTGAAGAAAAATTAGCCGAAATGAAACATGGTAAAGTTCGTGTAGACGATACGATTTTTCCGGGTGTTCGTCTTTCCATAAATAGCATGGTTAAAAATGTTCAAGAAGTTTATAAACACTGCACGATGTACCTTGATTCAAACGGCGAAGTTGCTTTAGGACCTTTCTAAAAATTGGAGGTGTTTTTATATGTCAGATTTTGCACCTGTCGGAGTACAGATGACTTTTGCAAATTCAAGCAATGTCAGTCAGGTACACCAAAATTTGAATAACGCTATAGCTTTACAACAGGATATTGAGACCGGTCGTCAAAAGAAAGATGATGAGCTTAAACAGTCGCAGGTTCGTAATAAAGATGATTCTGAAGGCGGCACGATTCAAGATGATCCCGACCGCAGAAGTCGTAACGGTTATTACTATCGCGCGTCTCAACGTCAAGAAGATGATGAGGAAGAATCTTTTGCTGTCGATCCTAAAAGAGGACGTCTGTTGGATTTTTCTATCTGAAATGTTTCGTAAAATTTTAAAATACTTTGTCGCCGTAAGATAAACAGCGGCGACTTTTTAATTGCTATTGTAAAAATTTTTCTTTTTTGATATACTTCATTAAATTTATCTGAATTTCAAAGCAAAGGTGAAGTAATTGATTACCGAATTGATGATTGTGCTGATAGCTGTCGGCGCAGGAATTATTTTTATTGTCTGGCTAAATTCAAGAAGGCGTCAGAATAGCGAACTCGATCAGCAAGATATTGAGGATTCAACCAATAAGTTTAAAAAAGATTTGGAGAATACCGCTAACGAAATTATTGGGCGTATGCAGGAGCAGGCGTCGAATTTGGAAAACCTTTTGGATCATTCTGAAAGAAACCGTACACAACTTGAAGGGCGCGTCTCCGAACTTAAAAAACTCCTCAAAAAAAGTGAAGGGCAATCAACGGAAATTCGTGATCTCTTAGCGCGATTAGATGAAGCAGTTGACGACGTAAACGTTATGCAACAACAAATGGATTTAGTCGAACGTAAACTCAACGCGGCAATCAGTATGCCAATGCAAGCAATGCCTCAAATGGTACCGCCGCCGTTGCTTAACTCCATGATGCAGGCACAACCCGCACTTCAACAAGCTATGGCGCGTCAACAAATGCCGCCGCAACCTCTCAATCCGCGTCAAAGTAACCTCGTGCCGTCGATAATGTTAAAAACTCCGCAAGCACAAGCCGCCGCACAAATGGTTCAAGCTCCCGAAACGTCAGAAGAATTTGCAAAAGTTTTGGCACAATCTATGGGCGCGGGCGTCCGTCAACCTGTACCACAGCCCGACCAAAATTCTGTACGACTTACACAAAAAACTAATCGCCAAGTTCGTATGGTAAATTCTCCGCCTGTACAAGTCGGCGGTAATCCTGCCGCTAATTCCACGCAGTCGCCTTCAAATTTGAGTTCACTCGAAAGACGTTCAAGACTTTTGGCGGAAAGATTATCTGCGATGAAAGGCGGCAGTCCCGCGTCTACACCAGCTCCAACTAATAAACCTATTCAGACGGGAATTTCAACCGCTCAATCAACCGATGTCAGACGCGCCGCACTTGACGCTATCAGCCGTGTTAATGATAATCGTCCCGCACAAACTACGCCTTCTGCTCAAAATCCCGCCGGTACTTATTCGCCGCCGCGTAAAACTCCACAACCTTCTGCTAATCCTCAAACTGCTCAAACTGCCGCGCAGGCTCAAGCTAACGAAACTGCAATTATTAAAAGTATGTTGCTTGCCGGTATGACTGTTGAAGAAATTGCGCGTGAAACAGGTATTGGGCGCGGTGCTATTGAACTTGTTCAACAAATTATGCGTCTTCAACTTGGTAGAAAATAATTTTAGTGAATAGTGAATAGTAAATAGTTAAGAGTAAGGAGTACTTTTCGCTGTTCACTCTTTACTTTTAACTCTTCACTAAAAAAATGAGGAATTTTTATGAATTTAGATGGTTTTTCCATGCGTCCGTTGACTGCGGAACTTAAAAATTTGCTTGTCGGCGGGCGCATTGACAAAATTACTCAACATAATAAAGTTAATTTTACTTTTACAATTAGACAGCCGGGCGAAACTTACAAATTGAAAATTTCCGTCGCTCCGCAAAGTCCTGCAATTTATGTCGCAAAAAATTCTTTGGAAAATTTGCCCGAACCTCCTACTTTTTGTATGGTGCTAAGAAAAAATCTTGAAAACGGGCGCGTCGTCGATATTCGTCAACATGAACTTGACCGAATTATTTTCATTGACGTTGACACTATCGGCGCAGGCGGAAAAATTATTACCGTCACGCTTTCAGTTGAACTTATCGGTAAATACAGTAACATTATTTTAGTTTGTGATGAAAAAATTATCGACGCGCTTAAAAAAATCGGTACAAATTCAAGCCGTGTCCGCACCGTCCTGCCTAATCAGATTTATCAACTTCCTCCCACGCAGAATAAGCTTGATATTTTTTCGGAAAATATTTCAGAGATTATAGAAAAAATTAAATCTGATTCGACCGCACGAATTGATAAAGCCGTTATGAATGTTTGTCAAGGTTTTGGTCCGCAGACTATTAAGCAAGTAATTTTTGCCGCTAATCTTTCCTGCGATGCGAAAATTGATTCTCTCGACGAAAATAATTTTGTAAATCTAAAAAATTCTTTGGAAAAAATTCGTGACGCCGCTAAAAATCCCGCGCCTTGCTTAGTTGAGGACGCGGGTAAAATTTTGGCTGTTTCTGCCGTTACGTTGAATTATTTTTCGCAAGGTCAAGTAAAAATTTTTGAAACAATTTCTGAAATGCTTGAAGTTGCCGACGAAATCGCAGGAAGTTATACTCCGCCTGATAAAGAAAAATTTTTAAAACTTGTCAAAAATGAATTTCGACGCGCTACAAATAAAATTTCTGTCCTTGAAAATGAACTTGCCGCCGCTGAAAATGCCGATGATTGGAGAATTTTTGCTGATAATCTTTCAACTTATCGCTATCAATTTCAAGACCATGCCGACGATTTTATTACAGTTCAAAATATTTACAGCGAAATTGGCGAAGAAATTAAAATTCCTCTCGACAAAAAAATTACAATCAATGCCAATGTTCAAACTTTTTATAAAAAATATGACAAGCTTAAACGTTCCGCACATCATATTTTGGAACAAATTGATAAATGTCGCGCAGAAATTTTATATCTTGAGAGTGTCGAACATTCTTTAGCGTCGAGTGAAACTCTTGCCGAGATTGACGAAATCCGCGCAGAATTGATGAACGGCGGCTATTTAAAGGAAATTCGTAAAAAAACTGCGTCAAGTAAAAAATCTGAACCGTTTAAATTTTTTGCGCCTGACGGGACGGAAATTTTAATTGGGAAAAATAATTCGCAAAATGACAGATTAACTTTCAAAATTGCCGAGCCGAATGATATTTGGTTGCACACGAAAGAAATTACAGGTTCGCACGTGATTATACGTTGCAACGGAATTTTTCCGAGCGATGAAACTTTGCTTTATGCGGCGCGACTTGCCGTAAAATTTTCTAAGGCTGCAGGTTCATCAAAAGTTCCCGTTGATTACACGCTTTGCAAATTTGTTAAAAAACCTTCCGGCGCGAAACCTGGCTTTGTAATTTTCACGAATCAAAAAACCGTTTATGTCAACGACGATTAAAATAAAAGTTTTTTTAAGGAAGTGAAATTTGTTTGTATTCGCTTGAAAATCTATTCGCTAACTCAAGTCATAAAAAATCTATCTTCACGCAGGAAGAAATTAATTTCGTCGAAGAAAAAATTTATACCAAAACTGTAAAAGAAAAAGAATCTCCTTACATTAAATGCGCTGTCCGCAATAAAGAAATTAAACTTACGCCGGAAGAAGCTGTCCGACAACTTTTTATCTATCGCCTTTGCAAAGTTTACGGCTACAATCCCGCGCAGATTAAACTTGAACACGAAATTACTTTTGGTCGCGAAAAAAAACGCGCTGATATTGTAATTGTTGAGGAAAATCGTCCGACCGTTGAATATATTATCGTCGAAGTTAAAAAGCCCAAACTTTTGGAAGGCAAGGAACAACTGAAATCTTATTGCAACGCAACCGGCGCAACTATGGGCGTTTGGACGAACGGCGAAAAAATTTCCTTCTATCACCGTAAAGAACCAAATTATTTTGAAGATATTCCCGACATTCCGCGCCGTTGGCAAAAACTCAAAGATATTCTTCAAGAACATTGGACTATTGATGACCTTATCGCCAAAGACAAACTCATTACCGAGCGCAAAACTTTAGCCGACCTTATCGAAGAAATGGAAGATGAAGTTTTAGCCAATGCAGGTGTCGACGTGTTCGAGGAAGTTTTCAAGCTGATTTATACAAAACTTTATGATGAAATGATGAGCGGACGCGATAAATCCCGCTACTTGGAATTTAGAAATTACGGAGACACTGACGCAGATTTAAAGGAAGTTATTCAAAATCTTTTCAACCGCGCCAAAAAGAAATGGCAAGGCGTTTTTTCTAAAGACGATAAAATTAAACTTACTCCTTCACATTTGGCTATTTGTATTTCGTCACTTCAAAACGTTAAGCTTTTCAATTCCAACCTTGACGTGATTGATGACGCCTTTGAATATCTTATGAGCAAGTCGCAGAAGGGCGAGAAAGGACAATTTTTTACGCCGCGCTACGTTATCGATATGTGCGTTAAAATGTTGAATCCTAAAAAATCTGAAACGATGATTGACACGGCAGCGGGTTCTTGCGGGTTCCCTGTCCATACAATTTTCTACGTCTGGAAAAATATTTTAACTGAACTCGGCATTAAACAATCTCATCTTTTAACCGCCGAACCAAAGCCGCTTGAATGTGAAGATTATGTAAACGAAAAAGTTTTTGCTATCGACTTCGATGAAAAAGCCGTCCGCGTCGCACGTACTTTAAACCTTATCGCCGGTGACGGTAAAACTAATGTCCTGCACCTTAACACCCTTGATTATGAACGTTGGGAAGAAATTATTGACCAAGACTGGCTTGATATTTATAACGATGGCTGGAAAAATCTGCGTAACCTGCGCGGCAACCAAAAAAGTAATCGTGACTTCAACTTTGATATTGTTATGGCTAATCCGCCCTTCGCAGGTGACATCAAGGAAAGCCGCATTATCGCCAAATATGAACTCGGTAAAAATTCTAAAGGCAAGTATCAATCCAAAGTCGGGCGCGATATTCTTTTCATTGAACGTAATCTGCAATTCCTCAAGCCCGGCGGTCGTATGGCTATTATCCTTCCTCAAGGTCGCTTTAACAATTCCAGTGATAAATATATTCGTGACTTTATCGCTGAACGTTGCAGAATTTTAGCTGTCGTCGGTCTTCACGGAAATGTTTTCAAGCCTCACACCGGCACTAAAACTTCCGTACTCTTCGTTCAAAAGTGGGACGATAAACTTTGCCCGCGCAGAGATGATTATCCGATTTTCTTTGCTACTATGCAGAAACCTTCCAAAGATAATTCCGGCGACAAAATTTATTTGCTCTGTGACGACGGAAAATTTCTGCTCGACAAACATAAACACTTAATTGTTGACCACGATTTATTCAACCACGATGGCTTTACTCACGACGGCATTGCGGAAGCTTTCATTGAATTTGCCAAGAAAGAAAATTTAAGTTTTTTTGATTCAAGCTCCTTTGATGAAGTGAAATATAAAAATTTGTCGGAGGAGCTCGAATGTACAGAAATTTTGTTGTCTGAAATTGAAAATGAAAATAGAATCGACGCAGAATTTTTTTCCAAAATTGCAATATCAACAGATAATTTTATTAGGTCGAAGAAACATTTTTATTTGAAAGAAAATTATGTTGTAAGCGGTCCATTTGGTTCTACTTTGAAAAGTTCATCATATCTTGAAAAAGGAGATATTGCATTTGTCAGAATTGAAAATATCAAAGGCGGTTTTTATATAAATACAACAGAAATTATATACATTTCTAATAAAGATAATTTAAGGATTTCAAATTCTCAATTATTCACAGACGATATAATTTTATCAAAAGTCGGAAATTCTATTGGTTTTTTTGCCAGAGTTGACGAAGAATTATCTACTTGTAATATCAGCGAAAATAATATAGGAATAAAGCTTAATAATTTTATTAAAGCTGAAAAACATTTTATTCTTACATATTTAAATTCAGAATTTGGACAGATTTTAATTTTACGCCGTCGCAGTGGAAATGCCCAACCAAAATTAAATATTGGTGATGTTTGCAAAATACCAATTCCAATTTTGCCAAAAAGTTTTCAAGAAAAAATTTCTGAACTGGTGCAAGCTTCACACGAAAAATTACAGCAAGCACAAGATACATATCACGCGGCAGAAAAAATTTTGTCGGCTGAATTAGGACTTGAAAATTTTAAGCCCTCAACTGAAAATGTTGCAGTGAAAAGTTTTTCTTCGTCATTTGGCAGTACAGGTCGCCTTGACGCAGAATTTTATCAGCCAAAATATGACGACTTGAAAAATTTATTGGATTCATTGACAACACGCAGACTTGATGAAATTGTAAATATTTTTAAGTCAATAGAGCCGGGCAGTGATTTTTACGACACGGAAGGCATACCTTTTATACGTGTCAGTGACGTAAATAAATTTGAAATTGCCGAGCCTGAAATAAAACTTTCAATACAAGTTGATGAACAACTTTTTCCGCGCAGAGATACAATATTATTTTCTAAAGATGGTAGCGTTGGAATAGCTCACAAAGTCCGCGCAGATATGAAGGCTATTACATCGGGTGCATTGCTACATTTGAAGATAAAAAATAAATCAGATATTTTGCCCGATTATTTGACTTTGGTGTTAAATTCTAAAGTCGTGCAAATGCAGGCTGAAAGAGATTCAAGCGGTGCAATAATCCAACATTGGAAACCGTCAGAAATTGAAGAAGTTATCGTTCCAATTTTGCCAATGGCAGTGCAAGAAAAAATTTCCGCGCAGGTTGAGGAAAGTTTCAGACTGCGTAGCGAATCGAAAAGGTTATTGGAGCTTGCGAAAAGAGCTGTAGAAATTGCGATAGAAAGCGGAGAAGATTACGCATTGAAAATTTTTGAAGGTGAGAACTTATGATAAACATTGCTGTACTTGGCACGGGAAAAATTATTCCTGAAGCGATTGAAGCTATACAAGCGTCTGAAAAATTTAATGTCGCGGTAATTTGGGCGCGTCCGCACAGTGCAGAAAAAGCAAAAACTTTAGCGGAAAAATTTCACGTCGAAAGAATTTCTACAGACTTGGACGAAATTTTAAACGACTCAACGATTGATTTTGCATATATCGGACTTGTAAACAGCGTTCATTATGAATACGCGAAAAAATTTTTGGACGCAGGAAAAAATGTTATCGTCGAGAAACCTTTCACTACGACTTACGACGAAGCTAAAAAAATTGCTGACATTGCGATTGCGAAAAAACTTTATTTATTTGAAGCGGTTACAAATTTACATCTGCCGAATTTTTTTGCGGTACAAAATGCGCTTAAAGATTTGGGCGAAATTAAATTTGTTCAAGCGAATTATTCCCAATATTCCAGTCGCTATGACGATTACAAAATTGGAAAAGTTGCACCTGCGTTTAATCCTGAAATGTACGGCGGCGCGTTGCGTGACTTGAACGTTTACAATATAAATTTGGTTGCTAAACTTTTTGGATTTCCGCGCAGGTTAATTTACAAAGCAAATTACGGTTTTAACGGCGTTGACACGTCGGGAATTTTACTTTTGGAGTACGAAAATTTTTTGGCGAGTTGCATAGCGGCTAAAGATTCGGAAAGCCCGTCTTACTTTTTGATACAAGGCGAAAACGGCTACATTAAAATTGATTCCGCGCCAAATGTTTTTAACAGCGTTGAAATAAATCTGCGCGGCGAAGAAGTTAAACGTTTTAATCTGAATCAATTTGAAAATCGTATGGTCAGCGAGTTTATAGACTTTGGAAAAATTTTTGAGACGGGCGATTATTCAGCAGTTGAAGAGTACTTAAAAACTTCTCTTGACGTAATGAAAATTATTGACGAGGTATCTTTATGAAGAAAAATTTTTGGCTAGACGTGATACTTTTTGTTAGCGGACTAATTTGTATTGTAACGGGTATAATGATGGATTTTCATTTGACGCCGGGCGGACGTGAAGTAAGATATTTTGTAAGATATGCGCACACTTACACGGGATATATTATGGCGGTCGGAATAATTTTTCATATAATTTGGCACGGCGGCTGGATTAAGTCTGCGGCAAAAAATATCTTCAGTAAAAAATCTTAATTTGGAGGATTTAATTTGAATCGCATTTTGAAAAATTTTGTGTCAGACGGCGTAAAAAATTGCAAAGTTTTAGTTGTCGGCGATGTTATGTTGGACAAATATTATTTTGGAGAGGTTACGCGCATTTCGCCGGAAGCTCCCGTGCCGATTAATCACGTTACGAAGGTTAAGGAGACTTTAGGCGGCGCGGCGAATGTTGCCCATAATTTATCTTTGCTTGGCTGTAAAACTTCATTAATTGCACAGATTGGCAAGGAAAATCACGGCGATGTTTTTTTGAGTAAATTAAAAAATTGTGGCGTTGACGGTTCAAAAATTCTCCACGCAGATAAACCTACAACTACAAAAATTCGCGTCATAAGCGGTCATCAGCAAATGTTGCGTCTTGACTTTGAGGACACGACGGAAATTAGCGGTAATGATTCTGAAATTTTTTTGTCAAATGTTTATGAAAATCTTAAAAATGTTGACGCGGTTATAATTTCAGATTACGGCAAGGGAATTTGTACTTACGAAATTTGTCGAAAAATTATTGATAAGTGTCGCGAACTGAAAAAAATTGTGACTGTTGATCCGAAAGGCAACGATTGGATTAAATATAATGGCGCAAATTTTATCACGCCTAACTTGAAAGAATTTAACGAGGTTTTGACGAAAAAAATTTCCAATGTCGATTCTGAAGTTGAGAAATCTGCGCGGAAGGTTATAGACGAATTTAATTTAAGCGGCTTAGTTGTTACGCGCTCGGCGGAAGGCTTAACGTTAATTTACGGCGAAAAAGTTTCACACATAAGGGCGCGGGCGCAAGAAGTTTTTGACGTGTCAGGCGCAGGCGATACGGTTATAGCTGTTTTCACTTTGGCATTGGCAGGCGGACTTGAATCGGAGTTGGCGGCTTATCTTGCAAACGTAGCGGCGGGCGTCGTGGTTGCAAAGGTCGGAACTTACGCTGTCAGCAACGATGAACTTTTAACCGCGTTGGAAAAAGTTTAATGAAGGTTACAAAAATAATTTTATTCGCGGTAATTGCTACTGCGGGATTTTTTTTTAGCTTAATGAACGGCTCGGTAGAAGTCGGCGCGTGGGAAGTTTTTCAACATTTTTTAGGAGAAAGTTCACTCGACGAAACAAATAAACAAATTTTAGAAAATATCCGTTTACCGCGCACAATCGCCGCAATGTTGGTCGGAATAAATTTGGCATTGTCGGGAGCGATTTTGCAAGCCGTTATGAAAAATCCTTTAGCAGACCCGCACATAATCGGAATATCATCAGGCGCGGGATTATTCGGGATTTTTGTCATGCTGATATTCAATGACGCGGGCGCACTGGTAACACCGGCGGCATTTATCGGAGCAATGTTGGCGGCAGTGCTGATTTATATTTTGGCTTGGAAAGACGGCATTAAACCAATACGAATAATTTTAGCAGGCGTGGCAGTCAGTGCATTTTTAGGAGCGGGAATTTCGGCGTTGCTAATCTTTCACAGCGAAAAAGTTCACGGCGCGTTAATGTGGATGGTCGGCGGCTTTTCTGCGCGAAGTTGGATTCACGTAAAAATTTTATATCCATACACTATTTTTGGAACGTTACTAACATTTTTGGCGGCGCGACATATGAATATTTTGCAACTTGGCGACGAAGTAGCAAAAGGCTTGGGCTTACGGGTTCACTTGACGCGAACTATTTTAACGGCATTGGCGGCACTTTTAGCGGCGTCAGCAGTTTGCGTAGCAGGGCTTTTAGGATTTGTGGGATTAATAATTCCGCACACTGCAAGATTATTAATAGGCTCGGACTACAAATTTTTGTTACCGGCGACGGCGTTTTTAGGCGCGGCAGTTGTAATTTTCAGCGATACTTGCGCACGAATAATTTTTGCACCGATTGAATTACCCGTCGGAATTTTAATGGCGGCATTAGGCGCACCGTTTTTCTTGTATCTGTTGCGTAAAGAAATTTGATTGAAGAGTAAAAAATTTTGTGGCAGATTTTTAGGCTGATTGAAGATTTTTTCTGTACGTGATAAAATACGAAAAAAATATTTTTGGTGAGTTCTATGGTTGAGATAAAAAGACAACGTCGACGTAGCGGCAAGCGATTAGTTAAGGGAGTAATTTTTCTTTTTATATGCGGCGCGATTTTAGGCGCGGTAGTTTACTTGCCGATTTTCACGTTGCAGAAAGTCAAGCTTACGGGCGCGACTTACTTAACCGTCGAGGACATTTTAAAAGTTGGTGACATTTACATTAATGAGCCGCTGTTTCAGTTGGAGACAGACAAAGTTGCAGGGCGTCTGCTGAATGATGTTCGCATAGAAGATGTAACTGTTCGCCGTGAACTTCCGCATACTCTTGAAGTCATTGTTACGGAGCGTCATCCAATCGCAACGGTTGCTTGTAATTACGGCTACCTTGACATTGACAAGCACGGAAAAATTTTGGACAGCTACAAAAATCTGCGTGCAATGGAAATTCCTATGATAACCGGCGCACTCATCAAAGATTTGTATATTGGCGACGACGTAGAAGATCCGATGGTATTAAAAATTTTAGAGTTCCTGCAGATGCTGGACGCCGAGTCACTCAATAAAATTTCTGAAGTTGCGATTGTTGAGGAAAATTATGTAGTTGCTTACACGACGACTGAAAGACCTGTACAAATTCGTATAGGTGCGCTTGAAAGGCTTGAAGAGAAAGTTCATTTGACGGAAGATTTTCTGCGCGACTTAGATAAAAATCCAAATGCGGTGGAGTACGTCGACTTCAACTATACTGCGCCGTTCATTAAGTTATATCAGTGAAAAGTGGTCAGTGGTCAGAAAAAATATAATGGAGGATAAAAATTTATGCAATATGAAGCTGTAATAGGCTTGGAAATTCACAGCGAATTAAAGACGGCTACAAAAATTTTTTGTGGCTGTCAAACTACTTTCGGCGCGGAGCAAAATACGCACACTTGTCCCGTATGCTTGGGACTGCCTGGGGTTTTACCCGTCGTAAATAAAAAAGTTGTCGAGTTTGCGATTAAGGCGGGACTTGCCACAAACTGCAAGATTAATCGCTACAGCAAATTCGACAGAAAAAATTATTATTATCCCGACCTTCCCAAAAATTGGCAGACTTCACAATATGATTTGCCGATAGCTTACGAAGGACACGTTGACATTGAAGTTGACGGCGTGAAAAAAACTATTCGCTTAACTCGCATTCATATGGAAGAGGACGCGGGTAAATTAGTTCACAGCGGCACGACAATTAAAGATTCTGCAACTTCCAACGTCGATTATAACCGCACGGGTGTGCCGCTGATTGAAATTGTTTCTGAACCTGATATGCGCTCCGCAGCCGAAGCTCGCGCCTATATGGAAAAAATTAAATCGATTCTTGAATATATCGACGTTTCAAATTGCCGTATGGAGGAAGGCAATCTCCGCGCAGATATAAATGTTTCGTTGCGTCCTGTCGGCAGTGACAAGCTCGGCACGCGTACCGAAATGAAAAATATTAATTCGTTTAAATCCCTCGAAGACGCGATTAATTACGAAATTGAGCGGCAGGCAGATATTTTAGATGACGGCGGAAAAATTATTCAAGAAACGCGTACTTGGAATCCTGAAAAGGGAATTACTCAATCAATGCGTTCAAAGGAGGACGCGCACGATTATCGCTATATGCCTGAACCAGATTTGCCGCCGATTGTGACGACTGATGAAGAAATTGAGGCTTTCAGAAAATCTTTACCCGAACTGCCCGACGCTCGCCGCGAAAGATTGATTAAAGATTTTGGCTTGTCTGAATACGACGCGGGAATTATCACGAGTTCAAGAGCTATGGCTGAATACTTCGACGCGGTTGTAAATTACGGTGCGGACGCGAAGTCTGCCGCCAACTGGATTATGAGCGATCTTTCTAAAAATCTTAACGCGGATGGCTTGACGATAGAAAATTCTCCCGTCGATTCAAAACGCCTTGCAGAAATGATTTTGCTGATAGCTAAAGGAACAATCTCCGGCAAAATTGCTAAAACTGTTTTTGCTGAAATGTGGACTTCTAAAGATTCACCTGAAAAAATTGTTAAGGATAAAGGTCTTGTGCAAATTACTGACACAAGCGCGATTGAAGGCGTTGTCGCTGAAGTTATTGCGAATAATCCTAAAGCTGTTGAAGAATACCGCGCAGGTAAGAAAAAAGCGTTGGGTGCGCTTGTCGGTCAGGTTATGAAGTTGACGAAGGGAAAGGCTAATCCGCAACTTGTCAATCAGTTGCTTACTAAAAATTTGGGTTGAAATTTAAAGCCGTAAATAAAAAAATAATTAATACAATTAATTCGACGAGCGTTGAAACCGCGCCGTAAATGTCGCCGGTTACGCCGCCGATTTTTTTTATTGCAAAATTTCCAAAGTAGAATGTAAAGCCTAAAGAAATTATCGCCGCAAAAATTACCGTCAAAAATATTTTCACGTCGAAAAATATTAATGGTACAAAAATTAAAACCGTTTCAATCAGCGCAAAAAAAATTGTCCGTCGCGTCGTGTACTTTGCAAACGCTTTTCCCATGCCTTCGCGTCTTGCGTATGGAAATTTTCCTATCGTTACAACCATCATTAACCGCGAAATTATTGGCGCAGAAAATATCGCCGCCAAACTCCATACGATTGAAAGTTGCAGTAATTCAATTAGTGTTGCAACTTCCAACGTCGCTAATAAAACTAATCCAACTGCGCCGAATGCTCCAACGCGGCTATCTTTCATTATCTCCAAAATTTTTTCGCGCTCACGTCCGGAAAATAATCCGTCAACCGAATCCATAAAGCCATCACAGTGTATTCCGCCCGTTATGATTATCGGCAAAGTGAAGGCGATTGCGCCCGCCAATATTGGTAACTTTCCGCCAGTTACCACGAAAAAAAATCCCGTCAACGCGGCTGCAATTAATCCTACAACCGCGCCAATTAACGGGAAATATTTTACTGATTTACCAAAATTTTCTTCTGTCCACTCTGTTTGAGTTTTGATTGTGATTCGCGTCAAAAATTGCAGACCGATTAAAAACGCGTCCATATTAACCTTTATTTTTGCGTTGGAACTTTTTCATAAATTCGGCTAAAACTTCCGCGCCTTCAAGCGGCATTGCATTATAAATCGACGCACGCATACCGCCAACGAGCCTGTGACCTTTAACGCCGCTGATATTATTTTCAAGAGCCTCTGCGATAAATTTTTTCTCAAGTTCATCATTCGGCAAACGGAAAGTTACGTTCATCAACGAGCGGCTATCCTTCTGCGCGTGTCCCTTGTAAAAACCGTCTGATTCGTCAATAATGTCATAAATAATTTGCGCCTTCTTAAGATTGCGTTGCGCCATAACCTTAAGCCCGCCGTTATTTTTAATCCACTGCGCGACTTTACCTACAACGTAAATACTAAACGTCGGCGGCGTGTTGTACAGAGAATTTTTCTTATAAAAAGTATCGTAACGCAACATCGTGGGCAAAGTATCTAAACTTTTTTCAATCATAGATTTTTTTGCAACAACGATAACAACGCCTGCAGGACCGAGATTTTTTTGTACGCCCGCATAAATTAACGAAAATTTTTTGAAGTCAAGCGGACGACTCAACATATCGGACGACATATCAGAAATTAACGGGACTTCGCCAACTTCAGGGACATAATGATATTCAGTGCCGTAAATCGTATTGTTACAGCAGTAATGAAAATAAGCGGCGTTGCTGTCGATTTGAAGTTCATCTTGACGAGGGACGCGTGAAAAATTTTCTGATTCGGTCGACGCGGCAACTTTACCTACGCCCAAAATTTTTGCTTCCTTATAAGCATTGTTGGAAAAAATTCCGCTAAGTGCGTAGTTACCAAGTTTTTCCTTTGACGCAAAATTCATCGGAATCATAGCAAATTGTAAAGACGCGCCGCCTTGTATAAATAAAACTTCGTAATCGTCGCCCAAATTCATCAGTTCAAGAATATCTGCCTTAGCTTGATTATGAATTTTATCGTAAGATTTAGCACGGTGACTAGTCTCAACAATCGACATACCTGTTTCATCAAAATCTAAAAATTCTGCCTGCACTTCCTTTAAAACGTCAAGCGGTAAAGTTGCAGGACCCGGATTAAAATTATAAACTCTTTTCAAAGTTACACCTCCAATATTAGATATAATTATATTTTCTTTAGGCTTACTTGTCAAAATTTGTAACTCGTAAAAAATTTAATCGTGAAAAAAATTGACGGATATAAAATTTTCCATTACAATTCTTTTTGAAAAAATTTTGGAAGGAGTTTTTATTTTGGTAAAAAAATTTTCTCTATCAATTTTCGCCGTAGTCTTTTTTATAACTTCGCTTGTAAGTGCCGCACCTTCTCCGTCAATTCAAGTTACGGCAGATTCGGCAATATTGGTTGAGGCGTCGACTGGCAGAGTTATTTACGAAAAAAATGCTGACGTAGTAAGACCGCCTGCCAGCCTTACAAAAATGATGACTTGTATTATAGGATTGGAAAAATTTTCGCCGTTCTCTGATGTTGTAGCTTCTCAAAATGCGGCGTCTACGGATTTTTCAACTTTAGCACTTAACAGCGGCGATATAGTAAATTCTTATGAACTTTTAACAGGTATGATGCTTGTATCTGATAACGGCGGCGCGGTTGCCGTTGCTGAAAATATTGCCGGTAGTGTTCAAAACTTCGCGCAGATGATGAACGATAAGGCTCGCGAAATTGGTTGCGAATACACAAATTTTGCTAACCCTCACGGTCTGCCGAATCCTAACCACGTTTCAACTGCGCGGGATATGTCGAAAATCGCAATGTACTGCATGAAAAATTTAAATTTCCGTCAAATTGTTTCGACGCAGAAAATGACTATGAATTGGAAGAATCCTGCAGGACGTACTATCCTTTGCGAAAATACAAATGAACTCCTTTACAAAGATGACAGGTCGCGAATCAATGTGCCGTACAATCCCGCAGAAATTACAGGAATCAAGACGGGCTATACTGACGCGGCTGGTCCTTGTCTGGCGGCAGGCGCAAAACGTAACGATGTTGAATTAATTGCAGTCGTTTTGCATTGTGAAACTCATGATTCAAGATTTGATGACGCCGCTAAACTTCTTAACTACGGACTTGAAAACGTCCGAATGATGCGTCAAACCGTAAAAGATCACGTTGAAAATATTAACTTTGCAAACAATGGCAAAAAGGCTACCCTTCGCGTTGGTGCAAATGAAGAAATTGTTTTTGCAATGCTTTCAAGTGAAAATATAGAAAATTTTTCTATCGAGTATGAAGTGCCGAAAACTTTTGACGAAAATATTGAGCGTGGACAAGTTGTCGGACAAGCCGTTTTGAAATATGCCGGTGAAAAAATTGCAAGTGTACCCTTATTTGCTCGTGAACGTGTCACTAAAGAAATTAGTATCACCAACAAAATTACCGGCTGGACTATGCCTTTTTTCTCAACGCTTAAAAACTTTTGGATGGAATATTTTGGTTGAGACAATGTATCCTCAAAATTTTATAGAATTTCTTAATTTGTCAGCTGAATAAAAATTTCTTCAAGCGATTTACCGTTACAAAGATTTTTCGTAGTGTCAAGTGCAACTAATTTTCCGACGTTCATAATTGCCACGCGATCGCATAAAAATTCAGCTTCCTCAATGTAATGCGTAGTCAAAATTATTGTAATTCCTTGCGACTTAAGATTTTGAATCAGTTCCCAAATTTTTCTTCTGACTTGCGGGTCTAATGCTACGGTCGGTTCATCTAAAAATAAAATTTTCGGCTCGTGAATCAGCGCACGAATTATCAATAATCGCCGCTTCATTCCGCCAGATAAACTTTTTACGAAAGAATTTTTAACTTTTTCCAATTCAACGAAGTTTAAAAGCTCGTCGATTTTTTTTTGACGCAAATTTTTAGGTAAATGGTAAAGCCGCGCATGAAGTTCTAAATTTTCATAAACCGTTAAATCTTGGTCGAAATTTAAATGTTGAGGTACGATACCGATTAAATTTTTTATCGCAATTTCATTACCCTGCGGCAATTTATCTTCAAAAAAAATATGCCCTGCAGTCGGATTTAACTGCAGAGTCAACATTTTTATCGTAGTAGTTTTACCCGCGCCGTTTTTGCCCAATAATCCAAAAATTTCTCCGCGCAGAATCTCAAAACTTAAATCATTTACTGCGATTATCTCTCCGAATTTTTTTGTAACATTTTTAAGTTTTATCATAAAATTTCCTAACTTTTTATCAAATCCCAAAGTTTTTCTTTTTCTACGAAGTCAATGATAAACACGTAAAAAATATCGCCGTCCAACCTTGAATGAACTAATCTGCCAAAATCTTCAATAGTTTTAATGTTACCTTTCGCCGTCTTTATTCGATAGCGAACGTAATCATAACCTGCAGAAACTTCAATTTGCTCATAAATAGTTTTCTGAACTTTTTCCCAATCGTCGGGATGAACGCAACCTTGAAAACTATTTCCGGTAAATTTTCTAAATTGCTCTAAAGATTCGCACTCATAAATTTTCACAAGTCGCTTATTGGCATACAAAATTTCAAAGTTTTCATTATCGTAGTAAAGTAAAAATCCGCCGGGCATTCCTTCAGAAATTTGCGACAAACTTACGCCGAGTTGTGCGCGATTATCATAAATCATTTGAGGCGAAAATTTTTTATAACCATTTCTGCCTGCCATTTTCACTTCATACAAAGCCATATCGGCATTTTGATAAAGCTCACCGTAATTTTTGCCCTGATTCGGAAAAAGTGAATATCCTATCGACATCGTATAATTTACTTGCTGATTTTTATATTCTATCGATTTTGGCATAAGACTGAAATTTTTTAAACGTGTTTCGACTTCATCAACAGTATTATCTGACAAAATTACAAGAAATTCATCTCCGCCTAAACGTGCAATAATTCCATTTTCACTGAAATTTTTTGTCATTCTTTCTGCCGCGTCTTTAATAATTTTATCGCCGCAATCGTGTCCGAATCTGTCATTAATTTGCTTAAAATTATCCAAATCGAGAATTATAAACGCAAATTTATTTTCTTCAGCTAAAAATTTATCCATCATATTTACAGCCGTTCTGCGATTATAAAGCCCCGTCAAATTATCGCGTTCAATCAAAGAAATTATTTCATCATTTGTTCGGCGATAAGCATCAATATCAAAAATCAAGAAAAATGCAAGCACTTCGTTTAATTCCGAAGACTCTTTAATTTGATATGCGGCGTGTAACCAACGCGGATTAGAATTTGTATCAGAACGTCTTAAAAATTCAGTTTGTGCAAAAATTTTTCCATGCTCGTATTCTTGCCGCAATCTTTCTATGCTAAAAAAATGTTGAATTTCTTTTTGCGATTCATCAACGACCGTATTTGAAATAACATCGCTTATAATTTCGCTGTAACTCATTGACATATAATCTAAATTAGTACTGAGATTTCCTTGTTTACCGAGATTCATATATAAAATTTTGTCTGAAGTCAGGCTAACTTCAAAATAAAATGAGTTATTCAAAAATTTTTCAAAGGAACCGTAGCCGAGAATTGAAGTAAAAGAACGACTTGCGAGCAACAAAAAATTCGGATTTCCGGGCATATCGTAATATTCCGTACCGTTATTATCAATTTCCGGCAAACGTTTTGTTCTTTCAGCATGAACTTTTCTTGTACAGCAGAGATAATATTTTTCTCCGTTAAAAATAAGCGGAATAATACCGTACATTTTCCAAGAAAAATTTTGATGCTTATTTTTTGTTCTAAAATAATCTATTATGGAATTTCCGCCATTTTCCTGAATTCTTTTTTCGAGCGTTTCAAAATCAAAAAATTTTTTAAATTTAGTTCTGTCCTCAACGTGGATATTTTTTTCTATAAAAATTTTTATAGATTGCTTAAAAGAACCTTTTGAGAAAGGATCAAAAGGATTTACGGAATTTGAGTAAATATTTTTAAATTCTGTTCCGTCGGCTTTTACCAAATCGACTCGATTATAAAGAGTATATAAAGATTTCAGAGAAACATCTGTAAGTGTATCTTTCATAATAGGGGAAAAATCTCCCGAAATGTGATGAACAATTTCACTCAATTTTTAACTAACTCCAGACATAGCTTCGGCGACTTCAGCATTTCTTTTTTCAAAGAAGGCTATAAAATCGTCAACAGGCATAGGTTTTGCATTTAAGTAACCTTGACCGTAGCGGCATCCCAGACTCAGTAATAAATTTTCTTCTTCAACAGTTTCAATTCCTTCACAAATTACGTTCATTCCGAGTGATTGACCAAGTTCAATAACTTTACCGAGTATTTTTTTCATTTTGGGCGAACTGTCCGCACCGGTCAAAACAGATCTGTCAATTTTCATTATGTCCATAGGCAAAGAGCTTAACAAACTGAATGACGAATAGCCCGCGCCGAAGTCGTCAACTGAAATTGAAAATCCCAAATCTTTCAGACCATTGATAATTCTTTCCGCATTTTGCCGCGCAGATTTTTGGTCGAAATCTCCGAACATTGTTTCCGTTATTTCAAGTTCAATTAAATTTGGCGGTAACTGGTACTTAACGACAATGTCACGCATTTTTTCAAGATAACCTTTTTCTGTCATATGCAAGCGCGATTGGTTTACAGAAATTGGGACGACCTTTTGACCGTTCGCAAGCCGCAACATTTGCATTTGGCAAGTTTTTTCCAAAATGTAATAGTCAACTTGAATTATAAAGCCATTTTGCTCAAACAGCGGAATAAATTTGCCGGGCGGCATAAATCCCATTGTCGGACTAATCCAACGCACTAAGGCTTCCGCGCCGATAATTTCACGAGTTTTAATATCATATTTCGGCTGATACCACGCTTTGAACTCGTCATTGTTCAGCGCGTCAATCATCTGATTTTCAAGCTCGTGTTCCGTCTTTAAAATCTCGTCCATTTTTTCATCAAAGAATTTTACGTCGTTGTTTGAAATTTGTCTGCAAGCGTTGATTGAACGGCTGATTGATTGACGAACAGTCAAATTTTCATCATATTCACTAAGTCCGGCTTTCATATGAATAACAATTTTTGCTCCTGCGTCGGCTGTGTCCATGTAGCTGTATTTTTCGATAAACTTTGCCGCCCAAGCAGAAATTTCCTCATTGCTTTTAGCCTTACAAAAGCAAATCAAATGTCCCATATCGATTCCTGCCGCAGTAAGTATTTCTTTATCAGAATCTCGCAAGCCTTCCGCAAGTTTATGAAATTGTTTATTAACAATGTTATAGCCGACGTTTTCAGTAATAATTGCGTCGCTTACCATTGCAAAGACAGCAAAAAAAAGTTTTTCGCCTGAATTTTCATCTTTGAAATTTTTTAAAGCCTCCGGAAATTTCATTTCAAACCATGCAACGTTCGGCAAATTGTATCGTGAATCTGTGTAAGCTATATGCTGAACAAGTGCAAAATTTTCTTTGTTCATTTTTCTCTTGTAAATAAAAATTCCAATCGACAAAATTAAAATTCCTAACAACAAAATTATTGCGAAGATATTGTCATAGATTAATTTTTTAAGGCTGAAATGCGGTACAAGTTGCTGATGCTTAGTAAGCATACCGCGAACCCAACTTACATCAATGTGATTAACTTCCTTGTTGAGAATATGCCAAAGACGTAAATCACCGTTGGAGAGTGAACCGAGACTGATTAATTCGCTGTAAGCGGCAACGGCACCAATTTCTAAATCATAAACTCCTGCCGAATCCATTATTGCATGAACCGAATCACGATAAATGTAGGAAACGTCTGCGCGACCGTCATTAACGGCTTGTAAGGTTTCCTCAAGGGTAGGAAGATAGATGATATTTTCTTTTGGAAAATTTTGTTCTATAAAATCCGTCGTGTACAACAGACCTTTACAGCAAGCAACGGTTTCTTTTCCGGAAGAATCGGGCGTATAATTTTGACGGGTAATGGGGACATAATCCCTTTTAAAATAGCTTTGAGTAGGGCTGATATTATATTTTTCCGCCCAGCTGAAATCGCAAACCGCATCAGCTACGAAATCAATTTCGCCTTTTACCATTAACTCTCTTGTTTCGTCAAACGAATGAGTTTCTACAATTTCAATTTCCATATTTAAATCTTTGGAAATTCTGTTAATAATGTCGGGAATAACGCCGACCAAATTTCCTTTGCTGTCATGGTAAGCGTAGGGATGTTCATATAAGAAAATTGCTGTACGAAGTTTTTTCTTTTCCGCCAAAAACTCTCTTTCGTTATGGCTTAAGAGTAACGGAAAACCTTCTTTAAGAAAATATTTTCTTTTCAAAACGTCACGAATATCGGACTGATCCATTAAAAGTCTGTCCATCGCCAAATTCAATCGATTTAAAAGATCTGTTCTGTCAGCACGAACCGAAAGGCGATAATTTTGCCTGTCAAAGACTGCATAAGTAGGTTTTGATTTATTATAAAAAAGCATCGCGTCAACATATCCGTCAACCGCGCCGCTTGCATAAGCGTTTAAAATTTCTTGGTAAGTTTTGTAATTTACTAAGTTGTATTTAAAACCTTCTTCGCGAGCAACTTCATCAAGTCCGGGCGTGTCATAATTTGTTCGGACGCGAGCCAAATTTATTTGCGGCTTAATTTGATCAGGACGAATAACCAATTCCATAGGGAAACGTCCTACAACGTGATCTGTGGATTTTGCATTGACAAGCCATTTGTGATCGCCCGGCACATTCGGAATAATATCAATTTCGCCGGTGTTCAGTTTATCCAAAAGGTCTGTCCAATCGTTGAAAACTATGTACTCAAATTTACAGGGGACATAATTTTTAAGAAATTCCATGTACTCGTAGCCGTAGCCTACGGTATGTCCCGGTCTGTCTTCCGCCATAAAACTTGTATTGACGACATAACCGACTTTCAAAACTCCGTAATCTCTGTTCACGGCTCCGGCAGCTTCAACAAAATTTTTCCCACAAAAAATATTAGCTAAATTTACTGTAGCGATAATAAATGCTGTTACTAAAAAGAATTTGCTTCTCCCTACCATAATTTTCTCTCCATGAAAAAATTTTTTACCACATCATAACAGAATAATCTGCAAAAAGATATATCAATGAAATTTGTTTCGCCTCCATACAAATTTTTTTACAATGCTAAAAATTAATTTAGTATAGAAAGATTTAAAAAAAAAGTCAAGTTGAACTTTCTACATCTGGTATCCTACAAACTTTCTACATCTGGTATTCAATACAACAAATGCTTGAATTTAAAATTAGTAGACAAAAAGAAATTTTTATGTTAATTTATACTTGAAAAAATTTAGCAGGAGACGCTTATGAACGTCGTAATAGAACTTCCTATGGAAGAGATGAGGACTTTTTTCTACGAGATAACAGAAAATCCCGAATGGCTTTACCTTTTCGCACCGTATAGCATAGGAGATTTTCTGATTGCCGGAGGTCTTTCCTACGCCGTGCAAGCCAAAAAAAATAAAAGTGCTACCGTCTTAATCGCGCAGGATAGAATGAAAAATCTTGATGTCAGCTACGAAAATGTTATCGGTACAATTTACGTTCCTGTTGATTTGATTAAAGCAGCGAACGCTTTCATACACGAAACCGAAATTTACGAGCGTGATAATTTCATCTATGGAAATTTCCATGCGGGAGATAATCACGCCTACGACGATACTTTAACCGCCGTTGACAGATTTAAAAAATACGTCTTTGATTTGCCGATTGACACGCCGATTGTCTACCCTACAATCAAGGCTCTGGATTATGAAAGTATTTCTAATCTGCGCGGAAAATATATTTTAAATAAAAAGCGAACCATTATTCTTTTGCCGCAAGCTAAAACTTTTAAAAATCTTGACGAAAATTTTTGGATAAAAATGGCAAAAATTCTGGACGAAAAAAATTATATTGTCTATACCAACGTTGCTGATGACGAAAAGCCTGTAGAAGGAACTTGGCCGATTACTACAAATTTTTCAGAGTTGTATTATATTACTGATAAGGTAAAATGTTTTATAGGTATGCGTAGTGGAATTTTTGATTTTCTTGCAATGACGGACGCAAAAATTTTTAACATAATTGATTTTCCCAGATGGGATTGGGACATTAAATTTAACTATCCGAATTGCGATGCGCAGACTTTTTATGACGCCGTGCAATATCGAGAGCCGCTTGAAAATAAATTAAAGTCGCAGGGATTGCCGCCAAAAATTGAACTGAATCACGAACACATTGCTATGAAAGATATTTATTTTTCTTACGAAGATATTTTAGGCGCAATTATTAACGCCATAGAAAAAATTTAGAGGAGTGAAATTATGCCGGAACAACAACAAATTACGCTCGAATCTGTGAAAAATTACATTAAAGAGTTGACACCAAAAAAAGATTTACTTTACATAATTCAGCCCTGTAGTGTTGGAGATTTCTTTTACACGGGAGGATTATCTCTCGCCGTTCAGAAACGTAAAAATAAACGCGCCACTGTTTTAATCGTCAAGGATCGTATGAAAAATCTCGGTGTCACTTACAAAAATTTTGAAGATATTGTTTACATTCCAAATGACACGATGAATATTGTAATGCAATATTTTTATGTTAGCGGTGACTACGAAGGTGACAATTACATTTATGGACACTTCCACAAACCTACACAAGGCGGAAATTTTATTTGGGACGAAACTTTACATTTGATTGACCGCTACAAAAAAGATGTTTTCAAAATTCCTATGGATACTCCATACGCTAAGCCTGTCGTGCCGAAAATTTCCAATGAGAATATCGCCGAACTTCATGAAAAATATATTATCGATAAGAATCGCACGATTATCATCACGCCTTACACTCACTCCACTAAGCAACTTGATATGCGTTTTTGGATGTTTTTATCTATGGTGCTTATGGAAAAAAATTATATCGTCTATACAAATGTAGATGGAATTTCAGAACAAGCCGTACCCGGTACAGCCCCCATCACTACAAATATGCGCGAACTTTATTATATTGCTGACAAAGTGAATTGCTTTATTGGTGGACGCGTTGGAATTTTTGATTTTCTTGCAATGACGGACGCTAGGACATTTACCATTAATACTTTTCCCGATTGGCTTTGGGATGTAAGCGAACTCTATCCGCATTTCAATAATCATAGTTTTTTTAACGCAATAGATTATGTTCAACCGGCTACAAATTATTTTAAAGAAAAAGATGTTTCCGCGCAGATTAAACTTTCACATTCGCACATAAAAAATGAGGACATTGTTTATTCCTATGAAGAAATTTTTAATAAAGTTTTAAATGGTGTAATCAATATAAATTAAAATTTAAAGGAGAGATTTTTTTGAAAGTCGCACTTATTACAGGAACGACGGGACAAGACGGCTCATATTTGTCCGAATTACTTTTATCGAAAGGCTACGAAGTTCATGGGATTCTTCGTCGCCACAGCACCAGTGGAACTGAAAAAATTGACCATATTTTAAACGACAAAAATTTTGCAGGGAAATTTTTTCTGCATTACGGCGATTTAACGGACTCAAATAATTTGACGACATTGGTTAGAAAAATTTTGCCTGACGAAGTTTACAATTTAGCCGCGCAGTCTAATGTAGGAACGTCATTTGAAATTCCTGAGTACACGGCGGAAGCTACGGGCGTTGGGGCAGTAAGATTGCTTGAGGCGATTCATCAAATTAAGCCTACAGCAAAATTTTATCAAGCCTCGACTTCTGAACTTTTTGGCGGCTTACCTGATACCGCCCCACAAAGTGAAAAAACTCCTTTTCACCCCAGAAGTCCTTATGCGGTGGCAAAACTTTATGCTTATTGGATAACCGTCAACTATCGCGAATCTTACGGGCTTTTTGCTTGCAACGGAATTTTATTCAATCACGAATCGCCAAGACGCGGTGCAGATTTTGTTACTAGGAAAATTACTCTTGCCGTTGCAAAAATTATGGCGGGCAAACAGGAAAAACTTTCTCTCGGCAATTTAAATTCTAAACGCGATTGGGGATTTGCGGGCGATTATGTCGAAGGTATGTGGCGTATTTTGCAACAGGATAAGCCTGATGATTATGTTTTAGCGACTGGAGAAACGCATACAGTTCGCGAATTTGTCGAGGCGGCATTTGAGCAAGTCAACGTAAAAATTCGTTGGGAAGGTGAAGGCGTCGACGAAAAAGGTTACTGTGAAAAAACCGGCAAATTACTCGTTGATGTTAATCCTGAATTTTTCCGTCCTGCCGAAGTCGATTTACTTTTGGGTGATCCCACGAAGGCTGAAAAAAATCTTGGCTGGCATCGCAAAGTTTCTTTTAAAGATTTGGTAAAAATTATGGTTGAATCTGATTTGAAAAAGTTTGGAGTGAGGTAATTGACAGCTGAAGAAATTGCAACGCTGATTCGTAAGACTATAGCTGATTGGCACGTAGAAAACGAAAATCGCCCGCTTGACTACGTTGTAGTGACGGACGAGATTAGGCGCATTAAACCTTTGAATGAACACAGAGACAATTTGTCCGAAGTCGTAAAAGATTTGGCGTTGACGAATATTGAAATTTGGCATCAAGAGGACATTGCGCGTACAAATCTTGACGAAAATGTTGTGAGGGCAAAACGTAACATTGACCCGCTTAATCAGCACCGCAACGATTTAATGGAAGAGATTGACGAAATTTTTTTGGACAAAGTGAAAGGTTGAGGTGAAATTTTTATGGAGACGGTTGGAAGTTTGGTCGACAAGCTTAGCATTAACGAGTTGAAAATTTTTCATATGGAAGAGCAGAATCGCCGCACGGACGTTGACGAAAAATTTCACGATGACTGCGAATTGAGACTGAATATTTTGCGCGTACAGCGTGACGATTTGACGGAAGAATTGCAGACGTTAATGGACGACGTTTTGGCGGGCAGGAAAAAATTTAAGCTTTATCGCCAAATGAAAATGTACAACGATAAAAAATACAGAAAAAATTAGGCAGAACGTCTGAAAAAAAATAAACGCCCAATTTAGGCGTCACAAATATAATTACATTCCTTCCAGAATTTTTGGAGGGATTTTTTTATTTTAACGTATTCGCGTAGAAGTACTTGTCCTGCGTCTGTTAATGGTAGAATTTTTGTCGTCGTCTTTGTCCTTATCTTCCTCAAGTTCTTCCTTCGGTAAATCGCCCGGCAGAGTAATTTTATTTATCGGATAATCTTTAGGATTAAGTTTAGCATCTCTTCTGCTGAGTTTACCTTTCGAACGCTCAATCAAAGTGTCGGTGTTGAATCGCGCCCAAATTAAAATTGTGCGGTAAAAGCGACACATTACACTGGTACGCGGAATTTCTGACATCTTAACAGGTTCACCGGAAATATCGCTGTCCAACTCCGTGAAAGTATCGTCAAGGTCAACGCGCCGCGTAATTTGTACCGTGCCGTTTCTTAAATCGAAAGTCAAATAATCTGCGCGTCCAGCCAAAATGTTGTAACCTTCAAGCGATTGATTTTTCCAACGGCGTTTCTGAATTACGTCTTGAATCTGAATATCGTCGTAGGTGCAAAGCGTCGGCACGTTCAAAGTATAAAGGTCAATCGTACCGTCATAATTTACACCGTAATTCATCTGCTCTATGTTGAAAAAATAATTGCCACGTGAAGTTGACTGAACCCACATAAAAATATTTTCGGGAACATGTACTTCTTTAGCAAAAGTTACAGGCGATGTTGAAAGAATCATCGCTGCCAAAATTCCAATTAAAAATTTTCTCAAAAAATCTTCTCCTTCATTAGTTAGTGGTCAGTAATCAGTGGTCAGTGTTCAGTTAAAAAATTCTGATCACTTTTCACTGATCACTTTATTTCTATCCAATAGAATCAATCTCATAAGGTGTCTCTTGATAGACGTAATAGTTTAACCAATTCGCAAAAAGTAAATGCGCAACCGACCGCCATTTTACAACGGGTTCACGTGACGGATCATCATTAGGATAATAATTTTGCGGAATGTTGGGATTAAGCCCCGCCTTAACGTCGCGCTCGTATTCACTCTTCAAAGTGTACGGATCATATTCAGCATGTCCCGTTATGAAAAATTGCCGCTTGTCCAAATTCGCAATCGCATAAATCCCCGCGTCGTCCGATTCTGCTAAAATTTTCAGTGCCGGAACTTTTTCTAAATCTGCGCGGCGAACTTCTGTATAACGTGAATGCGGAACAAAAAATTCATCATCGAATCCGCGAAAAAGTTTTTCATGTCGCACGCACAATTTATGACGATAGACGCCGGAAATTTTCTCGTCCAAAGTAAATTTCGGTATGCCGTAATGATAATAAAGACCCGCTTGCGCTCCCCAACAAATATGGAATGTCGACCAAACATTTTTTTTGCTCCACTCCATAATTTCTTTGAGTTCATTCCAATACGCAACATCTTCAAAATCTAACAACTCAATTGGCGCACCCGTTATTATCAAGCCGTCGTATTTTTTATTACGAACGTCATTGAAAGTTCCGTAAAATTCCGTGAGATAATTTCTTGACGTATGCGTTGGAATGTAAGTTGCTGTGTAAATAAAATCTACTTCAACTTGCAACGGCGTATTTCCCAAAAGTCTCAAAAGTTGTGTTTCAGTTACTGATTTTATCGGCATTAAATTCAAAATCAAAATTTTAAGCGGGCGTATGTCTTGCGTATAAGCTCTGTCCGCGTCCATTACAAAAATATTTTCGCTTTCCAAAATGTTCGTTGCAGGTAAGTTATTTGGAATTTTTATCGGCAATAATATCACCTCAATTTTTAGGGAATAGGGATTAGGGAATAGGGAAGAAAATTCTAAGTCATAATCCCTAAAATTTCTCGTCCGCCGTTTGCTAAAAGTTTTTCGGCAAAATTTTTTCCGAAGTTATCAAGATTTTCAATCGTATCAACGGCAGTATCCTTAACAAAATTTTTCCCGTCAAGCGATGCGATAACTGCACGAGCAAAAATTTTATCTCCGTCAACTTCAGCAAAAATGCCGACGGGAATTTGACAACCTCCACCCACGACTTGAAGAAAATCACGTTCAACTTTTACTTCCGCGCAGGTTTCGTAATCATTCAAAAATTTTATGGCGTCAAAAGTTTTACTGTCATCTGCGCGAATTTCTACAGCAATAGCACCTTGCCCAGCCGCAGGAATTATCTGCGTTAAAGTCTGATTTATTCGCGAATCATAGCCAAGACGTTTAAGACCAGCCGCCGCCAAAATTACCGCGTCAAATTCTCCGGCGTCAAGTTTTTTCAATCGCGTATCGACGTTACCACGTAAATTTTTTATTGTCAAGTCAGGACGCAAAATCAAAATCTGCGCGGCACGTCTCAAGCTTGAAGTCCCGACAATCGCGCCTTGCGGAAGTTCATCAAAATTTGAAAATTTATTGCTTACAAAGGCGTCAAAAGGATTTTCGCGCCGAGCTATAACGGCGATTTTAAATTTTTCGTCAAGTTCCGTCGGTACGTCTTTCAAGCTGTGTACTGCAATATCAATCTTTCCCGACAAAAGTTGAAGTTCCAATTCCTTCGTGAATAAACCCTTGCCGCCAATTTTTGCAAGCGGTGCGTCCAAAATTTTATCGCCCTGCGTCTGAACCTTGACGAGTTCAACTTCAATGTTCGGATTATTTTTTACAATCTCCGCCGCAATAAAATTTGATTGCCATAAAGCTAACTTACTGCCGCGAGTTCCAATTTTAATTTTCATTTTTATTTGCCGCAAACGTCAAAACTCTGTCGGTCATTTCTTCTTTTTCGCAAACATCTTCATGTAAAATTTTTGCGCCGTTAAGTTTCGCCAAATTTTTGGGTATTCGCTTTTTCGCAATAATTTCAAGTTTATCAAGTTGCTTAAGATCATCAATACCGTCAATATTTTCACCCAACGCCGTCAAAACCGAACTTGTAAATTTAAACGCGCTGGCAGTCGACGCAATTATTATCGGCGTCATATCGCGAGTATCACGACGATAATTGCTCAAAACTTTCAAGGCAACGGCTGTGTGCGGATCAACAATATATTTGAAATGCCCGAACACTTCTTTAATCATATTGGCGGTCTCTTCTTCGGTTGCAAAGTCCGCGTAAAAAATTTTATCCAACTTTTTCTTAAGCGGCGTGTCAATTTTATATTTACCCGTCGTGTTGAGTTGCGTCATAAATCTTTTAATTTGGTCAGTATGTCCCGCCTCATGATAAAGAAGACGTTCAAGGTTGCTTGAAATTAAAATGTCCATCGAAGGGCTAATCGTTTTATGAAATTCGCGATTGCGATTGTAAACACCCGTGCGGAAAAATTCCGTCAAAACATTATTGACGTTAGACGCGCAGATTAAACGCTTGACGGGAAGTCCCATACGTTTTGCGTAATAGGCGGCAAGAATATTTCCAAAATTACCAGTCGGCACAACGATATTAACCACGTCGCCGAGTTTAAGTTGATTCGACTTGACAAATTCCGCGTAAGATGAAAAATAGTAAGCAATTTGCGGCACAAGACGCCCCCAATTAATGGAGTTTGCGGAACTTAATTTTATATTTGCGGCGGCAAGTTGTTCACGAATTTTTTCATCGCTGAAAATTTTCTTAACGCCGGTCTGCGCATCATCAAAATTTCCATTGACTGCAGTCACGTTGACATTATCGCCGACTTGCGTAACCATTTGCAAGCGTTGAATTTTACTTACGCCGCCGTTGGGATAGAAGACCATAATTTTTGTCTGCGGAACGTCTGCAAATCCTGCCAACGCCGCCTTACCTGTATCGCCGGATGTTGCAACTAAAATTAAAATTTCTTTAGTCTCGCCCGTCTTACGTAGTGCATAAGTCATAAGGCGCGGCAAAATCTGTAACGCCAAATCTTTAAACGCATATGTCGGACCGTGCCAAAGTTCAGCAACGCCGATTGGGAATTTAGGATTTTTAGGATCGTTTACCAAAATCGACAGCGGAACTTTCGCGGAAACGTCGAACCAATTATAGGCAAGCTCGGCGCATTCAAAAAGCTCATCTTCGGTATAATCCGTCAAAAATTTTTGCAGAATAATTCCCGCGCATTTGGCGTAAGGAAGTCCTACAAGTTTTCCAATTTCTTCAAGTTTCATTTTAGGGATTGATTCCGGCACAAAAAGCCCGCCGTCAGGTGCTAACCCTTGCAGAATCGCTTCCGCTGAATTTACGGGCTTAATCTTTGAACGTGTGCTTATATATTTCAAAAAAATTTTCCCCTTTCACAAATTCTGAATGAGAATTTTTTATTGTAGTTTGTAAATTATAATCTCAAACAAAGGTTAGGGTCAAGCGTTGAAAATTCTGTGCAATAAAAAATTAAATGTGATATAATTAATTTAATATTTGTGTAAAATTTTTTTATGTGCAGAGGAGTTAAAGAATTGCTTTTAGTAATCGATATTGGCAACAGTAATATTGTAATGGGAACTTACAAAGAAAAAACGCTGATTAATCATTGGCGAATTTCCACTGACAGACAAAAAACCGGCGACGAATATGGTATGCTGATTAATGATTTATTTCGTTATCAAGGCGTAAGTATCGGCGACGTTGATGACATAATTATTTCTTCGGTTGTGCCGCCGCTTATAGTTCCTATAGTGAAAATGTGCGAGAGATATTTTAAAATTCATCCGTTAGTTGTCGGACCGGGCATTAAGACAGGCATAAAATTAAATTATGAAAATCCTCGTGTAATTGGCGCGGATAGAATTGTAAATGTTGTAGGCGCGTATGAACTTTACGGCGGACCGCTGATTGTTATCGACATTGGAACTGCGACAACTTTTGATGTTGTAGCTGATAACGGAGATTTTTTAGGTGGAGTCATTGCGCCGGGTATTACCGCAAGTGCCGAATCTCTTTTCAGTTCAACAGCTAAACTTCCCAGAATTGAACTTGTTCCGCCTAAAAATGTTATCGGTCGAAATACTATTAGTTGTATGCAGTCAGGAATTATTTACGGTTACGTTGGACAAATTGACGCGATTGTTACAAAAATTCGCGAAGAAATGGGCGAAAATTGGAAAGCTCAAGTTATTGCAACAGGCGGGCTTGCGCGTATGATTTTCAAGGAATCTAATACGATTGATAAGATTGACCATTTCTTGACGCTTAGCGGT
Source organism: Selenomonadaceae bacterium (assembly GCA_017554235.1). GTDB lineage: Bacteria > Bacillota > Negativicutes > Selenomonadales > Selenomonadaceae > Quinella. Next base: position 42,901 of record JAFZIV010000029.1, read on the forward strand.
CTGCGTGTCCTGTATGAAAGAAATAAATCTTAACGGGAATGTTGGTAGACAAAATTGAGTACACATTAAAATTTTGTTGATAAAACTTTCGATTCGGTTTATAATCTCTTAAAAGCTTAAAGCTATAAGCTGAAATGGAGTGAAACTTTTTGAAAATAACCAAAGATATGAACATTACCGAAGTTGTACAAAAATTTCCAGATACTTTACCCGTTTTTATGTACGCCGGTATGGGTTGCGTCGGCTGTATGGCAGCACAATTTGAAAATATTGAACAGGGAGCGATGGCTCACGGAATTGACGTTGACGCTCTCGTTGACGCACTTAACGAAATCATAAACGCGCCAGATTTAACCGAAGAAAATTTAACGGCAGAATAAAATTTTTTCTTTAAAAATTTGTAAAAAAATTATCCCGATGATTGGTCGGGATTTTTTTATTGAAAAATTGTTTTTATAAATTGTAGCGTTCAAGTTCAGTGACTTCGACATTTTCTGATTTAATTTTTAAATTCCAGTAAATATCATCACAATCTGAATCAGAAATTGTTTCGACAGAAAAAATTACAAAATTTCCGTCTTCGTCAATGTCAGCAGAATAAATTTCGCTGTCGAGTTCATTTGAAAAAATTTTTTCTGAAATATTTTCGTCGTATTCAAGAAACGAAACATTTTCAAAAGTTACGGAAATTTTTCCATTAGTAGGCTCATCATTTTTGTACCAATTTTGCATCCAAAAACAAAATTCAATCGTCAGCGTAAGATTTTTAGTTTTTTCGTCGAAATTAATTTTTTCAATGTTGCTGTCGTGCAAATAATATTTTTCCGCAAATTCTGTAATTGTCAATTCAATCATCCTCATTTCTTTTTTGAAATAATGCGTGATTCATCAGAACCTTTTCTAATTCTGTCTTACTTCATGATATTTTTCAAGGTGTTCAACTTATTCTTGCAATCCGCCAAAAATTTTGGCGTTATAAAATTGTGGACAAAATCCCTGCCACGTTATAAAATAATTTAGAAATTATTTTTAGTTTTGTACGGGAGGAGGCGCGAAATTTGCTCGAAATTTATAAATCGCAGGAATCAGGACATCTTGAGGAATTGACGCTGAAAACTCTTGAAAAAGGTGCGTGGATAAATATCATTGATCCAACACCTTATGAATTAAAGGAAGTAAGCGCGGCTACAAATGTTGAGCCGGATTTTTTGCGCTCCGCATTGGACGACGAAGAACGCTCTCACATTGACGTTGAGGAAGAATCAATAATGATTTTGACGAATGTTCCGATTGTCTACGACGAGGAAAGTTACGATACTTTGCCGCTTTCTGTCATACTAACTAAAAAATATATCATAACGGTTTGCCTTGAAGAAACTCCCGTCATTGCCAGTTTTAATCAACGAACTGCGCGGCTCTTCCACACGTATAAGCGTACGCAATTTCTTTTTGAAATTTTGTACCGCTCGGCGACTTTTTATTTGCGCTACCTTCGACAAATTAATAAACTCTCTGATGAAATTGAAGATCAGCTTAGAGAGTCTATGAAAAATAGCGACATACTCCGCCTTATGGAATTGCAGAAAGGCTTAACGTATTTCAATGCGGCTTTGCGCTCCAATGACGCAGTGCTGGAAAAAATTATGCGCCTTCGCAGTAACAAAACTGTTGACGGTATTTTGGAAATGTACGAAGAAGATGAAGACCTGCTTGAAGATGTTATCATAGAAAATAAACAGGCGCGTGAGATGGTTGAAATGTACAGCCAAATTCTTTCGCAAATGGCGGATATCTTTTCTTCGATAATTTCTAACAATCAAAATAAAGTTATGAAATTTCTTGCGGCAGTCACAATTATTATCGCCGTTCCGACAGTCATAGCAAGTTTTTTCGGAATGAATGTCCCCGTGCCAATGGAGGGCAACGATTACGGATTTATGATTGTCATGGTAATTGCTTTTATAGCGTCAACAATCGCCTCATACTTCTTTTGGAAAAATCGAATGTTTTAGATTAGGTCACCGAAAACGCGCCGCCGGAAACCCCCTGCTTTAGCTGTGGGGAGGAAGGCGGCGTATCCTTCCTTTCTTAATTTTTCCAAAACATATTGGCTTATCTGTTCAATGGTTGTATAATCTCCTCGATAGTGAGGTGATTATTTTGCTTTATACTATTAAAATCCTTTTATATCCTTCCTCTGAACAGTCCTTACAGCTTTTAAAAACTATGGAAAGATTTAACGCCTCTTGCAACTTCATCAGCAAAATTGCTTTTGATAACAAAACTTTCGGCAAGATTAAATTGCAACAACTTTGCTATTATAAAGTCCGTGAGGAGTTCAAACTTTCCGCTCAAATGGTTGTTCGTGCCATCGGTAAAGTCGCTGAATCTTATTCAGATAAGAATAAACGCGACAGTCAACATACTTTCAAGCCACACGGCGCGATTGTTTACGACGACAGGATTTTAACGGTTAAATCTATTGACACGGTATCAATCTTGACGCTTGACGGACGTATTTTTGTGCCTATATCAGTATGCGAATATCATTCAAGCATAATCAATAATGCGCTTAGAGTTCGCGGACAAGCCGATTTAGGATACATCGACGGCAAGTTTTATTTATTTCTTGTCGCCGAGTTACCCGATAAACCCGAAAATACACACGAAGGATTTTTGGGCGTTGACTTAGGCATTGCCAAGATTGCAACTACTTCTGACGGCAAATATTATTCCGGTGCTAAGGTTAAAAATCTTCGACGCAGAAATTTCAAGTTGCGTCAAAAGTTGCAAGCAAAAGGGACAAAATCAGCGAAACGGTTGCTGAAACGTCGCCGCCGTAAAGAATCAAGATTTGCAACCGATGTCAATCATTGTATCTCAAAAAGATTAGTTCAAGTCGCAAAAGGCACCCACCGCGCCATTGTCCTTGAAGACCTTAAAGGTATTCGCGAAAGGGCAAAGAAAGGCACGAGGAAAACGGTTAATAAAACAATGCGACAAGCTCTGTCTAGTTGGTCATTTTATCAACTGCGTCAATTCATAGAGTACAAGGCGAAGGCGGCAGGTGTTGCTGTAATATATGTAGACCCGCGAAATACGTCGCGTACTTGTTCAAAATGTGGACACGTAGATAAGAAAAGCCGAAAAGACCAAGAACATTTTGTCTGTACGGCGTGCGGACACACGCTTAATGCAGACATCAATGCCGCGATTAACATTGCTAATCGTGGGGCTGAAGTCAGTCAGCCGTACGCGGTGGCTTAGGCTAACTGCAAGCCCCCGCCTTTAGGCGTGGGGTTACTGACTAGGAATTTTTAAGGAGTTGTTTTCATGGAGAATTGGGAAGAAAGTAAACAAATTTTTATCAGCAAGCTACGGAAAACCGATGAAATGTTTGACGAAATTTTTAACGTTGACAGCGGCGAATTAGAGCGTGTTCACACTATTGCAATAGATAGGGTTAAGCAGTAAGATATAATTATGAAAATCACACAAGAACAATACGAAAAAATTGCAAGGCATTTGCCAAGACAACGTGGTAACGTCAGAATTACCAATATTCAA
>JAFZIV010000030.1 GCA_017554235.1 Selenomonadaceae bacterium
ATAAAAAAGTTTTAATACCGGTGGCTCGCCGGGAATTCACGACTGTGGAGTGTTACAGCAAACGTTAGTAGGTAAGCCGAGAACGGACACTTTGAAGCAGTAAGACAGAATCGCGAGGTCTGTCCGATTCATCTTGACATATGTGACTATGTTTTAAGGAGCAGATGCGAACATGGCATTAAAAAAATTACTTTCTGCCATAATGTCGCTGGTAGTTGTTTGTGTGATGACTTCAGTAGTCTTTGCGGCAAGTGAAATTGATTCGGCAGAATTACCTGAAGGCGTTGTGCCTTTAACTTGGCAACCTTCGCCACAAAATTTGGCAATAAAAACTGATGAAGCACGAAAACTTTATGACAAAATCAGATCCGGTTGCTATCCAACTATGGAGGAATTAAAAAACAGTCCTGTTGTCGCGCAGTTGGACGCGCTTTCAAAATATTATTTCACGGTGTACGGCAACACGGCTGACATTAACACGCCGGAGCGTCAAGAATTGCGCGAAAAAGTTTTGCAGGAATTTTTAAGCATTGGTTCGGCGCGAAAAATTTCTGATTCGTCGGCAAAAAAAGCGTCCTATGTTTTTGACGGACCGTTGAAAAAAGATTACAAAATGACTTTGGTTTTGGGTTTGCCTGCTGTTGGAAAATCAACAGTTTATACAAATCCGCACAGCGCAGAAACAGGCGCATTTATCCTCGACTGCGATGTTGTGAAAACTTTGTTGCCGGAGTACAAAGAAAGTTACGGCGGTGCATCTGACGCAGTACATTTTGAAAGTTTCAACATTATGGATAAGGCAATGGAAAGTTTTCTTTCAGGTGAAATGAAAGGTACAAATATTATTTTGCCGATTGTTGCTACAAATCTCGATGAATTGATGAGTAAATACATAAAGCCTTTTGAGGCGGCAGGTTATGACGTTCAAGCGGTTTTTATTGATGCGCCTGAAAATGTCAGCTTTGCTCGAAATATTGCAAGACAACTGGATTCAGGCAGAGTTTTTAGAAGTGCAGTTGCAGCGTCTTTCGGTCAAAAACCCAGAGAACTTTACGACCAACTGAAAGATTTAAAAAATTCAAAAGGTAAAAATTATGGAGTTGGATTTTTTGAATTTCAAGAGCATTGAGATAATTGATTCTTGCTATTTTGTAATTTTTTATGAAACGCTCGTGGAAAAGTTGACGTAGAAAAAAATTTTTCTTGCCAAAATTAAAATTTTCGTCTACAATATCGAAGTTATAAATTTTCTCGGGGTATAATTCAGTTTGGTAGAATGCTTGCTTTGGGAGCAAGATGCCGTAGGTTCAAATCCTATTGCCCCGACTAAATAAAAAACTCTCGACGATTAATCGAAAGTTCGTAAAGTCACCTGCCTGTAACGGTATGGTGCTTATTTTTTTTCTGCATTTCAGGCGGCGTATTCCAACGTTTTTGAAACCACAGCCACTGCGTAGGATTTTCACGAATTACGCTTTCAATAATCGCCGTCATTTTTTCGGTAAAGCGCAGTAAATCTCCGTCAGCGTCGCCGGTATCCTCAAAGCGCATAGCTTCAAAAATTTTAACTAAGTGCCTCCCGTTCGGTTGACGAATTATGAAGGCAGGAACTACAGGCGAATTAAATTTTTTTGAAAAGACAGCGGGACCCATAGGCGTTGACGCAATTTTACCCAAAAAATTTATAAACGCGCCGCCCGGTCCTGCGTCTTGGTCTGCTAAAAATCCTAAAATTTTTCCTTTCTTAAGCGCACGTCCCGCCGCAAGTAATTCACTTGTGCCGCGATTAAAAATTTCTACGTTAATCGTCGCCCGTAAATCGTCCAATACCCGCGAATATTCTTGATTCGGTTGCAATTTCGCAATGGCGGTTACAGGCATACCATTTAAAGTAAACGACGCGCTGAGCCATTCCCACGTGCCAATATGCGCTGTCAAAACTACGACGCCATGTCCTTCGGCAAGTGCATCACGCATTCTGTCAAGATGGTCAATCTCTATATAGTCCGACAAATTTTTTTCGTTGAGATTCGGCATATACAAAATATCTAAAACATTTCGCGCCAAATTAATGAAAGATTCGCGGACAATTTTTCTTGCCTCCGATTCAGAAATTTGGAGTGCGGGCATCATCTGTGCAACGGCGCGTTCACGTTGCTTTTTTATCAGCAAGTAGTAAAGGTTGCCAAAAATCTTTCCCAAAAACAGTAATGCGCCGTAAGGTAAGCACCTTATAAGTCGGCTTAAAAACATCAGCGCGTTGTACAACATTTTCTTCCTCGCAAAAATTTTATTGCATTAAATTATAATCTCCGCCGTCATCTTCAACGGCAGTATATTGACGAATAATTTTATCCCATTTGCCTTGAGCCTTAAAAATAAATTCTAACACGTCACGAACAGCACCGTTGCCGCCGACATTATCAGCAATGAAATGAGCGAGTTCCTTAACTTCCGCTACAGCGTCACCGACCGCCGCACGAAATCCGACTTGCACAAATACAGGTAAGTCTATCACGTCATCAGCAACGTAGGCAATTTGTTCATCAGTTAAATTAAATTCGGCTTTAAGTTCCTTGTACGCGCCGCGCTTATTCATATGTCCCTGCTTGACGGAATTAATTTTGAGTTCGCAGGCTCTGTTAGCAGTGCAAGGCGATTTGCGCCCAGTAATTATCGCAGTCTTAATTCCAACTTTCTGCGCGGTTGTAATGGCAAAACCGTCGTGACAATTAAACGCCTTAAAAAGTTCACCGTCATTGCCGATATAAATTTTCCCGTCAGTAAGCACGCCGTCAACGTCAAAAATTATCAACTGAATTTTTTTGGCGCGTTCGATTGCGTCTGCTGAGATTATCATGCCAATTTTACCTCCAATTTATTTTTCCTTGAAAGACAATAACAAAAACTCCGAAATAACATCTTCAGTAAATTTTATGTACAAAGTCATATCGCCATAGGGAACATGGTAAACGTCCTGCCAAACTCTGTGATTCGTGTATGAAGTCATTGATTTATAAAAATGTTCAGGCTGCATAGTCGAAACGACGCGATGAACACCGACTATATCAAAACCAAGATCAAGCGCATTATCAGTAGCCGTTACAGTTAATCTAAAATCCGAAGACTTGAACTCTTCTAAGTTATAAGTAGGTATAAATTTGTCTATAACTCTAGGCACTTTTCAAAACCTTTTCCCGTTTAGCCACGCGTTCTTTTAAAATTTGGAGTACTTCTGTAGTAATTTCTAAATCTTCTTGCGAAAAAATTCCGTTATCATTATCTGCAGGATACCAGCCCGGCATATCTACAGTGATTGACTCACCTTTGTAACGAAATTCATGCGGACGAATGTCGCGGTACAAAATTTCTCCCGTTTCGGGATGAATTGAAGTAGTTGTATCCATTTTAACACCTCCAATTAAACAATTCCTTGACGCAGTAAATCAGTAATGTGAATCATACCAACAGGATTATTTTCAGCATCAATAACAGGCAACACAGTGACAGGGCGCGGTTTATGTTTTTCCATAACCGATAACGCCGCCGCCGCTAATTTGTCCGCGCTGATTATAAGCGGCTCTTTCGTCATAATATGTTCTACCGGCTCGTCGATAAAATTTTTATCCTTTTCAAGCGCACGCCGTATAATTCCGTCCGTTACAAGTCCGACAAATTTTTTATTGACGTTGACAACGGAAACCGCACCTAAACCTTTAGCAGTCATCTCAAAAAGTGCGTCCTTAACAGTCGCGCTAACTGACACAATAGGATTATCTTCACCACTGTGCATTACGTCGCCGACCGTCAACAAAAGTTTTCTTCCGAGTGCGCCGCCGGGATGGAATAAAGCATAATCTTTTGACGTAAATTTTTTCTCTTCCATTAACGCCATTGCGATAGCGTCACCCATTGCCAAAGTTGCCGTTGTCGATGCGGTAGGTGCAAGCCCCAATGTGCAAGCTTCACGCTCAACGCCAATGTTTATGAAATAATCAGCGTTCCTTCCCAATGATGAACTGCGCCGCCCGCACATCGCAATTATTACCGCGCCAATCCTGCGAATTATCGGCAAAATATTTACAATCTCCGAAGATTCGCCGCTGTTGGAAATCGCTATAACAATGTCGTTTTCAGTTACCATTCCTAAATCGCCGTGATAAGCTTCCGCAGGGTGCAGGAAAAATGCAGGCGTTCCCGTTGACGCAAATGTTGCCGCAATTTTTCTTCCGACGTGTCCCGATTTACCCATACCAGTCACAATCACGCGCCCGCGACATTTCAAAATTTCTTCAACTGCGCGGACAAATTCATCATCAACGCGTTTAATTAATTCTTCAACCGCCGCAGTCTCAATCTTTAAAGTTTCAATTGCTCTTTCTCTTATCATCGTAACCTCTCAAAAATCTTTAACAATTTCGTGTACCGCTAAGACATTTTTCAACAAAATTTCTAACTTGTCAAGTGGAATCATATTCGGACCGTCAGAAAGTGCCTCCGCAGGATTATCATGCACTTCCAAAAATAATCCGTCAATACCGACTGCTGCCGCCGCCCTCGTCAAATATTCTACAAATTCACGTTGTCCCCACGAAGTTGTACCCGCGCCGCCCGGCAACTGTACGCTGTGAGTTCCGTCAAATATTACGGGATAACCAAAACTGCGCATTATCGGAAAGCCGCGAAAGTCGACGACTAAATTATTGTAGCCAAAACTCGTACCGCGATCCGTCAACAAAATTTTATTTGTGCCGCTACACTCTAACTTTATCACAACATTTTTCATTTCATTTGGTGAAAGAAATTGACCTTTCTTGACGTTGACAACTTTGCCGGTTTTAGCCGCCGCTACAAGTAAATCTGTTTGCCGACACAAAAACGCAGGAATTTGTAAAATATCTGCAACTTCAGCGACAATTTCAGCTTGATAACTTTCGTGAATATCCGTAACAATCGGCACGTTAAGTTCATTTTTTATCGCGGCAAGAATTGTTAATCCTTCGTCCATTCCCAAGCCGCGAAAACTTTTTATCGATGAGCGGTTAGCTTTATCAAAAGACGCTTTAAAAATATAGGGTATGCCGAGCCGCTCCGCAATTTCTTTAGCACGACGCCCAATCATTAAACTGCGTTCATAACCTTCAATGACGCACGGTCCCGCCAATAAAACCAATTTTCCGCCGCCAATTTTTATGTCGCCGATTCTTACGATATTCAAAATTTTCAACTCCCAATAAATTTTAGGACGTATTGATAAATTAGTACGAGGTGGGGCGCACAAGGACGTGCGCCCGTCCGCACCCTGAGCGTGATGCGAAGGCTGCGGACATGTTTTCTTTTGTTACTTTTCTTTTGCGCCAAAAGAAAAGTATATTCAAAAAAATTTATCCAACTTAATTTTATCAATATCCTTTGAAATAGTATATCATTTTTTCGCCACTATTCCAAAATATTTTATCAAAGTCGAAAAAAAATTTTCCTACGCGCAGATAATGTGATATAATACAAAAAATTTAAACGTTAAAGGGGAAGTTGTTGTGAGACAGGTCGGGATTTTTGGTAAGCGAAAAAGCGGCAAGTCCGCGCTGATGTACGCTTTAACCAGTCATAAAATTATGAATGAAACAAAATATCGCGCTATGGAAATCAGCGGCGTTGGAAAAATTATGCTCGTCGATACGGTTGGCGTTGACGCCGAATCAACTTCAGCTGAAAAATCTGCTGAAAGCGTTGAAGTTGCATTAATGCTTATCCCTAATGATTCTTTTGAATTGGAACTTGCTTGGCTTAGTAAACTTAAAAAAAGTGGCGCGGAAATTATCGCGGTTATCACGCAGGTTGATAAATTTGATGATAGCGGAAAATCTCTTGCCGCCGCCGTTAAAGAAGTTTCCGCACTCGATACGGTTTGCGTCAGTGCTAAAACCGGTTACGGTATCGAAGAACTTAGCAACAAAATTATTTCTAAATTACAAAAGTAAGGAGGTGAGATTATGAAAAAAAGTTTTATCGTGACGGCGATAATAGGCGCAATTATTTTTCTCATCAATAATGTTGCCTGCGCGGAAGGTAACGAAAATTCTAAGGAAATTTCTTGGTACTACCTTAACGCAGATGACAAGTACGCCAAATATTTTGACCCCGCTTCCGTCAAGGTGACTAAAAAGGCTACTACTGATGACGGCAAAGAAGTTCCTACCGAAATTCAAGCATGGACAAAAACCACTTACAGCTACGAGGGTGCGGAAAGTACAATCAAGGAATACGGAATTACAAAAACTATTCCTGACCCAAATTCATTGTCATACAGCCTTGCACTTTTAAAAATTAATCCGCAAACTCGAACTGTCCAATATATGCGCGAGGATTTTTATAACCCTGACGGAACAGTTATTTGGTCAACTTCAGAAGGACGCGTTAAGGAAATTAATTCTCAATCCTTCGATGAAGATTTTTACGCGCCGATTGTCGATGAAGTTTTCCGTCATGGCGAAGTGGATAGAAAAAACGCTAAAGACCGTTGGATAGACCTTTGGAGCTATACAAACGATAACGGCGAGACGATAAAGGTTATTGCCGATACGACGACGATGCAACTTAAAGGCACAAACTTAATCGTCTGGGAATGGGAAGAAACTAAAAATTCTGCCGGTCAAGTTACTAAAATTCGTTTTATGAAAAAGGCTGTCAATCTTCCGCAAGGTACTGAAAGAATTGCCGCCGGTTCAATGTGGACTGCCGCTAAAAAGTGGACTGATTTAGATGATGAATATGACGGCGCGTATAAATCCATTACGGAGGACGATCCCGCTTACAAAGGTTTAACTCGTCTTCGTGCTTACGCGAAAGGTTATTCAACTTGGGTAACGCGTTATTCAATCACAAGTGAAGCCGGCAACCCTACTGAAAAACCTAAACCTAAAGAGGAAGATAAACCCGTAGAGCCTACGCCGGATCATAATGCACAGGGTAAGACGCGAGATTAAATCGCTGAAAGTCGAGAAATTTAAAAATGGGCGCATTTTCAAAATTGATTAAATTACTTGCTATTGCAGGAATACTTTTTTTTATGGGACTGTCGGGAGAAGAAAAAGATAGAAAGAAAAAAAGAATAGAATGCCAAAATGAATGGAAAGATATATGGGGAGAAATATGGGTAACAAGCATACCTTATAGTGGAGATGAATCACTTCATAATAAAAGATATTTAGTTCAAAGATATATTAGGGAAATTACTTTTAAAATATTTAAAAAAG
>JAFZIV010000031.1 GCA_017554235.1 Selenomonadaceae bacterium
AAACAACTACCGGTGGCTAGCCGGAAAGTAACGACTGTGGAGTGTTACAGAAAGTAATCAGTGGTCAGTAATCAGTGTTCAGTGAAAAAGTAATCTGACCACTAACCACTGATCACTGACCACTTAAAAGACGGACACTTTGAAGCAGTAAGACAGAATCGCGAGGTCTGTCCGATTCATCTTGACATAGGTGACTATGTTTTAAGGAGCAGATTGTTAAATGGCTAAAATAAACGAAAATTATTTGAAATTAGCGGGAAATTATCTTTTCGCGGAAATTGGAAGACGCGTTGCAAAGTTCCAAGATGAAAATCCTTCCGCGCAGATTATTCGATTAGGAATTGGCGATGTTACTCAACCTTTGCCGAAAGTTTGTATTGATGCAATGATGCAGGCAACTTTGGAGATGGGGCGCGCTGAAACTTTTCGAGGTTACGGACCGGAGCAAGGTTATGAATTTCTGCGCGAAAAAATTTCTGAATACAATTACAAGCGACGCGGAATTGACGTTGACACGGATGAAATTTTTATCAGCGACGGTTCAAAGTGTGATTGCGGTAACATTCAAGAAATTTTTTCTGCCGATTGTAGAATTGCGATAGCAGATCCCGTTTACCCGGTTTATCTTGACACAAATGTTATGGCGGGACGCACCGGTAACCGTAATGAAGACGGCAGATTTGACGGCGTAACTTATCTGCCTTGTACTGCTGAAAATAATTTTTCGCCGCAAGTTCCCAACGAGAAAGTTGACTTGATTTATTTATGCTCGCCGAATAATCCGACGGGAACGACGCTTGACTTTGACGCACTCAAAAGTTGGATTGCCTACGCGAAAAAATTTGACTCAATAATTTTGTACGATGCTGCTTATGCCGCTTATATTCGCGAAGAAAATATTCCGCGCTCCATTTATGAAGTTGAAGGTGCAAAAGATGTTGCGATTGAATTTAGGTCATTCAGTAAGACGGCGGGATTTACGGGGACACGTTGCGGCTATGTCGTCATACCTAAAAATTTATGTGGTACAACTTCGACCGGTGAAAAAGTTCCTCTGAAAAATTTGTGGCTCAGGCGTCAGACGACAAAGTTTAACGGAACAGCTTATATTGTACAACGTGGTGCGGCGGCAATTTATTCTGACGAAGGACAGGCGCAAGTTAGAAGTCTGATTGATTATTATATGAAAAACGCGCAGATTATTTTGGACGGCTTGAAGTCTATTGGTTTGACGGCTTACGGCGGGATTAATGCGCCTTATATTTGGTTGAAAACTCCCGACGGAATTTCCAGCTGGGAATTTTTCGATAAACTTTTGACGCAATATAATATTGTTGGAACGCCGGGCGCAGGCTTTGGACCTTGCGGAGAAAGTTATTTGAGATTGACAGCTTTTGGAAGTCGCGAAAATACTTTAGTAGCGATAAATAGACTTACACATAACATTTAAGTTGTTTTTTCTAGTGGCTGTTGGTAAAGTCTAAATTTGAATATAAAAAAAGCAAAAGAATAATTTGTCGTGACGGGTATCAATATGTCGAAAATTTTTTATGTTTCTTGTCTCCATATAATTCAAATTTAAGCTTTAACGACAGCTCTCTAAGTTCTCGGATTATATACGCCAAATAAATTTTTTAATAAAACTTTTATTAAGTCACTGTTGCCTCTCCAAAAGGAAATTTTGGTAGGAGTTTTTCCTGTCGGCGGATAAGCGCGGGTTACTGGAATTTCACAAGCTTTATAATCAAGTTGAGTTGCGCGAGTCGAAAGATAGGCTAGAAGTTCATAGCCGGAAAAAATGTCGCGTAAAGGTTTAACTTTGTCATCAGATAAGTATCTCGACGAATATGCACGATAGGCATTTGTTGTATCTGTAAACCAATGCCGCGCAGTTAAAGAAATTATCGGTGCATGAATCAAGCGTACAGCAAAATATCTTATAGGCGGCGTGTTGATTGCCTGTCCGCCTTTAATAAATCTTGAACCTTGAACAAAGTCGTAACCGCTTTTTAATTTTTCAATAAACTTTGGTACATCTTCAATGCTGTCTTTATCATTTCCGTCAATAGTCAGAATACCCTCGTAACCGCGATTTAAGCTCCAGAAAATTCCCATCCGTAACTGCGCACCTTGTTTACCGGTATCCTTTTTAACCAACAATGTATTCACGTTCAATTTTTTCAAAACTTTTTTTTCAGTGCAACCATCGGTAGAGCCGCCGTCACAAATTACAATATCAACGTAATTTGAAATGCCGACATTTTGAGCGCGTTTAAGTTCATTAATGATCCTTTCGCCTTCGTTGATTATCGGAATCAACAAAACATAATTTTTTTTCTTTACTTCAAATTCATCGGCAGTAAATTTTGGGACACCGACCTGCTTTTCAAAAATTTTCACGCTCTGCCGAAAACTCCTCTCACATATTCCATTATCTCACTTATAATTTCGATATCGTCAACCGTTGCCATTTCGATGGACACAAAATTTTTGTAACCTTCAGACCGCAATAACTCCGCTAATTCGACATGTAAATTTCTTTTCTGAATAGGTTTTAAAAATGGCTCGCTGATATGAACGTGGTTCATTAAATGCACTTTGCCGCGCAGAATTTCCAAATTTTCTTCATTGGCAATCATAGTTCCGACATCAAGATTTAACTTAAAGCCTTCGGAATCGACTTCAGAAATTAAATTCAGTGCTTCTTGTGTAGTGTTAATGTAATTTGTGTTGTAAATAGTCGGATTGGCTTCCATTCCGACAACTGTTTTTTGTTTAAGCGCGTAGTCGGCAATCTGTTTAAAAAATTCAGTACCAATATTTTTATCGATATTTTCAGTAAGGTAACGATTTTTCGGACAGCCGAAAACTAAATTTTTGCAACCAATAACTTCAGCAAAATCAATCGCCATTTTTGTGTAATTAAATAAAGTTTCACGCTCGGTCGAATCACCAAAAATTTTTTCATTTCTGCCAAACCAAATTGACTGCATTGAAGAAATTTCAAAAGGCAACTCTTTTTTCCACAGTGTAGCGTTTTCAAGTTCGTCATAAGGATTGTTCGGAAAAATTTTTGTCGGTGCAATTTCCAAGCCGAGAAAATTTTTTTCCTGCATAAATTTATAAACTGTTGCGTTATTTTCATTTGACCAAGCAATATTTGAAATTGAAAGTTTCATTATTCGTTCACCTTTTTATTGTCGTCAATTTTATCAATAACCTAAGCAAATATAACCGAACATTAAAACAGAAAATAATAACCCTATACTACCAAGCAAATATTTTTTCTTGGTATAAATTTCCACAATTTCATATGCTGCAAAAATTGTAACAAAAGGAAGAATAATTATCCCATATCTTAAAATAGCCAAAAAAGGTATAGAAAAAACTATGAAATACAGTGGAATTAGTATCATGGCATTCAAATAAAAATTTTTGCGTTGTTCCCATATTCCAAACAAAGCGAAAGAATAAATGACAGTGAACAGAAAAATCTGTAAAATCAGCTCTGTAATCAATAATTTATTTTTGGTATATTCGTAAATTGAAGGGATATTTTTTTCTGGCAATCCGTTAAACCAAGCATAATTAGTTCCGATTGTTAATCTGGCTATTTTTTTCACAGAAATTTGCAAATATTTCAGAGGATGTGCCTTTATATTTTCAACACCCGCTAAATATAAATTTTTGTCAGATTGTACGGTTCGATGATTCGCTTCTCCTATGACAGAATAGATACATTCATAGGTTTGACCATAAAAAGCCGGTTCATCGCCATATGTTTCAACTCGTGAACCCAAAAATAAAGCAGTCCCACCACCTGTACAGAGATTATTCAGATTAAACAGAAAATGATTTTTTATTAAAAATGGTGTCAACAATAAATAAAATATAACTCCTATGACAATCCAATTCCTCAATTCAGATTTAACTTCTGTTTTTTTGGAAAGAAAAAAATACATACTGTATAAAAAGATAATTGCCGCAGGCATCAACATAGAAATTGCACGTGTCAATGTCGCTAAAAATAAAAAAATCGTAGCAACTATACACATATATCGAGAATTATTTTTTTCTTTTGCTAATAGATAAAAATAAACAAAAACTGAGCAACACATTAAAAATAACGTTTCAGTCAAAAAAGTATATGCATATCGAGCAATTTGATAATTAACGGCAAACAATAACGCCGACAAAATAGCCACACGCCAACTATTAAACATTTTTTTAGCAATTTCATATATCAAGAGGATATTCAGACAACTCACAAATATTCCAAACATACGCATGTGCTGAAAATTACCGTCAAAAATTTTGTAAATTAAAACCAAGTATAACGGTTCTCCACAAGGCATTCTAACGGAAATTTCGTTTGTGAAATAATTTATCAATCCATGTTCCAAGATGTATTGACCAATAGCAAGATATTCCCCAGCATCAGGATGTACATATCCTAATGAACCATCTGTTGTATACATAGGGCTGTCAAGATAAAGATGTATCCTTAAGATTAATCCAATGGATACTACAGTAAGTAGGAAAATAATTTTCAATGATGTCTGCTTGTCCACAAGCTTAACCTCCTAAATTTTTATGAACTCAGCTATTGACTTCATCACGGAATTTTTATCCATCAGGTAATTTGACTGACCTCCGAACGATTTTGCAAATTTTGTTCTGAAATCATAATTTGCAGGTGAATTTGCAAGTTCATTGACAAAATTTTTTCCTGTCAAATAACTGTACAGTTCACCAACTTGAACAGGCTCGGTTGCTAAATGCAAAATTTTTAAATCGTTTTTGAGAGCAATTTCAATATCATTCCACAATCTCGACAGCGGATAAAATTGATAAACGCTTCGACTGTCGGTAAAATTCAATGCGGAAAAGTCCAGCTTTTCAAAAATTTTCTTCAAAACTTTTTCTTCATCATCAATTAAATTTTTGCACTGATAAAAGCCGTTGTCTTGCAAAGAGTAAAAATTTTTCAATTCGGATTCTTTTTCACAAAGTTGAGAAAAAAGTTTTTCAGTAAGGCGAAAAGGAATTTTATGGATGAAATCATAGATAAAATTTTTTTTAATATTTTTTCCGAAAAGTCCAGGCAATCTGACAATCAAAGCGTCTGAAAAATTTTTCTGTACCCAAACTTCCAAATGGCGACGATTTTTTCCGTAAGCCTGCAAATTTTCTGTGTCAATGTCAGCATCTTCATCAACTTCAATAGGATTTTTAAAAACGTCGATAGTTGAGATTAAAACCAATTTTTTGGGAGAAATTTTTTTAATATTCTCCTGTGCCTGCAAAATAATTTCAAAATCTTTTTCCGGCGCGGAATTTGCGAGATATTTTGCGGCAGGAACTCCGGCATAAATTAACAAGTCTGGCGAAGTTCCAAACGCCTCCGAAATATTTTTTGAATTGTAACGACCTTCAAATTTTTCTTCGGCATCTAAATTACTACCGACAAAACCTGTATAACCTACTAATGCTTTCATTTTATTACCTCGCTGTCAATTTTTCTATGCCCTCAAAATTATAACGCTTGCGTTTGAAAATTAAATTGAGTATCAACTGAAGATATTTAACGACTACAGTTAAAATTCCAAACAAGCAGAAAAATGCAAATGATAAAAAAATCATTGTCGTCGTCCAACCTGCAACAGGTGATCCCATTATATAAATCAATGTTGCATAAACTCCCGCAATCGCCGTTATAAGCATCATTACCTTTGTTAAACTCATAGTCAAACTGTAGCCTACATCAGTAAAAAGCAACAGAGCATCTATTGCAAGCCGTTCTCTGTATTCATTTTCTTCTTGACTGCGGAGAATTTTAATTTTTTCTGACGGTTCATATTTGATACTGTCCATTTTAAAACCGCTTGCGGCATAAACAGCTTTTCTATAAGGAACAGCTTTATTCATACTTGTAACTCGATTGATTGCACGGCGGCTTAAAATCCGAAATCTTTCTGTATCCATAATAAGCGATTCAGAATTAAATTTGTTGAACAGCCAATAAAAAAGTTTTGAAGAAGTTTCACGTTTGCCGCTTGGAGAAGCACTTACAATATCATAACCTTGTAAAGAACGTCGATAAACTTGCATGACGGTTTCTGCAGGAAAATCTTGCGCCGCTATATCAAATTCAAAAACAAAATCACCAATCGCCAAGTCAACTCCGGCATTCATCGCAAGTTCAACGCCGTGATAATGTGTCATGTTCACAACAGAAATATTTGTACTTGTTGCCGACTTACTAACTTGTTTTATTTTTTCCAAACTGTCATCAGTCGAAGCGTCATTGACGCAGATAATTTCTGAAGACAAAAAATTTTCTTCCAATGCTGAACGAATCATATCCAAAAAATTTAAAATTTCTTTGCCGTCATTATGAACGTAGACAACGGCAGAGACAAAATTTTTTTCCTTTTCAGCCATTAAAAAGCACCTCATCCAAATCATAAACTGTATTTATTTTTCCCGACAACACACTTACAAAAGTCGGCTGCTGTGAATGAACGCGGATAACCGTCGGACGCGAATCATCAATTTCCGAACTCATCAAAATCGGTTTCATTGAAAACAGCGATTCTTTGTAACTAAATTCATATTCAGGTAAAAGATATTTTCTTGTGAGAGCGGACATATAAGGATAAGCTGTTTGCGGTTTATTACGACAGTCGTTACAGTTGCCGAGTCTGAAAGGCGAACAAAAATTTTCAACGCCTTTTTGACAATCAAAAGTAGGTACAGCATCATAACTTGTTGTGTGCGGAGTAAATGACACGGCAGTCAAAGAATGTATCCCGGTTTTTCCGAAAGGCATAATTGAAAAAAATGGTCCGTCCATAACCGTGAAACCATACTCGCGCAACTTATCATTGACATCACAAAGAATAATTTCACAGAGTTCATATTTTATCTTGAATTGTTCATAATCCAACATTGCTAAAATTTGATTTGTTCCTGCATAAGTTGAATTTAAAACATACGAACTTTGAAAAATTTTTCTGTCCTCAGTAAAAATTTTATAATTTGCAGAAGTTTTTTCTACAGACTTAATTTTTGAATCAAAAATAATTTTTACACTGTCTTTGAAGTCGGAAAGTTTTTCAAGATAATAATCACACAAAATTTTTGCGTCGTAAGTATATTCACGCGTTAAAAATGCGCCGTCGCAAGTACCGGCGTAAAAATACTTTTCTGTTGGAAGTTCCTCGCAGGGAATATTTGCTGCGCGACAAAAATTTTTAAATTGTTCGCCGCTTGACCAAGAAAAGTTAGCTGAAGTAGCATATACTTTTTTAAATTCTCTGTGGATACAAAAATCAAAATCGCGATTAAACCTTTCAAAATATCCTGCAGATTTTTTTGCAGTTGAAAGAGAACGTGGATAATGATACCCTTGATGAACTCGCGCCTGATTTATGTAAGTAGCGCGTCGAAAAGGTGTTGAATCACATTCCAAAACAATTACCTTTTCACCGCGTTTGACACTTGCAAGAGCGGAATATAAACCATAAAGTCCTGCGCCTATAATAATTTTGTCGGCTTTTATAATTTCGATTTCAATCACTTCCAACTATAATAAAATAAAATTCGATATTAGATAAATCTTATAAAATGAAACGATGAATATGTCTAATTTTGATTATTTTTTGTATGTATTCAAATAGACTTAAAAATTCCAAACTAGCATAAATGGTCGGACGAGTTTGTGACAGAAAAATAAAGACAAACGTATTTGAGAGGATAAACTCTCTGGCGTACTACACGCCTCTATCCAATTGTATAACTGATAACGGAACTGAAAAATTGCTACATCATAAGTTAATCTTTTATAGCTTACTATAAATCTCTGGTTTTGTCTATAAAATTTAAATTCAAATATTCTACTACCAATCTTTTCGATATTACTATTTATCCAACTTTTTGTCCGACCCCTACCCTCAATATCTGAAATTTTTCTTAAGCCATTCTTCCTTTTTCTTTAATTCTTGATAATTATTTTTGGACATTAACAGCGCGAACAAAATATCAATTACATATTTTGCGCCGAGCGTAAATACTCTGGGTCCGAGTTCCTCCATTTTGTCAGAAGTTGCAACTTCAAAAATAACTTTAGATAACCTTGCAATTTTTGAATTTGCCTCCGAAGTTATGCAAAATATTGTCGAGTCTTTCGCACGCAAAATTTCTGCAATATCAACCAAAATTCTATTTTCGCCGGTTCTGCTTATGATAAATGAAATATGCGATTTAGGGACGCTGTACGACTGCAAATATTGCATTGACGTTGAGCTATGCACTGTGGAATATTTATTCGCCATGATAAAATTTTCCGCCGCCATTCGCGCCAAATTTAAATTATTGTTCATCGCGTAAAAATCTACGTGTTCGGAGACTGATAAATAATTCATTGCGCGTAAAAATTGTGTCGGATTTATTCTGTTGCGAGTATCTTTTAAAGCGTCTATCGCAATGCAAGTGACCTTTTCAATTATTGAATCAATATTATCTTTATCAGTAATAAATTTTTCTTTCGGCTCGCCGATGTATTGCATCATTTCAGCCAAAAATTTTGTTTTAAAATCGCTGTAACCTTCAAATCCCAATTTTTGAGTAAACCTGACTATTGCCGCCGAACTGCAAAAAGTTTCATTCGCAAGCTGCCGCGTCGATAAGTTTGGAATTTCTCTAAAATTTTTCATAATGTAATCGGCAATAACTTTTTCATTAGCTGAAAAATTTTCCTTACAGCTAAGTTTTCTAAGTAAACCCGTCATAGTACTTTCCTTTCAAATTTTAAAAAAAACCGCTACCCAAAAATGAATAGCGGTCTTTGATAATTTTAGACAAAATATTTTTTAGTCGCCGAGTTTTTTCTTAGCCATTTCGATAACGCCTTTTCCGTCCATTCTGCCGTACATTTTCATGTCGATAGCATCAACCGGAACGCCCGGACAAGCTTCTTCAATTTTTCCCTTGCTGAAACGAACCTGCGGTCCGAGAAGAATCATATCGGCATCGGAAGCCTTAGCTTTTGCTTCGGAAGTCGGATAAGCCGCAATTTCGCATTCGTAGTTAATGCTGGTAGCGTACTCTTTCATTTTTTTGACGAGCATACTGGTCGACATACCTGCCGCACACAACAAGATAATTTTCCTCATCACATACACCCCTAAAATAAATTTTTTATTTGAAATTCAAACCTTAACTTTGACTGAATTTTATCACATATTTTTTAATCATTCAACAATTTTTTTTGTCGTTGTAATAGCGTTTTAAAAAATTCAAACATTTCATGTATAAACGTTACAGTCAATGTTTCAATAAAAAAATTTTTCATTCAGCCAAGAATATTTTTCTTCCGCATTTTCAATATTAGTCCGACTTACCAAAGCTGCTACCAAAGTATCTGTGATGAATTTTACTCCGACCGTAAAAACCAATTTGCCCAAATCTTTTATATCTTTTCCGACGCCTACGGTAAAATGTTCTGTAACCAATTTTGATAATGAGGAATCTTCCGAAGCCGTTATTAAAATTGTTGGGACGCTTTGACGTTTCAAAAGTTTTGCAATATCTATTTGGAGTCGATTTTCACCGCGCGGACTGATAAAAAATCCGAGATGACGTTTAGGCGTTTTATATGCTTGAAGATATTGAACGGGCATAGAATTATGAATGGATGAAAATTTTCCCGCTAACACAAAAGTTTCAGCAATTTCGTTGGCAAAATTCATGTACCGATCCATAACATAAAAATCAATATACGTTGCCTTCTCAAACAATTTTAAAGTTCTTGCCAGCAACGCAGGATTCAACATATCATAAGCTTTGTTTATCGCATCGATATTTATTTCCCTGACTTTTCTCATGATGGTCTCTAAGTTATCTTGCTCTGATATTAACTGCGCTTGAACTTCTTCGCCATGTTTCATTATTTCTAACAAAAAATTGATTCTGAAATCACTGTAGCCTTTAAAGCCCAATTTTTGACTGAATCTGACTATTGCCGCCGAACTGCTGTAAGTTCTTGAAGCAAGCTCCCGAGTAGACAAATTTGAAACTTCACGATAATTTTCAATCAAATATTTTGCTATGACCATTTCAGAATCTGAAAGAAAAGATTTATCCTGCAATTTTCTCAACAAACTTGCCATAAAAAATTCTCCTCAACTTAAAAATTTGCCGGACAAAATTTTAAATCTTGCCCGACAATTTTTTTATTTTAAGTAAAACTTTTAATTTGCTAAATCTTCGCCATTGCTCGCGATAACTTTTTTGTACCAGTAAAAAGATTTTTTAGGTCTGCGCGTAAGATTTCCGTTGCCCTTATTGTCTTTATCGACATAAATAAATCCGTAACGTTTTTCCATTTCGCCGGTACCTGCGCTGACAATATCAATCGGTCCCCAAGTCAAATAACCCATAAGCGCAACTCCGTCATCTTCGACGGCTTTTTTCACCTGTGCAATATGCTCGGCAAAATATGCTATTCTGCTGTCGTCCTGAATTTCTTCAGTAGTCATAGGCTCATGCAAACCGATTCCGTTTTCTACAATGAACAGAGGCAATTCGTAGCGTTCAGACAAAATATTAAGCGTATAACGAAGTCCGACGGGATCAATTTGCCAACCCCAATCACTTGCTTTGACATATGAATTTTTAGTGCGAACAGGCTTTTTGGCGGTTTCGTCCCATTTTGTTACCAAACTTTGATAATAAGAAAACGAAATATAATCCACCTTACCTTTGTCGAGAATTTCAAGGTCGCCGTCTTCCATTTTGACTTCGATGCCTTCTTTTTCCCACAGTTTTAAAATGTACGCCGGATAATGCCCGCGACAATGTACATCACCGTAAAAGAAAAGTCTTGTATCCAATTCTTTTACCTGCGCAATTTGATTCATCGGATTGCAAGTTTCGGGATAAATCGGATTTACTGCCAACATACAGCCAATTTGAAAGTCGGGGTTAATCTTGTGACCTTCGATAACTGCTTTTGCCGACGCAAGAAATTCATGGTGAGTTACTTGATAAAGTGTCTGATAGCGATTTTCGCCCTCTTTGTAAAGTACTCCGGAATTTGTGAACGCCGTAAACTCAAAATTCACGTCAGCTTGATTGTTAATCTCATTGAAAGTTATCCAATATTTAACTTTATTTTCATAACGTTTAAAACAGGTGACGGCAAATTTTACAAACATATCTACGACTTTTCTGTTACGAAAACCGCCGTATTTTTTTACGAGATTCAAAGGCAGTTCAAAGTGACAGAGTGTAACGACAGGCTCCATATTATATTTGAGCATCTCGTCAAATAAGTCGTCATAAAATTTCAAGCCTTCTTCATTCGGCTGTTCATCGTCGCCGTTGGGAAAAATTCTTGTCCAAGCTATTGACGTGCGAAACGCCTTGAAACCCATTTTCGCCAAAAGCGCAATATCTTCTTTATAGTGATGATAAAAATCAATCGCTTCATGGTTGGGGTAATAATGATCCGGCAAAACGCTTTCAGTAATTTTGCGCTGCTTAGTCGCATCGTTGTCGCCTTCTGCAACAGTCATAACGTCAGCGACACTCAAACCTTTGCCGCCATCTTGCCAACCGCCTTCAAGCTGATGAGCGGCAACTGCTCCGCCCCAGAGAAATTCTTTCGGAAATGACATAACGTAATCCTCCTAACTGGTAAAAAACAGGATTGAGAGGTTAGAAAAATTTTTCTGCCTCCAATCCCGTTCGTCAAAAATACAGATTTTTACTTTTCAAGTTTATCAAAACGTTTGTAAACGTCAATGAGTTCGTTGGCAATGATTTTAAAACCTTCCGCGCTCATAAGCTGATCTTCTGCGTGGAGAATCAAGAGCATTACAACGCTTTGACCTTCGGCTTCCTGCTGGAGCAGTTTCAAATGTGCGTCGTGACCTTCCGCAAAAATCTCGTCGCCTTCTTCAATGAGTTTTTCCGCTTCGAGATAATGTCCCTGCTTGGCTTCATGAATCGCCTCAATATAATTACTGCGAGCCGTGCCGACGTTTGAAATGATACGCATTGCCGCCATTTCCAAATCTTCTGTGATCTGCATTTAAAATGCCTCCTTAAAATTTTTTCAATAAATTTATTGTTCCTCAGAATCCTGAGCCGCTTCCTCTTCAAGTAAAGATTTATCTTGTGCTTTTATAAAAGGCAGATAGACTGCTACAGCCATTGCGAGATTTATTATTTGAACAACTGCGCCCTGCCAACCGTTAAGTAAGAATCCTGCGATAACGGGAGGAGTCGTCCAAGGTACTTGTACTGCGCTGAAAGGTGCCATAAATCCGATTGCGATTGAAACATACGTGATAACCATTGCGATAATCGGCACAAGGATAAACGGAGCAAGCAAGTAAGGGTTAAAGACTATCGGTAAACCGAAGATTACAGGCTCGTTGATATTGAACAGACCGGGAACAAAAGCCATTTTTGTCAAAGATTTTAACTGATCTGACTTAGCAACCAAGTAACTTGCTATTAACAATCCGAGAGTCAAACCGCAACCGCCGCTTTTTACAAAAACATCGTTTACTTGAATCGTGATGATATGCGCCGCAGGATTGCCCATAAGTTGCTGACCTGCATCCAGTAAAGCCTGATTGTCGATAGAGTTTGCAAGAAGTAACGGGCTTACAACACCGCCGACAACGTTAGGACCGTGAACACCTGCCCAGAATAACACGCTTTGCAAACCTACTATAATTATACCACCTACGATTGTATCAGACAAGCCCTGCAACGGAGTTTGAATTACTTTGAAGAAAAGTTCAGGCATTGTCGTGTTAAAAATATGATGGCAAATTCCGTAAATAATTGCGGCAACGGTAAAGCAGATAAATCCGGGAGTCAATGCTTCAAACGCTCTTGCAACGCCGCCCGGTACCGAATCGGGCATTTTGATACCGATATGATTTTTTTCGCAGTATACACAAGTGCAGGCTACAAAGAAGGCGATTACTATTGCCGTGATAACACCGTTTGCGCCGACCCAGTTTTTAGGGATGATATTGCCGACCAATTCGCCGCTTTCCGTAGCAACTTCAGGAGGCATAATAATCAGAAATGTTGAGACCGCCAACAATGACGCCATGCTTGCGTCGCAACCTTCATTTGCAACATAACGATAAGTGATAGCCGCAACAACGATGAGTGCCAAAACGCCAAAGGTCGCTCCCGCAACCGCGTTAAGTGAATCCGTCCAATGTTCGCCGAAAATTCCTGCCATAAATTCGGGATAACCGGGCAAAGGCAAATTTGCAATTAACAAAAATGCCGAACCGACGATTGTGAACGGCGTTGTCATAATGAAACCGTCACGCAATGCAACTACTGCCTTAATCTGTGCAAAGTTGCCCATGAACTCAATGAACTTGTCAAACATTTCCTGCTTGTTCATTTTAAACACCTCTCTTGAAATTTTTTTTACTACCTTGTTTTGATGGTGCAAATATAGCACTTGTAATTTCTCGTTTCAAGAGATTTGCTTATAGCTGTACGATTGCTACAAAACTTTTTAAAAATCTATTTATTCCGTGTATCAATCATTACGTTATTAGCACTATTCTTTTTATATAGTTACAAAAAACGATAAAGTTATTTACTAAAGTTAAAATTTATAATAAAATAGAAATATACACCTGAGGAACTGCACTTTAAAAAGGTTGAGTCGAGAAATGAGTCCTGATTTTTAGTGAATCAGCGGAGACATCGATCCTTCGGCTCGTAAAAATGTACAAGGTAACTCGGGATCATAGCTAGCCAAACTAGGGTAAAACCTAAATTTGAAATCGTTGATTTTCTATGATTAGCCTAAGTCAAAAAACTACGTTACTTGCGAAAATATAGGTACCTACGGACGTAAATCCTAATCTGTAGCTCTACGGCTTAT
>JAFZIV010000032.1 GCA_017554235.1 Selenomonadaceae bacterium
AGTTGAACGTTTTTTTAGAAGAATAAAACGGTTTCGTCGAGTTTTTACGCGTTACGATAAGTTAGACGTAGTCTTTGAGGGGTTTATTCTCTTTGCTATTGTGATTGATTCTTTAGTGTGAACACTACCTAGTTTCTGAATATACTTTTCTCTTTGACGCAAAGAGAAAAGTAACAAAAGAGAAACAGTCCGCAGCCTTCGCATCACGCTCAGGGTGCGGACGGGCGCACGTCCTTGTGCGCCCCTACTTATTCCAATGTTGACTTTGCCAACACGCTATAATAACGCTAAAATAAAATTAATTGGTGAAATAAATGGACGAAAGAATTATTGCGACGGATGAACAAAGTGCTGATGATTGGCAGTACAGCTTACGTCCGCGCAGATTAGTTGAATATATCGGGCAGGATAAGGCTAAAAAAAATTTATCAGTTTTTGTCAAGGCGGCAATGTCAAGACGCGAGGCATTAGATCACGTTTTACTTTATGGACCGCCGGGACTTGGTAAGACGACGTTGGCAGGGATTATCGCAAATGAATTGGGCGTGAACTTTCGCCCAACGTCAGGACCTGCGATTGAACGTTCAGGAGATTTGGCGGCGTTGCTTACTAATTTGCAGGAACGCGACGTTTTATTTATCGACGAAATTCACAGACTTAGCAGACAAGTTGAAGAAATTTTATATTCGGCGATGGAAGATTTTGCGCTTGACATAATAATTGGCAAAGGTCCCAGTGCGCGGAGTATTCGGCTTGACATTGCGCCTTTCACTTTAATTGGTGCGACGACGAAGGCAGGGGCATTATCACCGCCGTTGCGTGACAGATTCGGCGTAATTTCGCGGCTGGAATATTATTCAGTTGACGCGCTTGTAGAAATTATTACACGTGCCGCGCAGATTTTGAAAATACCGATTGATGTTAAAGGTGCTGAAGAAATTGGGCGCAGGTCGAGAGGTACGCCTCGAATTGCCAACAGACTTTTAAAACGTGTAAGAGATTTTGCGGAAGTCGAAGGCGTTAAAGAAATTTCAGAAGATGTTGCAAACCGCGCATTGCAAGCGTTGGAAGTTGACAGCGCAGGGCTTGATCATACAGATAGGCGAATGCTTGACGCGATGATTAAAAAATTTCGCGGAGGTCCCGTCGGTCTTGAAACTATTGCGGCGTCGATTAGTGAAACGCGTGAGACGATTGAAGATATTTACGAGCCGTATTTATTGCAACTGGGATTTATTATGCGAACACCACGCGGACGCGTCGTAACGGAGGCGGGTTACAATCATATGGGCGTAATTTATCCGAGTGCGCAAAATGTTGAACAAAAACTTTTTGGCTTTGAAGAATAAAAATATTTTTTATATGCGTTGAAAAATTCTGTAATTGTGATAAAATATTTTCAAAAAATTATGGAGGGAGGAATTTTTATGAAGTACATTTGCGTTTGCGGTTATGAGTACGACGAAGAAGTTGGCGATCCCGATAACGGCATTGAAGCCGGTACAAAATTTGAAGATTTGTCGGAAGATTGGGTTTGCCCTATTTGTGGTCTCGGCAAAGATAATTTTGACGAAGAGTAAAATTTTTTAAGGAGGAATTTTTTTAATGAAAATTACAGTAGTTGGTTCAGGTAACGTCGGCGCAACGGCGGCTAATGTTTTGGCGACAAAGGGCTTTGCAAGTGAAGTCGTCCTCATCGACATCAAAGAAGGTCTTTCCGAAGGCAAGGCAATGGACATTATGCAGACTGCGCATATGCTCAACTTCGACACGAAGGTTGTAGGAGTTACTTCCCCGATTGATAATCCTAACTACGAGGCAACGGCAGGCTCTCAAGTTGTGATTATTACTTCGGGAATCCCGCGCAAACCCGGTATGAGTCGCGAAGATTTAATTGGCGTCAATGCAAAGATTGTTGGCGGCGTTGTGGATCAAGTTCTGAAATATTCGCCGGACGCAATTTTGATTATCATTTCCAATCCTATGGACGCGATGACTTATCTCACGCTGAAAAATTCCAAACTTCCGCGCAATCGTGTACTTGGTCAAGGCGGTATGCTTGACAGCAGTCGTTTCCGTTATTATCTTGCAGAGGCGTTGAAAGAGGCGGGTTATCCTGCATCAGTTACTGACGTTGACGGAATGGTTGTCGGCGGTCACAGTGATAAAACAATGGTTCCGCTTGTAAGTTTGGCTACATATCGCGGCATTCCCGTAACGCAACTTTTGAGTGCAGAGGCAATTACAAAAGCAGTTGAGGCTACGAAAGTTGGCGGCGCAACTCTTACGAAACTTTTGGGTACTTCAGCATGGTATGCGCCCGGTGCGGCGGCGGCAGCTATGGTCGAAGCTATTGCGCTTGACGCTAAAAAGTTAGTTCCTTGCTGTGTTTATCTTGAAGGTGAGTACGGCGAAGATGGTTTGTGCATCGGTGTTCCTGTAATCTTGGGCAAAGACGGAATGGAAAAGATTGTCGAAGTTCAATTCTCCGACGAAGAAAAAGCGAAATTTGCTGAAAGTGTTGCAGCGGCTCGTGAAACAAATTCTAAAATTGGTGACGCGCTGAAATAAAATGTAAAAAAATTTTTTAAGCTTTAAAAAGCTAGTGTAAACTCTGCCGTAACGGTGGAGTTTATTTTTTTACCACACTTTAACGATATAATGTTGGGAGGTGATTAAAGTGATTGAAAGAATTGCAAAAATTGCCCGCGTTAAAAGAGTCGAAAACGATGTCGGCAGACGTTTCGACGATCGTCAACAAAACAGCGGAAAAAGTTTTCTTGACGAATTGAATAGCGCAATGGGCAAAAAAGCCAGACCAAAGCCCGTGAAAATTTCTGAACCTTACGCGGTGGATTTACAAAATACCGCTACGCAATCGCTATTCTATTATTCCGGCTTAGACTTGGAAGCATTGTTACCTACGAGGTGAATTTAAAAGTGAGTGACGAAGAATTTATGCAAATGGCAATTTCAGAAGCCAAAAAAGCTTACGAAGAAGGCGAAGTTCCAATAGGTGCCGTTCTCATTGACGAGAGCGGCGTTTTAGTTTGTGCTGAACATAATCGAATTGAACAGCTTGACGACGCAACAGCCCATGCAGAAATTTTACTCCTGCGCGGCGCGACAAAAATTTTAGGACGACGAAAACTTTATAACTGTACAATTTACGTTACCGTTGAACCTTGTCCTATGTGTGCAGGGGCGTTGGTGCTATGTCGACTGAAAAGATTGGTTTACGGCGCAGTTGACTCAAAATTCGGCGCGTCTGAATCTCTCTTCAACGTTACGAATAATCCCGCTCTTAATCATCAGCTACAAATTACTGCAGGCGTTTTGGAAAATGATTGCCGAACGCTTATGCAAAAATTTTTCTCTGAACGTCGAAAATAAAAAATTCATTGCGCAAAAACAAAATTTATTGTAAACTTATAAAAAATTTTGGAGGCGATATTTTGAAGAAAACAATTCCCGCAATTTCAATTATTATTCCAATGTACAACACCGAAAAATATATAGGCGAATGTCTCGACAGCATTTTAGCACAAACGTTTGACGACTACGAAGTTATTGTAGTAGACGATTGTTCAACGGATAATTCGTGCGCATTAGTTGAGAGTTATTTACCTAAATTCAATCAATACGTGAAGGGGAGGGTAGACAAACTCCAACTTATTCGTTCTGAAAAAAATTCGGGAGGATGCCCCGGTATTCCGACCAATATAGGCATACGAATATCCAATGGTGAATATATTATGTTCATTGATAGCGACGACATGATTACGCCGACTGCATTGGAAGAGCTTTATCAAATCGTTAAAATATATGATGCCGATTTTCTTACTGGTTGGGATTATTACACAACTGTTGATGAAGTTATTCCAAAAGACATACAGTCAATCAAAAAACATTCTGATGAGGCACTAAATCCTTTTAAAATGCCTGTGCGAATCACTGAAAATTTAGCTGAACGTGTAAATCTTTTTTATCGCGGCATATTTATCCCAATGACTTGTAATATTTTTGTACGCAGAAAATTTATCGCCAAACACGGAATTGTTTTTCCAAATTTGATGACAACTCAAGACTCAGTATTTTTTCTCAGCTGTTTATGTCTTGCCAAAACTATAGTGTGTATGCCGAATGCGTTTTATATATGGAGAACCAGATCTGATTCAAGTAGTCGAAAAGTAATGTCACACGAAAAAACTGTTCATATGAGGGGCGGTACAATTTTTAAACAAATTAAAGTTTTAGATGATTTTATGAATAAGTTTGAGTTTTTTCAACAGAATATCAATTATAAGTACGCGGTCTTTGATGTTTTCGTTAGGAGCTGGACTATTGGTCCTCTGCTGGAAATTTATACTAAAGTTCCTGCGTGGGAGCTGGACAATTTTATTCGCCGTGAACTTGAGGGTATTGAAGATAAAGTTGCGTTGACAGCATTTCTTTTTAGCAGAATGAATGTTTTCAACGTTCAATTAAATCAGCAAGGCGCAATCATTAACCAAATGAAAGCTTACATTCAGCAACAAAGTCAAATTATTCAGCAACTTCAGGCACGTATCGCCGAACTTCAGAAGTAAATCATTTGTAAAAATTATAAATAAAAAAATTCCCGTAAGTTTAACCTTGCGGGAAAAATTTTTTTGTAAAAATATTTTTTAGACTTCCAACGCTAAAATTTTATTTTCAATTTCGTCAAGCTGATCTTTCGTCGGAACGTTTAAAATTTTAATCTTGTCAAGAATAATCTCAAATCCCGCCGCCTTAAGTTCATCTTCAACCATTGCAATACTTTGTCCGCTCCAACCGTATGAACCAAACGCAAACGCTTTATGATTCTGCGGACGCAATCCCTTAATGTAGCAAAGAAATTGCGCAATCGTCGGCATAAGCTGATTGTGAATAGTCGGAGAACCTACCGCAAGATATTTGCTCTTAAAAATATCCGTGACAATATCTGAAAGCGGCGTAAATTTCACGTCATAATAAGCGGCAGGAATTTTTTTCTTGGCAAAAGCTTCCGCAATCGTATGCGCAATAATTTCCGTCGAATGCCACATAGAATCAAAGACAATAACCGCCCGTTCCTCAACTTCGCCGCTACTCCAATCTTTGTAGCAGTCTAAAATTTTCGGAATGTGTGAACGCCAACTGACGCCATGTCCAGTTGCTATCAGTTCAATTTCCAAATTTCCTAAAGCTTTTAATGCAGTTTGCGCTTGCTTTCCGAAGGGCATTAAAATATTTGCGTAATATTTTTTCGCCTCGTATAAAATCGTTTCCAAATTATTTTCGTCATCAAAACGCATTGACGCGGCTAAATGTTGTCCGAAGGCGTCGTTGGAGAATAAAATTTTCTCTTCGGGACAATATGTAACCATTGAGTCGGGCCAATGCAACATAGGCGTCGGTACAAATTGCAAAGTTCGCGCACCAATAGAAATTTTATCGCCAGCCTTAACAGGTTTATAATTCAATTCGCCGTAACGTGTCGACAATCCCTTTAAGCCGTTAGGTTGCGTCGTAATAATTTCGGCATTAGGTGCAAGTGCGGCAAGTTCACGCAACGCCCCAGAATGATCCGGCTCAACGTGACTTGAAACAATTACGTCAATCTGCGCGGGATTTATAACAGAAGAAATTCTTTCAAGCAACTCATCTTTGAAATCAATCTTAACCGTGTCAATCAGCGTAATTTTTTCGTCAAGAATCAAATACGCATTGTAGCTTGAACCCCGCGCAGTTTCGTAGCCGTGAAAATTCCTAAGCGACCAATCAATAGCTCCCACCCAATAAATATTTTTCCGAATCTCTACAGCTTTAAAATTTCCCATAAAATTTCCTCCCACGTAATTTAATTTTACCGTAATTTTATAATGTCAGCAAAAAATTTTCAA
Source organism: Selenomonadaceae bacterium (assembly GCA_017554235.1). Classification (GTDB taxonomy): domain Bacteria; phylum Bacillota; class Negativicutes; order Selenomonadales; family Selenomonadaceae; genus Quinella. Next base: position 5,907 of record JAFZIV010000032.1, read on the forward strand.
ATCATAATCAAAAGAATTTTAGAAAAATTTTTCTGCGCGTCGACGATAAAGCAAATTGATGTTATAATAGTTAAAAATTCGTAGGAGGTAGAATTTTGCAAAGACAGACAACCTTAAAAAGTTCAGTCGAAAAATTTGGCGTCGGCTTGCATTCGGGCGTTGAAGTTCGATTAAAACTTAATCCGGCAGAAGTTGACAGCGGAATAATTTTTGTCAGAAAAGATTTAGACGGTGCGCCGAAAATTCACGCTACGGCGGCTAATGTGACTTCGACATTACGCGCAACTACTATTGAAGAAGGCGGCATTAAAGTTTTCACGATTGAACATCTTATGAGCGCACTCAACGCCTGCAAAATCGATAATTGCGAAATTGAACTTGACGCTGAAGAACCGCCCGTACTTGGTGGCAATTCGATTGATTTTTACGAAATGATTCAATCTGCAGGTATCGTTGAACAATCTAAAAATCGTCGGGAAATTCGTCTTGAAAAAGTTTATCGCGTTGATTCTGATGACGGTAAAAAATTTATTATCGCCCTGCCTTATGAAGGTTTCCGCGTAAGTTTCACGTCGATTAATCCGCATCCTTTGATTGGCATTCAGTATGAAGACTTTGAGATTACGGACGACGTTTATAAAACGGAAATTGCACCTGCGCGGACGATTGCTTACGAAAAGGAAGTTGCGGCACTTCATCAAATGGGATTGGGACTCGGCGGAACGATTGAAAATGTTATCGTTTACAATGACGAAGGTTGGCTGAATCCGCTGATTTATACAGATGAACTTGTACGCCATAAAATTTTGGACGTTATTGGTGATATGCGTCTTGCAGGAATTTTTAATTGTCACATAATCGCAGCGGCGTCAGGTCACGCGCTGAATACTAAACTTGCAAAAAAAATTTATGATGACTTCAGATAGAAGAGGAGCGATAAAAATGGTATTGGACATTGAAGAAATTATGAAGATACTTCCGCACCGTCCGCCAATGTTGCTTGTGGATAGAATTTTGGAGATAGACCCTTTCAAGTCGGCGACGGGCTTAAAAAATATTACGATGAATGAGCCGCAATTCGCAGGACATTTTCCCGGACATCCTATAATGCCGGGCGTTTTACAGCTTGAGGCAATGGCACAAGTCGGCGGCGTTGCAATGCTTTATCCTGAAGAACATCGCGGCAAAATTGCTCTTTTCGGCGGCATGGACAACATTAAATTTAAAAAGCCCGTAGTGCCGGGTGATACTTTAATTACGAAAGCAGAAATCGTAAAAGTTCGCGGTGATTTTGGTATTCTGCATGCTGACGGTTACGTTGACGATAAACTTGTTTCGTCAGCAGATTTTAAATTTGCTTTGAAACACGGCGACGATTTGTTCAATTAGTGAATAGTTAATAGTAAAAAGTAAATAGTACTATTAACTATTCACTGTTCACTATTAACTAATCCCTAAACAGGAGATGTTAAAGAAATGGAATCGAACATTCACGCCAGCGCAGTTATTTCACCAAGTGCGAAAATCGGAAACAATGTGACGATAGGTCCTTACACTGTAATTGGCGACGAAGTAGTTATCGGCGACGGTTCGATTATCGGACCTAATGCGGTTATTGCCCGGTGGACGACTTTAGGTAAAGATTGCAGAGTTTTTCAATTTGCGTCGGTGGGAGAAATTCCGCAGGACTTGAAATTTAAAGGCGAAAGGAGTTACACATTTATTGGCGACAGGACGGTAATTCGTGAAGGTGCGACAATTCATCGGGCGACAGGTGAAGGAAACGAAACGCGTATAGGCACTGATTGTTTGCTTATGGCGTATATTCATGTTGCGCATAATTGTGTTTTGGGTAATAACGTCATTATGTCGAATTTGGCGAGTTGTGCGGGACACGCGACGGTTGAAGACCGCGTAGTTTTAGGCGGAATGGCAGGCGTTCATCAATTCGTAAAGATTGGGCGCAATGCTATGGTCGGCGGTATGAGCAAACTGGTTCAAGACGTTGTGCCATACACGATTGTTGACGGTCACCCCGCAAAAGTTGTCGGGCTTAATAACGTTGGAATTTCCCGCGCAGGTATTCCGCTTGAATCGCGCCGTATGATTAAGAAGGCTTATAAAATTTTGTATCGCTCCGGATTGAGTTTGGCGGAAGCTATTGCCGTTATTGAACAGGAAGTTGATTCGTGTGAAGAGGTTGAACACTTCCTTAGATTTTTGCGTAATGCGGAACGCGGAATTTGCCGTGAACGCCGCGAAATTGAATAAATTTAAAAATTTGAAAGGGAAAATTTTTGAAAAATGATTGAACGTTATACACTTCCTGAAATGGGAAAAATTTGGTCGATTGAAAATGAATGGCGTACAATTTTAAGCGTTGAACTTGCCGCTTGCGATGCTATGGCAGAACTTGGAGAAATTCCGCTTGACGCCGCCAAAAATATTCGCGCTAAGGCAAATTTTACCGTTGAGCGCATTAAAGAAATTGAGAAAGTCACTGACCACGACATTATTGCGTTTCTTACGAATGTTGCCGAATACGTCGGCGACGATTCAAAATATATTCACAAGGGCTTGACTTCCAGCGACGTTAAGGACACGGCAATTTGTTTGATGATGAAGCAAGCCGCCGAAATTATTTTGGACGACTTAAAAAATTTCCGCGCAGTTTTACGCCGCCGCGCAGTTGAATTTAAACATACGCCTTGCATTGGACGCACTCACGGAATACACGCCGAGCCGATGACTTTCGGTCTTAAGCTTGCACTTTGGAGCGCGGAAATTGAACGTGATATTGAACGTGTCGAACACGCCAAAAAAATTGTCAGTGTCGGTAAACTTAGCGGCGCAGTCGGAACTTATTCAAATATCAATCCTAAAATTGAAGAGCTTGTCTGCCAAAAGTTGGGACTTGAACCCACCAAACTTGCAACGCAGGTTATTCAACGCGACAGGCACGCAGAATTTGTGACTACGCTGGCGATTGTTGCAAGTACACTTGAAAAAATTGCTACTGAAATTCGCAACCTTCAACGCACAGATATTCGCGAGGCAGAGGAATATTTTCAGCCCGGTCAAAAAGGCTCTTCCGCAATGCCGCATAAGCGTAACCCGATTAATTGTGAACGTGTTGCCGGTATGGCGCGGCTCGTTCGCGGAAATGCAATCGCCGCTATGGAGGACATTACCCTTTGGCATGAGCGCGATATTTCCCACAGTTCAGTTGAGCGCGTGATTTTGCCTGACTCGACAATTAACGTTGATTATTGCACGCAGAAATTGACGAAGATTGTTGACAAGCTTTTAGTTTATCCTGAAGCAATGTTGCACAATATGAATCGCACGGGCGGCTTGATTTTCAGTCAACGCATTATGTTGGCGATTGTCAGCAAAGGTGTTTTGCGCGAAGATGCTTATAAATGGGTACAACGCAACGCGATGAAACGTTGGCTTGAAGGCGAAGATTTTAAAACTAACATTGAAAATGACGCAGATATTAGAAAATATTTAAGCGAGGAAGAAATTGAAGATTGTTTTGACTACAAATTTTTCCTGCGCCATGTCGATATGATTTTTGAACGCTTTGAACTTTAATTTTTAATGATAAAAAAATTTTTAAGGGGGAAATTTTTATGGCGAACATTAAGCAAGAATCTTTCGGAAAACTTTCCGACGGTCGCGAAGCAAAAATTTTTACTCTGCGCAACAATAAAGGTAACGAATTAAAAGTTACCGATTATGGCGCAAGAATTGTTTCGATTCGTTTTCGTGACAAGTCTTTCAAAAATAAGTTTGTCTTGAAAACTTATCCCGATGTCAGCGGTTACGAAAAAGACGCTACGGCAGGAATTGTTTTTGTTGACGAAGGCGAAGATTTCAGCAAGATTATTTGGAACGCGCAGACGATTATTGAAGGCGTGAAATTTACGGCAGAGATTGACGATAAGCACGCAGAAATTATTTACAGCATTTCCAACGATAACGAAGTTAGCATTACTTACGAGGCGACGGGCGCGGAAGATATTTCAACTCAACTTGTATTCAGCGCGGACGAATTGCCTACTTCTGAAATTAATCCCTATGCGGAAGGCGCAACTAATGGATTAATTTCCGGCAAAAATATTTATGACATTATCGACAAACCTGCCGAAGTTTTAATGGAAGTCGGAATGTTCGGCTATGATCCCGGTTGTCCGATTGATTATCTTGAAGCCGGACTCAAAAACGCGGCTGATATTTTTTCCGCTCCTTCAAGCATTGACGTTAAGATTTACGCCACGCAGAATAAGTTGCACGTTGAAGAAGTTGACGGCGGCTTTGCGATTAGGACTAGTAGCACGAAGTCTGAAGACGGCAAAATTAAATCTCAAACCGTTTACGTTTTCAAAAATCGTAAGTAATTTAAAGTTTGTTTGTAAATTTCAAGTTGGTATAAATTTTTATTTGTTTAAATCTACTTTTCTCTTTGGAGCAAAGAGAAAAGTAACAAAAGAGAAACAGTCCGCAATCTTCGCATCACGCTCAGAGTGCGGACGGGGCGCACGTCCTTGTGCGCCTCTTATTTTCCAATTCTAAATAATTCTTCGATAAATAAAAAAAGTCGTCGAACTTAATTGTTCGGCGATTTTTTAATTGCACAAATCTTTTACAACTTCGGCGGCGATAATCAATCCCGCTACTGACGGCACAAAAGCGATTGAACCGATAACGCCTTCAACTGCGCGGGGAACTTCATCAGAGTAAACTACTTTCAAACTTTCTACGCCAAGTTCCCGCAACTTTTTCCGCATAACTTTTGCAACGGGATCAACGGAAGTTTTATAAATGTCAGTAACTTTAAATTTTGTCGGGTCAAGCTTATTACCTGCGCCCATACTGCTGATTAACGGAATTTTACGGCGTTGACATTCGACGACAAGATTTATTTTCGCGGTTATCGTATCAATCGCGTCAACTACATAATCATAGTTACAAATAAAAAACTCACCTGCATTTTCATTCGGCAGATAAAATTTCTGTATAACTTCAACATTCGCGGCGGGATTAATATCCAAAATTCTTTCACGCATAATTTCAACTTTTGACTTGCCAATAGTCGAGTTAAGCGCGTGAATTTGGCGGTTAATATTCGTCACATCAACGTTATCTTTGTCAATCAAAATTAAATGTCCGACGCCCGACCGCGCCAACGCCTCAACAGTAAATGAACCTACTCCGCCTGTTCCGAAAATTGCCACCGTCGAAGTTTGTAACTTTAAAAATTTTCCTTCACCGATAATCCGCCGTGTCCTATCAAAAATTTTATTAATCATATCAAGCCTTAGTAGCGTCTACCATGTAGAACATATAATTTCCTAGCCACTTAATATACATATTTACATGACCTCTCCAACCGTATTGCGGCAAGAGATCTTTAAGCAGATGATTGAGCGAATAATTTATTTGGGCATAAGTCGCATTATAAGGCGCACATACATAAGAATATTTCCAACCACGTTTAGCAATATTGTAAGCTATATGTCGAAGGGCATCTTCCGCGCTGTTTGTGTGTGCACCAAACCAACCGCCGTTTGTAGTTTCATATTCTTGCGTGTAGAAAAAATATCTTCCGTCAGGATATTTTTGCAAATTCGACGGCACGTAATCAACAAACCATCTGTGATCTGCGCCTGCAATATCGGTAGGTATGTTAAAATAAATAAAGCCTACATAATTTGTTCCGGCAACATTAAATGAATCGTCATCAAAGGTCACGTCTACAAAATAACTTCTGTCACCAAAAGTAATCGTATTCCAAACATGCGCTTCATTATTGCCGTAACCGCTGACTTTATCGACATTAAATCCGCACATTGTGCCAAGCATATAAAACGCATCAGAATAACCTTGACAATTTGCGCGTCCGTCAAGAAGTACGCCGAATGCTGTCGTAAATCTAGAATTTTGTTTCATATTACTTTCGGTATAATATTTTGTCCGTGAAGTTATCGCGTTATGAAGATAAAGTTCTAATCTAAGCTGAGTTGGTGAATTACGTTTTGCCTCATTGACAATTTTAACTGCCTCGTTGTAAAGGCGTATTTCCTCCGAATTGAGGAAAGAGGTATTGTTGTGTCGATAAGCATATGCCACGCGCTCGCCGGGATAATTCGTTATCTCGTAAAGCATTTTAGTATTTTGCCCATCACTGCCGTAATTGGTAGATTTCAACCAATGAAAAACTCCAACCAAAAGAATATCATTAAAATTAGGTACAAAGCCATTTGTAAGAACAACGGGAACAGTCGTATTTAAATTATATTTGCAACGGGTAAGATAATGCACAAGGGATTTCAGATTGTTGAAACGAGGAGCTGAATTCCAATTAATATTCTGCGCGGCGACGACATTTGAAACAGCCAATATCAAGACAACCAACAGAGATGAAAAAATTTTTTTCATAAAATCTGCGCGGCGAATAATCTTTAATGAAAAAGCCGCCTTGCCCTCCTTGAAATTATTGTAGCTATAGAATTACTTGTCCTTGTTATCTTGAGAACCGAAAAATTGAAACGCAGAAATAATATTATTTTTTTCGCCGCCGCGATTCGGGAACTTCGGCATCTCCAAATTAAAGCCGCGTGAGATTGTAGCCGTTGACTTCGGAACTTCAATTCTTGGCGACTTCATAGCTAAACTATCAATAAAATTCGTTGCAATAATCGTAGCTTGAATTGTTCCGTTTAAAGAATTATCATTGACAACACCCAAAATTATATTCACGTCATCAGGCGTCATATTGAAAATAAATCCTGCCGCTTCGTTCACGTCATAAAGACTTAAATTTTCATCGCCTGTAATATTCAAAATAATTCCGCGTGCGCCTTCAAGAGACCTTTCATTAAGCGGACTTTCAATAGCCTGTTGAACAGCCTTAACTGCGCTGACATTACTCCTACCAATTCCTAAAAGCGCGTCACTGGACTCACTTTGTTGGAAAATAGTCGTAACGTCCGCGAAGTCAACGTTTACAATACCCGTCGTCAAAATTAATTCGACAATACAACGTATCGCTTGAATAAGCACCGAATCAGCCGCACGAAAAGCATTTTCTATAGTCAACGCACGATTTTCAGGCAATTTCATCAAATTATCATTTTTCACGACAATCAGCGCGTCCATATACGATTGCATTTTGATGATACCTTCAGTAGCTTTTCTTTGCTTAAGTTTTCCCTCAAAACTAAAAGGTACAGTCACAACGCCGACGGTTAAAAGTCCGAGTTCTTTAGCGATTTTTGCAACGATTGGAGCCGCGCCGGTTCCTGTACCGCCGCCCATTCCCGCTGTTATGAAAATCATATCCGAACCCGACATCATATTTTTTAAACGATCTGAATCAAGTTTAGCCGCCTGTTCGCCCAAAGCAACTTTGCCGCCGGTACCGCGTCCGTTGGTTAGTGCGCCGCCAATTTGTATACCTTTAATATTTCCGTCCGAAAGGCTTAAAACATTTGAGTCCGTATTTATGGCAATGAGATCTGTTTCAGCAAAATGATTACTGGACAAACGCTTTAAAACATTATTACCTGCGCCGCCTATGCCGAAAACTTTTATCCTTACGATTGCACGACGAATATGCGCGTTATCATTCGCGTTTATATCCTCCACACTCATACGCAGATTACTGATATTTTGATCCATTTGCTGTCCTGCCTTCCGTCCTTTCGTTAAAATTATTATAATTGATTAAAGAATTTAACGCAATAAATTTTTTAAAGGCTATTTAAAGCGATTCTCCTTGCCGTGTATCAATCGAATAATATTTTCTCTGTGCCGAATAATTATGAAAAGTGCCGCTGCCGCTCCGAAAATTACAAAGGCAATAGGTTCATCGAAGGTAAACGCTAAAATCGGTGTAAGTGCCGCTACGATTATCGACGCTAAGGAAACGTATCTTGACACTAAAAATATTATCAGCCACGTTGCAAATACTATCGCCGTAACTTGCGGCATCATTACCGAGATTACGCCTAATCCCGTTGCTACTCCTTTGCCTCCGCGCAGTTTTAAAAATATGCTGAAAGTGTGACCAAGTATAGCCAAAAGTCCCGCGCCGACCATAACCCATTCATCGCCCACAAAAGTTTTTGCAAGTCCGACACTCAACGCGCCTTTCAAAAAATCCAGCAGGAAAATTAAAATTCCCGCCTTCGCTCCAATTACGCGCCAAGCATTTGTTGCGCCAATATTTTTACTTCCAAATTGCCGTAAATCTTTATGCCATATCAGTTTACCAAAAATTAATCCGTTCGGTATTGAACCTAAAAGATAACTGAAAATTAAAATGCCAGCCGTCATAAGTCGTCCTCCTCATTGCGTTTACGAATCACAAATTTTAATGGCGTACCTTCAAAGCCGTAACTTTCACGCAGTCGATTTTCAATAAATCTCAAGTACGAAAAATGTACCAGCTCAGGATTATTCACGAAGAGGACAAAACGCGGCGGACAAATATCAGCTTGTGTCACAAACATAATTTTTAACTGCTTGCCTTTTTTCGTAGGCGGCGGGTTGACGGCGACGGCATCGCGAATCAATTCATTTAACGCGCTTGTTTGAATACGCATTGATTGTTGTTCAGCGACAAATTTTACAAGTTCTGTCACTCTGTCGACACGTTGCCCCGTCAAGGCACTTGCATAAAGCACCGGCGCATATTGCAAAAATCCCAACTCTGCGCGGAGTTCATCAGTAAATCTGTTAGTGGAGCGGTCATGTTTATTTGGAAAAATATCCCACTTGTTGACGACGATAACGCAACCTTTTCCTGAATCATGCGCGTAACCGGCAATTTTTTTATCCTGCTCGGTAATGCCGACTGGAGCTTCAATCAACATCAAAACAACATCTGCGCGGTCAATGGCGCGAAGGGAACGCATAACGCTATATCTTTCAATCGGCGCATCAATTTTAGACTTGCGACGCATTCCGGCAGTATCAATCAGCGTAAATTTCATTCCGTCTTTGAAAAAATGCGTGTCAATAGCATCGCGCGTCGTGCCGGGAATATCGCTGACTATAACCCTTTCTTCACCTAAAAGCGCGTTGACAAGTGAACTTTTTCCGACGTTAGGGCGACCTATAACCGCAATTCTAATTTCGTCGTCTTCGTGAATATCTTTATCAATTTTTGGAAAATGTTCCGTCACAGCGTCAAGCAAGTCACCAAGATTTAACGCGTTGCTTGCGGAAATTCCTATCGGCGTTCCCAATCCTAAGTTATAAAATTCGTAAGTGTTCACGTCAAGCTGAATGCTGTCAACTTTATTAACGGCAACAATTACCGGCTTATTTGTTCCGCGCAGAATTTTAGCAATTTCTTCGTCAGATGAAGTTATCCCCGCGCGTCCGTCAACCACAAAAACAATTACGTCCGCTTCGTCCATCGCAATATCAGCTTGTGCGCGTATATCCGTCAAAATTTTATCTTTCGACAAAATTTCAATGCCGCCCGTATCAATCAGCGTAAATTCGTGATCAAGCCATACAGCGTCCATATAAATTCTATCTCGTGTAACTCCCGGCATATCGTCAACTATCGACAATCTTTTTTTTCCAATCTGATTAAACAGCGTCGACTTGCCGACATTCGGTCGCCCAACTATCGCAACAATAGGTTTCAATTTAAATTCTCCTATCAAAATTTTTTACGTATTATAATTGCTTTAATCTAAATTGGTCAACAAAAATAGTTTTTGTAAAAGGTCATTTAGAGCGAAAAAAAAATAGCCCGAAGGCTACAGAAAGTTTTTTGCTGATGATTTTTAATCGATAGAATTTTTGCTTTGCTTGAAACGGTAAACGCCGCAACCGAATCTGCGCGGAGCAATTTTTTTAAGTTCTTCAAAATCTTTTTCATAAGATTTTCCGTCGATTGCGTCACGATAAATTTTTGTCGTCAACGCAGTAACTTCAGTCGAATAATCTTGTGCGTCAATCCTCAATGCCGCCGCTCCTAAAAATTTTTCCAAATACGGCAACAAACATAAATCTTTCGCAAAATAAATGTGATTGTAACCAAATTGATCTACGCGCAGAGGATGAATTTCACCCGCAGAATCCTCCAACGCAAAATGTTTGTTCAAAAGTTCAGGCGTCGCAAAATCATCGTAATTTGGGTGATACAACTTTATAAAATTATGTTCGCAAATCATTGATTCGTTTGAACCGTGAACAATAATTTCAATCGGCAAATTAGATTTTTCCACTATGCTTTTAACCTGCGCGAAACTTAATTCAATCGACGCGGCGGCTTGCACAATTCCTTGATTTTTCAAAAATTCTGCGGAAATTTCATTAAAAAGATTGAAAGAAATATCAGCGTAAATCGGCAGATTAAAATTTTTCATCAAATTAAGCGTTCCAAGATTGCTGACAAGTACTCCGTCAAAATTTATTCCGTCCAATTTTTTAAGAAATTCGCGAAGTTCATTTAAAAATTTATCGCGAGTAACACGCGGCGTATTTAAAATAATTTTCGCGCCGTGTTCATGAGCAAAATTTACTGCAGATTTAAAATCTTTCAGAGTAAAAGGTTTATTTGGTCTAAAAATTTCTCCGCCGACATAAATTAAATTTGCGCCGTTTTCAACAGCAGATTTAGCAGAATCCAAAGTTGACACGCGTACATTTAAACTTGGTTTATTTTCAAATTTTTTTATAGGTTTTTCTTCGTTGAAAATATTTTTAACTTCGTCATCATCGTAACTTTTCTCAATGACGCCCGCGCTAAAAAATCTCGGTTCACGCTTGCCGCTTAATCCAATATCATTTTTAGTCGGCGGAGCAAAAGCAAAAGTTGTAGTAAAATTTCTGACACGTTTTTCGTAAAAATCTTTCCAAAAATCTTCATCGATAGAAAATCCTGTCGGGTCTGCAATATAATCGTCAATAATTTTTCTGTAAGCGGAAGTAATTCTTGAAATAAATTCCGGCGGACGCATACGACCTTCAATTTTAAAAGAATTTACGCCGGCTTGAATCATATCAGGAATATTTCTAATCATACACATATCATTGAGCGCAGTTTTATGAGAAAAATCGTCTAAAATTTCGTGAGTTTCTTCGTCAATAAATTTCCATTTCCAACGACAAGGTTTAAAACAACGCCCGCGACTGCCACTTTGACCAAAAATTACGCCGGAATGATTACATTGACCCGAAACAGCTATGCACATATCACCGTGAACAAAATATTCGACTTCAATATCGGTTTTTTCTTTAATCAGCGAAACATCTTTCAAGCTAAGTTCGCGACCTAAAACTATGCGTTTAACGCCAAGATTTTGCAAAAATTTTACGGCAGAAATATTATTTATATTCATCATAACTGAAGCGTGAATAGGCAATTTTAAATTTAATTCGTTAATCAGATGAATTACGGATAAATCCTGAACAATTAACGCGTCGGGCTGAATTTTTTCAAGAAATTGCAAATAATTTTTAAGCGGCGGAATTTCCTCACTGCTGATTAAATTATTCAAAGTTATGTAAATTTTTTTTTCGTGTTGATGAGCAAAATTTACGGCGTCTTTTAATTCGTCGTCAGTCAAGTTAAAATCATTTTTATGGACGCGCATATTAAAATGCTTTCCGCCCAAGTAAACGGCATCTGCTCCCGCATCAATAGCAGCGGTGAAAGCGTCCCAAGTTCCCGCAGGTGCTAAAAGTTCAACCGATTTTTTAGATAATGTCATTAAAATTTCTCCTTCATGAGCTTGTTGTAAAAGTCAGAATAGTAGAGGCGCACAAGGACGTGCGCCCGTCCGCGCAAATCGCCGGATGCGATTTCAGCGGACATGTTTTCTTTGCTACTTTCTTTTGCGCCAAAAGAAAGTTGATTTAAAAATAAAAATCTTTATCGACTTTGAATTTACCAACTGCCACCTAATCTTCACGAAAATTATAACACTGCCGCTAAAAGCTTGCAATATAAGGCGGCGTGTGCTAAAGTTGCAATACACATTAACAAAAATGGAGTTGATAAATTTGGAATTGACGCTTGATGAGAAAATACAGCTTGAACAAGTTTACGGGCGACAAATTACAGGTACAGGCGGATATGCCCCAAACAGAATTGAAAAGATTGAAGAGTTGACTGCGGAAGAAAGCAGATTTTTTGCGCAGAAAAATTTTATATCGCCGTATTTTTCGGTGCAGACGCTGTACAAAATCAAGGGAGAAATTACGCCGATAAGATTTAATCGCGTAGTTCATGATATGATTAAATCTGATGAAATTTTCCGCTCAAATTTTTGTGAACTCGATAATAAGGTTGTAAAGATAGTTTTTGCTGAACGTCGCATATTGCCTGAAGTTGTCTACCGTACTTTTGCGCAGACTGAAGCAGATGAAATCGACGATACTTTAACAAAAATTATGGAGGCTGACAGGCGCGTAAATTTTGACTTGAAATTCGGCAATTTAATCAGATTCGGAATTTTCAAGACTTCTGAAAAAGAATTTGCCATACTCGTCACAATGTCTCAACTTATCGTGAACAGTTTTGATTATAAAAATTTTTTTGCGGCGGCATTGGAATCAAAACCTTATAAACATATGGAAAAAATTAGTTTGCCTCCGCAACCCGCGCAGATTGAAACGGCGATTCACGATTATTGGGCAAAATTATTAAAAGACTTGCCGTCGTTGCCTACACTTCCATACGTCAAGCCGTCCAACGCGCCGTATAATCCAAAAGCTTTCCGCGTCAAAATTCCCGCAGACATTTTATCGGATCTGCGCGAAAAAGCTAATTCAAGTCGTGTAATGTTGATGTCGATTCTGCAAAGTGCATGGGGATTTTTCCTGCAAGCGGTACGTAAACTTAATGATGTGATTTTCTGCCAATTTAGTGCCTCTACTAAAAGCGATGAAAATTTTTCTCTTAATGTAATTCCCGTCCGTCAAAAAAGTTCCGGTTCAATGACAGTCGACCAAATTATTAACCAACAATTTCGTCAGCTTGTTGTATCTCAACCGTATGGATTTTGCGACTGGGAACTTTTGCAAGAAATTACTAACGGAAAAACTTTTGACCATTTTTTAAGCTTTGTAGACTTTAAGGGAACGCCGACTAAAACTTATTCGGAGACAACGGCGACAACTGATGGCGTGATTGTAACAAGTAATTCATGGGATCCGCAAGGTATGAAATTGGGCGTCTATTTCCAGTACGCGACTACAACTTTATCTGTAACTTTCCTGTACGACGCCAATAAATTTTTTAAAAATATCGGCGAACGTTTTGCGAGAATTTATAATGTCGTCCTGAAACAAATGTTGGTATATTGGAATTCTAATTATTCGAGTTTTTCTACAAGACTTGTTGAAAAAATTAGATTTGAACTGGACGCCGATAAAAATATGCCCATTGTCGATGACAGAAAAATTATTTCAGACTTCATCGTAAAAAATCCTATTTTACAGGGCGGTACTACAGGGACAGTTGCATTTTTCTCGGACAGTGCCAAGCTTAAGATGATGTTTGAAGGCGACAGAATTTCCGGCGACATTTTAGAGAAAAATTTAATTTTTGTCGTAGAAGGAAAGTTGGTACGCAGTTTGGACGCCGGAGACGGTTGGTTTAAGGTGTTAGATATAGTTGCAACAGGCAGTTGGCTTAACGAAAATATTTTGCTTGAAGATCGCCGTACAACAATTTCCGCTGAAGTTTGGACGGAGCAGGCGAAAATTTTAATGATACCATTAGAGAAGGCAGAATCGCTTTTCATGAGCCGTCCTGACGCCGCTAAACCTTTCTTCACGCACATTTTAAAGCAAATGGAAAAATATCAGTTACTTTGGATTGAAAGCTAAATGGAAAATAAAGTTAATGTTGGTCATATAAATTTTTTAAATGTCCTGCCGCTTAATTATTTTTACGCGATTGGCGGCGCGAAAGATTTTTCTTTGACAATGGGAGTTCCTGCCGTCATTAACGAAAAAATTAAAAATGGTCTCCTTGACGTTAGTTTAATTTCTTCGATAGAATACGCGCGACAAAGTAAAAATTTATTGCTGATTCCTAAAATTTGTGTCCGCGCAGATTCGGCGGTTACAAGTATAATTTTGTTGTCGAAAAAGCCGATTGATAAACTTGACGGTGAGCGCGTTGCCATAACAAATAAATCTGCTACGGCGCATTGTCTTTTGAAAATAATTTTGGCGGAGAGTTATCACGTCAAGCCGGATTATGTTGTAGAAAATCTTAGCGTGGAAAATCCCGTCCCTGAAGATTCGACTGCTGCGCTTTTTATTGGTGATGAAGCTTTGTACTTGCACTTACACAGGCGGGAAAATTTTCTGTACTACGATTTAGGCAATGAGTGGAATAAGTTGACGGGACGGCAAATGGTTTACGCGGTATGGGCGGCGCGGAAAAATTTTGTGCAGAATAATTCTGAACTTTTGAAGGATATTTGCAAAAAAATTCATAATGGTTTACAATACGGTCTGCAAAATAAGGCGGCGGCAATAAATTCTGTATTGAAAGATGTACCGTTTAGTTTTAAAGAGTTGGACGAATATTTAGGCGGCGTCATAAAGTGGAACTTGACGGCAGAAGGAATTGATGCACTGAAAATTTTTTACCAACTCGCGCATAAAAATAATTTATTGGAAGAAATTCCAAATATTAAATTATTTGAGGAGGATTTTTTATGAAACTTTTTTCGACGGAGGGTAGGTTAAATCGTGCGCCATTCATACTGTACCCAATGGGATTTGGAATAGTACTTACTGTACTGCTGGTAGTCTGGTTAGTTATGATTATGCCTGAAAGCGGTAACTTCGATGATGTTGATTGGGGAAGTGGTTTGGCACTTATCGGCGTGTTGTTTTTTTCAGTAATTTGGTTTTTGTGGACAATAGCGTATGTCACGATGTGCATAAGGCGGCTTCATGATTTAGACAAGGACGGGCTTTTCGTAATAGCCGCTTTTGTTCCGACAGTGAATTTTGTTTTTTATCTTTATCTTGCCATAGTTAAAGGTACTAACGGACCTAATAAGTATGGTGAAGACCCTCTCTTGAAATAAGTTAAAGGAGCAGAAATTATGGATATTCAGAAAATGTTTTTTTCATTTGACGGAAGGTTAAATCGTAAGCCGTTTATCTTGGGTAATTTGGCTTTGTGGGTAATTTCCTCAATATTCGGTTTTATTATGAACGGATCGGATAGTACTTTAATTTCCATTTTAGGGTTTGTAGTAGGATTGGCGTTAATCGCCGGTAGCATATCGTTGATAGTTAAAAGACTTCACGATTTGGACAAGAACGGGCTTTTCGCGTTAATTCTGTTAGTTCCGATTGTAAATTTTTTCTTTGAATTGTATCTGTTATTTGTGAAAGGTACTGACGGATCGAATAAGTTCGGCGAAGATCCTTTGCAACAAGCTTATTAAAAAATTTTGCTTGCCGTTAAAAGAATTTTGATTTAAAATAAGGAGAAAAAATTTTCGGAGGGTTGAATTTGGGTACGTTTGAAAGATTTCAAGACGCGCTGAAAAACGGCACTGTCACCCCCGAAGGCGGCGGACAATTATCAGCGCAGTTGAGATACGATTATTTAGCGGCAGTTCATACAATGGAACAACTTATGAATCTTGAAAAAGAATTTAAAGCACGCAAGGAACGCCGCGACCAACTTTTAGAAAGAATTTCATCAGGTGCCAAAAAATCTTTACAAAAAATTGTAGACAGTGAAGGCGTGTTTACGCTTAAACAGATTGAGGCGGCGATTAGAGGCTTGGAGGAATGTCGAAGCGAAATTTTAAGAATAGAGCATTCCGAAAAAGTTGACGGTAAACTTGCAGACATCATCAAAGACGGAGTTTCCGCCGGCAGGTAAGACTTAATCACCGACAAAATAATAGACGCAACCTTAATTGGAAGCGTCTTTTTTAGTGTGAAAAAATTTTAAATCAGCGTTAAATTTGAATTGAAATATCGCGGATCGTCTGAAACTTCTTTTTCAATCCAATTTGGCAAAGTTACGATTTCATCAGCTGCCGTCAACTCAACTTCCGCTAAAATTAAGCCTTCGTGACGACCGCTGAAAACATCTATTTCCCAAATTTTTTCTGCATACTCAACTTTATATCGGACTTTCTCTAAAACATTCGGCATACAAAGTTTTAGAAGTTCCTGCGCGTCATCAAGCGGTATTTCGTATTCAAATTCTTTCCGTACAATTCCGACATTAACGCCCTTTATTGTCAAGAATCCTCGTCCGCCTTTGATTCTTACTCTTACTGTCCGCGCAGGTTCAACGCATAAATATCCTTGTGAAATTTTTTCACCTTCCGACAAAATCTGCGCGGGGAATTTTTCAGCATTGACTAAAAATTTTCTTTCAATTTCAAGTGCCATTGCATTTTCTCCAATTCAAAGCAAAAAAAATCCGACGAAAAAATTTTCGCCGTAACAATTTTTGACATTAGCTTAAACGTCAACACATTTTACAAATCTCTAGAACATCATATTTACGAGGTTACCAAGAGTATTTGCGGCACTCATATTGAGATAAGCACCACTTGTGTAAAACGACGCCGTAGAAAGTTCGTTGCCAAACATACTTTGAGCACTGGGGAAGAGTTGACTGCGCTGACTGTTCGCTACGTTTACATGCTGTTCCGCTTTGTCCGCCAATCCCGTACCGCCGATAGTGTTGGCAACTTTATTCGGATCATTCACAATCGATTGAGCAAGTTTTTCTTCATCAATCGACAAAGAGCCGTCGTTACCGACGCCAATACCGATTGCTTCATAACTTTTTGCGCGATATTGGGTATCACCGAAAAGTTCTGCCATTCTCCCTACACGAGAGGATATGGCACTGTTATCTTGGAAAAACTCAAGGCTGCTGTTATAGTTATTTACAAAATCTTGAACGGTTCTCAACGCAGACTGCATAATTTTGCTATACTCCGTAGTAACCTTCATATTACCTGAACTATCGTAAGTCTCCGTCTTAGTTATTGCACCGTTACCAATCGACGTAACTCTGGAACCTTCTGCGGTAATAGTCGTAACAGAACCGTCTTCATTAGTTATTGTGCCGTTCGACCCGTTATTGGCAATAGTCATACCGAAATCAGTCTTGATAAACGGCGGTTCATTTTTATTCTCTTTTTCTTTTGAAGTCTTTTTAGCCGCTTCCGTTGCCTGTTCGATGACTTTTGCCGCCGCAGAAGTTCCTGCATCCAGTTCAGTAGCCGTTTTGTCCGACGCCTGATTCTGTGTAGCAACAGTTTCCTCCGCAGTTTTTGCCGCTTCTGTCGCCGCCTCTACAACCTTAGATGCCGCTGAAAATGCTTGCGTTACACTCTCAAAATCGGAATTTTTAACCGCCTTTGCCGACGCAGCTAAATTGTTCATTTGATTATCAAATTCATTATAAAATTCCGTTTTAGCTTCGTCATAGCTGGACACGAGTGCCGCCGCATTAGCTCTGACTTCTTGCAGATTTGCGGCTTCAGAAGTCGCACCTTTTTGTGAGGAGTTATATGCGCTCCACATATTTGAAATATGTTGTTGTGTAGCATTACGGTTAGTCGAGTTGGTATTAAAAAAGTTTGAAAAATTCCAGCCCGAATTAACCATTCTGGAAACCGTCATTGCCATCTTAGTTCACCCTTCCTTTGAAAAAATTTTTCTGTTGAAAAAACATCCTTGAATTTTTTAAGTTAATTTTACATAATTGATTCGATAATTGCAAGCTAAAAGTTAAATTTTTTAAGCCAATAATTTAAAAAAATTTTTTAAATCAAGTCTTTTTCGCGCCACATTTCATTGAAAATTCATTTAAAATTTTCTGCAAATTTAAAAGGAAATTTTTTTGTAAGGTAGAATAGAAAAGTAGAGTTGATTTTAGTTTTAGGCGGAGGGAGCGTTTTTATGGCAGTTAATA
The DNA here is from genome assembly GCA_017554235.1 of Selenomonadaceae bacterium. GTDB lineage: Bacteria > Bacillota > Negativicutes > Selenomonadales > Selenomonadaceae > Quinella. The sequence goes on from JAFZIV010000032.1 coordinate 23,863, forward strand.
CTTCGGGCTTTGGAGCGTATGATATTAGAGGGATTTATCCTGACAGTATTAATCAAGAATTGGCGTATCGCGTTGGCAGAATTTTTCCCGAGATGTTCAACGCAAAAAAAGTTGCTATAGGGCACGACATTCGTCTTTCAGGTCCTACGATAAGTGATGCTCTTGCACGCGGTCTTACTGAATCGGGTTGCGAAGTTTACGATATTGGGCAATGCGGCACGGAAATGATTTATTTTGCAACGGGCTTTCATGAATTTGACGGCGGAATTATGATAACCGCTTCGCACAATCCCAAAGACTATAACGGTATGAAGTTTGTTAAGAAAGGTTGTCGTCCTATTTCGAGTGACACGGGACTTTTCGACATCAAAAAGGCGATTGAAGATGAAAGCCGCGATTGGTCTCACGTAAAAGCTACGGGAACTATTCATAAAATCGATATTATGCCGGATTATATTAAGCGTCTGCTGTCCTATGTGGACGTAAAATCTTTCAAGCCGTTTAAAATCGTCATCAATACGGGCAACGGTGCGGCAGGTCCGATTATCAATGAGATTGAAAAATTTCTGCCTTTTGAGATTATCAAAGTTCATAATGACACTAACGGATTTTTCCCAAACGGTGTGCCGAATCCATTATTGCATGACGCTCGCGAAGAAACAGCGGACGCGGTAATTAAAAACGGTGCTGATTGCGGAATTGCATTTGACGGCGACTTCGACAGGTGTTTTATGTTTGATGAAAAGGGCGGCTTTATCGAAGGTTACTACATGGTCGGCTTGCTTGCGGAAATTTTCCTTGAACATAATAAGGGAGAAAAAATTGTCTGCGAACCTCGCGCAATTTGGAATACGATTGACATTGTTGAAAGTCTTGGCGGGATTCCTATAAAGTGTCGTTCGGGACATTCATTTATGAAAGATAAACTCCGCGCAGAAAATGCGATTTACGGCGGCGAAATGGCATCTCATCATTACTTCCGCGATTTTTACTATTGCGATAGCGGCATGATTACTTGGTTAATGGTGCTTGAACTTCTTAGCGAAACCGGCAAAACTTTATCGCAAGTCGTCGGTGACAGAATCGCCAAATATCCTTGCTCCGGTGAAATTAATACCAAAGTTGCTAACGTCGAAGTCGTGAAAAATATTATCGCAAAAGTTGAAGAAATTTACGCGAAAAACGGCGTTGTTGATAAAATTGACGGGCTTAGCGTCGATTTTGAAAATTGGCGGTTTAATCTGCGCGGGTCACAAACTGAACCGTATATCAGGCTTAACGTCGAATCACGCGGCGATAAAGCGTTAATGGAAGAAAAGCGCGACGAACTTTTAAAAATCATTCGCCAATAATGGAAACACTGATTATCTTTTTACTTTGTGCAGTCGGTATATTTATTTATCTTAGCAACAAAGAAAAAAATGACATTACACTTTTAAAAGAAAAACTTCGTGAAGAAGCAAATTTATCATCGTCGTCAAGAAAATTTGTTTCCGTGAAATTTAAAGAAAGTGACACTCAACTTTACGATTACCTTATCGGTGATAATTACGATTTAAAAGTTAATGATCGTGTTGAAGTCCCTATTAGCAGTAAATTTACCGATAAAACAACAAAAATTGCAACCGTTAAATATGTAAGTTCAGATGGTGAATATTCTGATTATGCAAAGTCATATGTGATTCGTAAGGTCAATTTTCAATCGCAAGCAACTTTCAATAAAAGATTCGTTCAAGTTATATTTGAAGAAGGTGCTGTAAAATGTTATGACTATCTTATTGGTGACTTTGACGTTAAAGTTGGTGATTTTGTCGTAGTTCATGTAAGCGATAAAGATTCCGGCAAGGCTAAATTAATGTCTGCTCAAGTAGTTTATGTCAGCGCACCTGGCGAAGTATCGACTTACGCTAAATCTAAAATTTTCAAAAAAGCCGATTATAAAAAATGGTAATGAATCAGTTAATTATCGCTCAAAAAATTTGGGCGTAAAATAAATTTTTTTAACAAGGGGGATTCTTTAATGGAGAAGAAAAACGTTGTCAACCTTCCGTCTTTGATCAGCGATTACTACACTCTTGCACCCGATCCCGAGAATAAAACTCAGGGCGTTGCGTTCGGTACTTCGGGACACAGAGGCAGCTCCAAATTGCACAGCTTTAACGAACAGCATATCCTTGCTATCGCGCAGGCGGTTTATGAATATCGCACCGCAGAAAAGATTCAAGGACCGCTGTACATTGGCGCAGATACTCACGCACTTTCCGAACCGGCTCTTCGTTCCTGCGTCGAAGTTTTAGCGGCTAATGGCGTTGACATTATCCTTCAAGAGGATTTTAAACCCGTTCCTACGCCCGTTGTTTCGCGCATTATCCTTGAACATAACTATGAGCGTAAAGAAGCAAAACAGGCTGACGGTATCGTTATCACGCCTTCGCACAATCCTCCGACTGACGGCGGCATTAAATACGACCCGACTACCGGCGGACCTGCAAGCGCGGAAACTACCAAGATAATTCAAAATCGCGCTAACGAAATTATCAAAGAAGGCGTCTACAAAGTTGTTAAACGCATTCCCTTTGAACGCGCCATTAAACTTGATAACGTCCACTTTATGGATTATATGATGCCGTATGTTAAGGGATTGTCCCGCGTTATTGATATGGATGCGGTTATCAATTCCGGCTTGAACGTCGGCGCAGATCCTCTCGGCGGTTCAGGAATTTTCTATTGGGATTTAATCAACGAAGTTTACGGAATTAAAAAGCCCATTAATGTTGTCAATCCTAACATTGATTACACATTCTCATTTATGCCGCCTGATCATGACGGTAAAATTAGAATGGACTGCTCGTCACCGTTTGCAATGGCAAATCTTATCGCACTGAAAGATAAATATGATATTGCCTTCGGTAATGATACTGACTACGACAGACACGGAATTGTTACGCCGCAAGGCTTGATGAATCCGAATCATTATCTTGCGGTTGCAATTCGTTATCTGTTCACAAATCGTCCGGGCTGGAGCAAAGACGCCATGATTGGTAAAACTTTGGTTTCCAGTTCACTTATTGATAAAGTTGCTGAAGAAATTGGACGTAAACTTTGCGAAGTTCCCGTCGGCTTTAAATGGTTTGTTGACGGCTTATTCGATGGTTCAATGGGATTCGGCGGCGAAGAATCTGCGGGCGCAAGTTTCCTCTGCAAAGACGCCAGCGTTTGGACAACCGATAAAGACGGTATCATTATGGACTTGCTCGCCATCGAAATTACCGCAAAGACCGGCAAGAATCCTTCCGAACATCATAAGGAACTTACTGACAAACACGGCACTTTCTACTATGCGCGTAAAGATACTCCTGCGACGCCGGAACAAAAAGCGGCTCTCGGCAAACTTTCTCCTGAAAATCTTAAAGCTGACACGCTTGCGGGAAATCCCATTACCGGCAAATTCACGAAGGCTCCAGGCAACGGTGCATCAATCGGCGGATTGAAAGTTGTCACTGAAAAAGGTTGGTTTGCGGCGCGTCCGTCCGGCACTGAAGATATGTGCAAAGTTTACGCTGAAAGCTTTGTCAGTGAAGATCATCTCAAACAAATTCAGAAGGAAGCACAAGATATTGTTGCGTCCGTTGTGTAATGTAATTTATTTGCATTGGTAAAAGTTTGTTTTTTTTGAATATACTTTTCTTTTGGCGCAAAAGAAAAGTAACAAAAGAAAACATGTCCGCAGAAATCGCATCCGGCGATTTGCGCGGACGGGCGCACGTCCTTGTGCGCCTCTCTTTTACTTATATTCTTTTTCCGAAAGGAGTTTGAAAAATGGCATTAACTTTAAAATCAGGTTTCAGTTTCGACTATGATAACCTTTTCGGCGAAGGTAAAGTCACTCAAGCCGATTTGGATTCTTACGCGGAAGACCTTAAGAAAGCCCACGAAGCTATGAAGGTTATGCGCGAGAGTGGATTTATTAAAGCGCATCTTTCTAAAGACGGCACGCCTGAAAAAGTTTATTTCTCCAAACTTCCCTACATTACCGAAGAAAATGGTAAACTTAATCTTAATTCTCCTGCCAGCATTCAGAAATTGCACGACTTCACGGAACATCTGCGCAATAACATCGACGTAGTTGTATCGTTGGGTATCGGCGGCTCTTTCTTGGGCAATAAAGTTTTGTTCGACGTTTTCGCAGGCGAATTTTGGAACACTTTGACTCCCGAACAACGTAACGGCTTGCCGAAAGTTTATTTCAGCGGTCAAAACATCGATTCACGTCGTACAGGCGATATTCTTAATCATATTAAGGCTATTGCGGCGCGTACCGAAGGCAATAAACTCAAAGTTTGCTTAATCTGTATCTCAAAATCCGGCGGAACGCTTGACACGATGAGCAACTTTATGGTTATGTACGATGACTTGACGAAACAGGAAAATATCGAAGTTGAAGTCGTCGCCGTAACCGATCCCAATATGGAGAAAAAGACTCTCCTTAAACAGCTTGCTATCGATAAAGGCTGGCCGCAATTTGCTGTACCTGATGGCGTTGGCGGACGTTTTTCAATTTTCTGCGAAGTCGGTCTCGTAACCGCCGCCGTTATCGGTATGGATATTGAAAAATTCCTTGAAGGTGCACGCGATATGGACGAAGCCTGCAAGAATGAAAATGTTTTTGAAAATCCTGCGATGCTTAATGCGGCTTTGAAATTTGCGGCTTATCAAAAGTATGGACGCAATATCGAAGTTATGATGCCTTATTGCGACTATCTTAAATCTACGTCCGAATGGTACATTCAACTTTTGGCTGAATCTCTCGGCAAGCAGTTTGACAAAGAGGGTAAAGAAGTTTGCTACGGACGCACTCCGCTTGTTGCTGTCGGTACAACTGATATGCATTCGCAGACTCAACAACATCAAGAAGGCTCACTTGATAAAGTTGTACAGTTCATCAAAGTTGCGAAATGGGCTAACGATTTGACGATACCCAATGCCTTCCCTGAATATAAGAAGTTGGCAGATATTTCCGGCGTAAAGATGAGTGAGGCTCTTGAAGTTGCACGTCAATCTAATGCTGACGCCTTGCAGTCCAACAAACGCTTTAACGCTTGCTTCACTTTGCCTGAACTCAATGAATATCATCTCGGCGAATTGCTTTATATGTTGGCAATGTCCGTTGCTTATGAAGGTGAACTTTCCAACGTCGACGCATTTAATCAGCCGGGCGTTGAGGCTTACAAGCGCATTATGGGACCTAAACTTAGCGAGTTGAGAAAATCTAAAGGCTTGTAATAAATTTGTAACAAACAATAAAATTTTTTGTCGGCTGTCAAAAATTTTGGCAGTCGATTTTTTTGTTGCAAGAAAATGAAAAATATTGTAGACTTGAAAAAATATTTTTTGGAGACTAATTTAAAAATCTGGTAATCATGCAAATTTTTTTTACAATTTTACTGATTTTCGTAGTGATAATTTTTTTAGCCGGAACTTTCCGCGCTTTTATGATGTCTAAAAAATCTGTCGCCCTTATTGAAAAATATCAGCACGATAAAAAAAATCCCCAACTGATTCAGGATATTTTTTCCTCAATCAGTGGGGATTTTTTGTTGCGCCGAATCTTAATTAAAAATAACGCAACCGTTGACGATATTGCTAAACTTCATAAAAAACTTTTAATTTTTGGAGATTTCCGCAAGTACAATCGCTACATTCCTATTACGTCATTTTTTAACACCAATACGCTTGAATATCTCTTGACGCATAAAGATGACGACGCTAAATCATTAACCGAAAAAATGATGAACCATTTCCATTTTTAAGCAATAAATTTTGCCGTACTGCCGTCTTTGTTTTTGATAATTTCAAGCCTATTCGGTACACGCTGTTTAAGTTCCTCGACGTGAGAAATAATTCCTACAAGCCGCCCGTCGCCCTGCAACTCAACTAAAGTATTAATCGCATAGTCAAGCGTTTCACTGTCCAATGATCCAAAACCTTCGTCAATAAAAATTGTGTCAAGCTTAATTCCGCCAGCAGTATTTTTTACGACAGCGGCAAGCCCCAATGCTAATGACAGCGACGCTAAAAAACTTTCTCCGCCGGATAAAGTTGCAACGTCTCTGCAAGTTCCTGAATTAGCGTCAAAAATTTCTAAGTCAAGCCCGGCAAGTCGGGTTTTATTTGTTTGTTCCTTATTACGAAATTGATAACGCCCACCACTCATTTTTTCAAGCCGCGCATTCGCCTCAATAATTACGTGTTGAAACATCGAATTGAGATAATAACGTTGGAAAGAAAGTTTGCCGTTAGCCGTGTCAGAAAGTTTTTTCCACATTATAAAATTATTCTCGGCAAGTTCAATTTCTGTCGCTAAATGTTTTAACTTAAACAAAATTTTATCAAGTCGTTTCAAATTTTCCTTAAGCGTATTCGCCTCCATAGATTTTTCGTAGTGAGCATTCTGCGCGGCATCAGCAAGATTTTTTAACGCGACAATGTCAGGTTTAGTCTTGCCTTCAATCTTTTTAGCGGCGTCCGCGTGAACATTTTCAGCCGTCTTTACTGAACCTTCCAACTTAGATTTTTGACTAAGTGCTTGATTGAAATTTTTTTCTGCAACTTCAAAGGCAGAATCCAATTTATTTTTTTCCGATTGATTTTTCTTTAAATCAGCAGAAATTTTTTCTGTATCTGATAAATATTCGACGGAGATTTGAGATTGCTTTTCGGCGATTTTCCCGCGCAGATTTTCAGCAACTTTAGAATTTTTATCAACGTCAACACGCGCGTCATCTAAATTTTTATAAAGTTCGTCGGTAAGTTCCTCGCCCTTCTTTAAATTTTTACGCGCTTTTACCAACTCGGCGGCATCTTTTTTTAATTTGTCGAATTTTTTCTGCGCGTCGTCCAATGTCAAAGTATCGCCTGACTTTTTAACAGTGTCATTAAGTGCGTCAATATTTCCTGTAATTTTTGCAACGGACTTAACAGCGGCGTCATTTTCCATTTGGCGACGTTTTAAAACATTTTCCGCCAACTCAATATCTTCATCGCTCGGAATAATCTCATCACTTATCGCAATGTGCGGATGAATAGTAGAACCGCAGACAGGACAAGGTTCACCGTCTTTCAAAGTTTCTGCAAGCTTAGCGGCGGCTCCCAATTTTTGCAACGCAATTAATCTGTTAAGTTCAATCTGCGCGGAATCTAAATTTTTATTAGCGGTCTTGAGTCGACTTTCAGCGGCGGCTAATTCCTTTTTAAGGCGTGCCAATTCGTTTAACTGCTCCTGACGTTCGGTAGCGTCTTCCAAATTTTGTTTTGCTGCTTGAAATTTTACGTCCGCACCGTCAAGATTTTCAACAATTTTTTTCAATTCTTTAAGCCGCTTTTCGTAACTAATTTTATCCTTCTCAAGCTTTTTAAGATTTTCTTGAGAGTCTAATTCAGATTTTTCAGCAACGTCAAGATTTTTTTTCGTTTCGTGAAGTTCCTCTACAGCTTTTTGAATTTTTTTAAGCTCCTTAATTGCGTGTTCCAATTCAAGTCGTTTGGTTTCTTCAGATTTACGCGCGTCATATTCAATCTGCGCGGATTCAAACTTTTTAGCAACAGCGTCAAGTTTAGTTTTAGCGTCCTGCAAAGTTTTTACGCTTTTGTCAAAAGTTTCAAAGTCTGCATACAAAGCTTTTCCATTCGATAAATTTTTTACGGCAATGTCTGATTTAATTCTAAGTTGAGCAATTTCCTCTTCTAATGCCTTTAAATTTTCAGCTAAAATTTTTGCAATTTCTTCTATCGAATCCTCGTTAAATTCGTCGTCCTCAACATTTCCGATTGATTTTGCCTCATCAAAAAAATTTTTACGGCGGCTATTCAGTTCATTAAAATTTAATTCGGCGGCTTGACGTTGCTCCTTTAACTTATTTTCAATCAATTTATAAAAATCTGCGCTGAAAATTACGTTAAGAATTTCTCCGCGTTCACCCGAATTGGACATCAAAAATTTTCTAAATTCACCTTGCGGCAACATTACCACTTGGCGAAATTGCCAGACATTAAAATTTAAAAGTTTATCAAAATAATCCTTGTAAAATTCGGCAGGAACAGTTTTACCGTCTGCATAAATCGTCAAGGCGGCTTTTTCCTCAACATAACCGTCGCCGCGCAGACTTTGACGCCAATATTTCGGACTGCGAATCACTCGATAAATTTTTCCGTCAAGAAAGAAAGTAAATTCCACTTCCGTTTTATCTCCATAACCAGCCTTTTCGGAGCGCATCATTTCTCCTGTACGTTTTTCGCCTGAACATTTACCGTAAAGCGCGTAACAAATCGCGTCAAGTATCGTCGTTTTACCTGAACCCGTTGCACCATGTATCAGAAAAAAATTACTTCCTGCAAGTCCGTTTTCAAAATCAATTTCTGTTGACTTTAAATACGGTCCAAATGCCCTAATTTTTAGATTAATCGGTTTCATAAAAATTCCTTCCTATAAAAAAAGCGCGATTAATACCGCGCAAAAATTTTTTAATTAAAAATCTACAGTAACAAACTTCTTACCCAATTTTGCATTTCGTTCACTGTACTGCGATTTAACATTTTCCCTGAAATAATCGCAGGACAAATTTTTTTCAGAGTTGATACCGTATCACCTAAACCACTGCCGCCTGACGTTGCAAAGAGATAAACTTTTTTGCCCGTGAAGTCAGCACTTTCAAAAAACGTGTTGATAATGCGCGGGGCAGTGTACCACCAAATTGGAAATCCTATAAAAATTGTGTCGTAACCTTCGACGTGAATAGGCGTAGCAATTTCAGGACGCGCGTTGATGTCATTCATCTCAATCGAAGTTCGCGAATTTTTATCGTTCCAATCCAAATCTGCGCGGTCGTAACGAATTTTCGGCTCAATCTCAAAAATATCGGCGTTCACAGCGTTTGCCAAATTGTGTGCAACTTTCGCAGTGATTCCGCTTGCAGAAAAATATGCAACTAAAATTTTGCTCATAAATTCACCTCACAAATTTTTTTAAATTCCTAAACTCTAAAAGCCTTAACGTTTAATCGGCTCGCTTAAATCCATATGACCGGCAAGCGTTTCAACTTCCTTACCGTCAATCAGAAAACGTACTTGCTTGACTTCATCAAACTCCGTCAATGTGTCGACAACAGAATTAATCAAAAATTCTTCGCCAGTCGAGCCGCCGACAAAATTTTTCGTAATGCCGGAATCTAAATCAATAACCGCTGTATTACCGTCAAGCTTTATGCTTTTAATTTTTGCGTCCTTTGGAAAAATTTTCGTCAATTCTTCTTCGGTCGGCGAGTCCAGCAAACACTTAACGGCTTCAATATATTTTTGATTTGCGTCCTTAAATTTAATTTCGCGTTTGACGGGGATTAACGACATACCAGCTTGATCGGGATAGTAAACCGTAACCTGCATGGTTGTAACGCCGTTTTCAGTTTTGGTTACTTGAGGCGTGGGGTTATCGTCAATTTCAATTTTAGGAATACCGGCTTCAGCTTGTTTAGGATTATCAGAAGGCGTTATTTCAGGCGGTACGTTTTTATTACAGCCCGTAGTTAAAAGCAACATTGCGGTCATTGCCGATATGAAAATTTTCTTAACCAATTTAGGTAAATCCTCCTTAGGTAATTTTAGTATCCGTTAAAAAATCGGTTAATGGCGGCAACTATTGCCTGTGCCAGTCTTTCTTGATATTCATCGCTTGCCAAAAGTCTTTCTTCTTCATAGTTTGTAATGAATGCTAACTCAATCAAAGACGACGGGCAAGCTGTATGCTTAATGACGTAGAAGTTTGCAGTTTTAACGCCGCGATTGTTCAAGCCGCCGTATCTGAGAAGTTCTTCATTCAACAATGCTGCAAGTCGATAACTCTCCGAATTTACCGAACTGTAAAAAGTTTCCATACCGTTGGATTGAGGATTAGAAAAGGCGTTGCAGTGAATACTGATAAACATTTCAGCACCGTTTGCATAGTCACAACGCGCTTGAAGTTCTTGAGTATTTGACGCATAAGGCGAGGCAACATCAACGTCTGTGGTACGTGTCATGATAACTTGCGCACCTTGTGCCGCCAACATTCTTTCAACCTTCAACGCAACCGCTAAAGTGACTTCCTTTTCCGTCAAGCGACTGGGACCTACTGCGCCGTTATCGGAGCCGCCGTGTCCCGCGTCTAAAGTTATTACACGCCCGCTTAAATCGCCGTCTATGTTGCCGTATACGTCACCGTAAGAAGGTTCAGGATGGTAAATAGCAGATTTATTTGTTCTTTCAACGTCGATAATCAGCCGTGAAAAATTTCTGCCGCCGGAAGTATCCGCAGTAAGATTGGCGGTGTAACCGTCCGCGTCAAAGTCGATTATCATTGAAAATACAAGTTGCGTGCGCGTTTTATCGGCATTGTTCATTGAAACATTGTCGATAATATTTGTAGCTTGGATATTGCGTCCGAGAGTACGATTTATACGCCCAGATGCTGTGTCATTAAGGTCGAGAATCATTTTTTCTCCCGACACGTTTAAATTTATATCGCTGCTGTCAAGTCTGCCGCGATAGTCAATTTGTATCCTTACAGTTTCTCTGTCCAAATTATATGCAGAAACGTTTAGCAATTCCGCTTTTGCCCTTGCCGCTTCTGCTGTTCCAAAAATCGTCAAACAAAACATTAACATTAACGTCAAAGCCGTCAAAGTTTTTCTAATCAATACAATCACTCACTCCGTGTTTAGCTTATAGCTTTCAGCTGTTAGCATTCAGCTATGGGTTAATTAAGCAGTTGCCGCGCAGATTCAAAGGCGGTCTTCGTTTTAACTTCGTCGTAAGAAATTTTTATCTTCAAGTAATCGCCGTCGCTTACGTCGTCAGGCAAAAATTTTGCTGGAATGACAATCTCTGCGGAATATTCTTCTCCGCCGTCATCAATCATTAAAACCGCTTCTTCCGTGCCGTCCTCAAGTTCTTCAAGGCGATCAAGGTAGACGCTGACAATTTTTTCGTCAGAATTATTTTCCGCGTCAAGATTTATTTCTTGGATTTCTTCTCCGCTATCCATTTGTTTACCCAATCCTCCTTCACTTCAGACGTTACAGAAAAGTTTTTGCCGTCTGTCGCAATGACAACCGTTCCGTTTTTCCACGTCCACAAAATATGGTCGCTTTTAATTCCCTCTTTCAAATAAGTCTGCAACGATTCAACGTGCGGATGTCCGTAAGTATTGCCGCCGCGTTTATCGGTAGGTTCACCTGCAGAAATTAAGACGTATTCAGGCTTTACTACACGCACAAAATTTTCAGATGACGAACTATGGCTGCCATGATGTCCGGCTTTCAAGATTGTGCTTTTCAATTTTTTTTCGTCATTATCCGCCCAAATTTCGCTCTCTACTTTCAATTCGGCGTCGCCAGTGAACATCATCGTAAAATCTTTGTAGACCAACCGTCCGACAACAGATTCGTTATTGGGATCAGTTTTCTGTTTACCGTCATTAACAGCCTTTACTAAATCTTTCGTTGGGTAAAGGACTTCAAACTTTACGTTGTCACCAAAATCAAGAGTTTCTCCCGCCTTCAAAGTTTTATGCGGAATATTCATAGCCTTGATGTCTTTCATATAATTTTGATAGAGTTTTGAAGTTGACGCAATGCCGTTATCGAAAACTTCCTTGACGGTGTACTTGTCATCTTTTAAAAGTTTTTCCATTCCGCCAATATGGTCAGCGTGCGGGTGCGTTAAAATAATCTTATCAAAAGTGGTAACTCCCGCCTTGTCGAGTTCACTAACCAACTTTGCACGTTCATCCGTATCGGAAGTATCTATCAAAATATTTTGCGTCTTAGTTTGAATCAGAAAAGAATCGCCCTGCCCGACGTTCAACATAGTAATTTTCAAATCAACCTTAAAGTCTTTGACGTTATTTGGCTTAGCCTGCTCGGCATCAGCCGTAGAATTTGGCTCAACCTGCGCGGAATTATCTTTGGTTGAACCGCAGCCGCTGAAAAGAAATATCAGGAGAATCAGCGGCAATAAGAAATTTTTTTTCATTGAACCCCTCCCTTTAGTAGATAATTAAGAATTAAGAATTTTTCTTAACCCTTATCACTTAAACTTAAAATATATTTTTCTATGCCGACAGCAACACCGTCTTCGTGAACAGAAGGCACAACAAATTTTGCTTTCTGTTTCAGATTTTCGCCTGCAGTACCCATAGCAAAGCCCGTACCGACACGGCTAATCATCTCAATATCGTTAAAGCCGTCACCGAAGGCATAAGAATTGTCTATGTCAATGTTAAAATGGTTAAGTATTTTAAAAATCCCATCCGCCTTAGAAATTTTATTTGATGAAACTTCAAGGCTTTTAAATCTGAAAGGATCAGACCAGCCCGTAAAATTGGGCGTTTCAAGAATTTTTTTATAAATTTTATCAAGATTTTCAACATCGCGGCGAAAAGTCACGCACTCAACCTTGAAAGTCTCAACGTCGTCAATTTCAAAATCGCGTATAAAGTTGGAACAGTCGACGCGAATTTTGCGGAAAAAATCTTCGATAGCCTTAGCATCGCGTCTGAAATAAATTTGCGGATGACTTTCCAAAATATATTCAATCTGTTCAGATTCGACGTACTCACAAATTTTTTTCACGGCTGACTTATCAATAGGACTTCTGAAAATAATTTTTCCGTCAACAATCACAACTGCTCCGTTAAGCAAAACATAGCCGTCAAAGCCGAAATTTAAAATTTCTCGTTGCAAGAAGGCATAAGGTCTGCCCGTCGCGATAAAGATATAATGTCCGGCATTTTTAAGACGATTCAAGGCAGTTTTAACCCTTTCAGTTAAGTTAAAAATTCCTGCATTACCGTCAAGTAAAGTACCGTCAATGTCAAAGAAAATCGCCTTAGTCATTGTTTAAAGCTCTTTTTGTAAACGATAAAAATTCTGATGAACAGCATTATCAGCCACATTATGAACGAGACGATATAAATTATATCGAATGTTGAAAGGTTGGAATAGTCGAAGCGCATAAAGAGAAATGCCGCCGCTGCCAATATAAACAGGTCGAAAATGTTCATTGCACTTTTCAAAAGCTCAAGCAAAATTTTCACCTTCCAAAAATTTTTTTTTATGAATTATACAATATATTGTCAAGTCAAAGGAAGAAAAAAATCCTCCGCTACAAAAATTTTGTGGGAAGGAAGTTTAAATCCGTTAAATTGTGCCGAAAATCCTGTCACCGGCGTCACCGAGTCCCGGCAGAATATAACAATTTTCGTTAAGCCCGTCATCAATCGCCGCCGCGTAAATCGGTATGTCAGGATGTTCAGAAGAAATTTTTTCAATTCCCTGCGGCGCGGCAACTATGCACATAAAAATAATTTTCTCTGCGCCTTTATCCTTCAGCATTTGCAAAGCCGCTGATGAACTTCCGCCGGTCGCCAGCATCGGGTCTGTTACGATTAAAATTTTCCCGCGCAGATTCGGCGGCATTTTGCTGTAATATTCTACCGGTTGAAAAGTTTTTTCGTCGCGGTAAAGCCCAATATGACCAATCGACGCGGCAGGCAAAACTTTTGAAACGCCCTCTGCCATCGCTAAACCTGCGCGGAGAATCGGAACAATAACAAAATTTTCTTCGTGCAAAATTTTTACTCGACAAGAAGTCAACGGCGTTTCGATTGTGACTTCATCAGATTTAAATTCCCGTCCCACTTCGTACATCATCAACATAGAAATTTCCTGCACCAATGCACGGAAATCTTTTGACGGAGTTTTTTTGTTTCTTAACTGCGCCAATTTATGTGCGATTATGGGATTGTCAATTTCTTTTACCATAAAATTATATCCTTTTCATAAAAATTTCATTAAATTTTCATAAGACTTCGACACCGAAAATTTTTTTCCTGCGATAAAAAATCCCATTACAAAAAAATTTTTTAGACCGGCTATTTCTCTATGAAGATAAATTCATCATCAAATTCTTTAAAGCTGTCACCTCTATTAAAAAAGGGCAATCCCCATATTGAATATTTTTTTTCATCAACCATTGGAATCGCATTTTCTTTCATTTGCAGGAGAAATTTTTCTTTCCATTCATCTTTTTGCAATAAATGTTCGCCTTTAGGTTCAATGAATATCTGCAACTGTTCAAAATGACTTTCTTTGTTTTTCTGAAGAAATAAAACGTAGTCCGGCTCAAAACGTTCGCCGGTTTCAAATGAATAAATATGAAATTGACGTTCATTTCGTACCAAAAAAATTTTGCTGTATATCTTTTTCAACTTAGTTATTCTATCTCTGAAATATGCCACCAGTGCTTTTTCTTCAACAGTGCCGAAATTATCAGTGTATGCAAACCAATCTTCCAAAGATAAATCTATTCTGCAATCTTCATCAACGGAAGAATCATTTTGCGAAACACCAAGCCCGCCTTCATGAGTTACGGAATAATTTACGGTCGTATCTTTGAAAATGTCGCTGATATTGTGCGAAGAAAATTCCTTCGTGCCTTCGTATTCTATATTCGGTTTAGCAATAACGGAGGAAATTTCTCCCAAAACTTTTGAGACGGCTAAATATAAATCATTGGCACTTAAATTTTCTGTTCGACTTTTTATAGAAATTTTTACGTTACCGAGAAATTTTTCATCAATAATAAAATCTCTCGTCGATTTCAAAACTTTAAAGCAGGTTTTTAAATTTTCAAATTTGTAAACCGGATACTTCATCAACGCTTTATTGACAATCGCAAAATTTATCGCCGCAATTTCTTTGATTGTGTAGCTTGTCGTATAAATTTCAACTCGACTTACTTTTTCTGCGTCATCAGTCATCATGCGACTTTCGCCCGATATTCCCAAATTCATCGTAACCGAATAAATTTTATCGCGAACTTCAGGAGCAATTTCTTCAGGCAAGGAACAGCTTTTTTCTACGCGCTCATTGAGAAAAATTATTCCCGACTTATAAAGGTCGTCTTTTTTGAAACTTTCTTTTAAAGTGTACTGCCGCTTAATAATTTTATCTGCGTACAATCCAATTTCACGGAGCGCGGCTTTCAATTCGTTAATGTACCGCGAATCGTTTTGGCAATGATAGTAAAGCGTTTCACAAATTCGCAGTTCACAATTTACATCTGAATCATATTTTCTTTGAAATTTAGGTTGCTCGTTGCTAATTTGGAAAGGACAATATCTCGCGCCGCGTCCGATAAGTTGAGCTTCTGAAATCGTCGTTGCAGAAATTTTTTTACCGCCCGACTGCCGCGTTTCGTACAACCTCACAATGTCAAATAAATTCAGCACGTCCCAGCCTTCATCAAGTTTTTTGACTTCAAAAATTGCACGGTACGGATTATCAGGGCTTTCAAGCGAATTTAATTTGAATTGATTATTTTCATTTTCTTTTTCATCGTTGACTGAAATGCAATGTTCCTCTGAAAAATCATCTCGTAATTCAGCGGCAAGATTTTCTAAAGAAATTCCGTTGCGCTCAAAATATTCAAAGGCACGTTTCATTATTTCATTGTCAAAAATTTGAAACAGACTTTGCAAATAATTCCCGTTCAAAGTTTTTACCGTCTCGATAAATTCTGCCATAAAATTTTGGCTGTCCGCAATTTTCGCCGACTTAAACAAAACTATCGGCTTGATATTTAACTTGTGATCTTGAAAAACTTTTAAGCGATACTGACTTAAAATTATCGCCTGCAACACCTTTTCCATCGCCGGAAAATCTGAACGCAACGTCATAATGTCTTTGGAATATTTATCGTTGTAAAATTTTTGTAGCGGATAATCGAAAATAATTTTATCTTCGTACTCCATACTTATCGCGGGATTTTTTACATCACAGGTCGCAGTAAATTCCAACAAAATATTTTCGGCGTTTCTATTGAAAATATGCTTTACCGTCTGTTCCCAAGTGTTGACATTATCTTTTTTACCGGCGGCGTTTTTGGTATCAGCGTTTAAATGGTGCGACTCATCGGAAATAAAAACAATCTTTTTATCGTCAAAATCGTCTAGCGTCATCGCATTTTCCTGCGCAAAAAACATTTTGGTGTGAAGTCCCTGCGTTGTATCGAAACAAATATTTATTGCGTCATCGTCCACAGATTGAAAATTTTCTACGACGTTAATTTTTATTTTTTCGCCTTCAATCACAATTTCTTCCGCAAATAAATATTTTGAGGAATCAGCATTAAGAAAATTTTCCCGCGTCTTGTCAATAATGTTCGTAAGGTTGACGAAAAAAAGAAAATTCCTGTATCCCTGCTTGTAAAGATACAGCATAAGCCCTGCCATTATTAAAGTCTTGCCGCTACCCGTCGCCATATGAAACAAGACTTGCAACGGGTGCGGACATTTTTTGCTTTCAAAGTGCGTAATAAAATTTTCAAACGCTTGCACTTGATACGAACGCAATTCAAACGCCGGATTTAAATTTTTTGAAACATATTCCGAAACTGCCGCTATATTTCCGTACTCGCGCAGAGTTTCAAGCTTTTTATACAGGAACATCTCTCAATCCTCACATTTAAAAGTTTACTGCCTGATTAAAATAGTTGTCTGAAGCCTTAGTGACGTAAAATTTTTTAGCGTCTTTTTTTTCTTCTTCAATCGATAAAGTTTCGCGTTTAAGATTTTTGCCGTCGTTTTTTTCCAAATCCTCAATAATTTCATTCAGCGATTCAGAAATCATTTCAAACGCTTTACTCATTTCTTTTCATTCCCTTCCAAATATTTTTCAATTCTCTCAATTAAATTTTTAATCGAGTTTTTTTCAGATTGAGATAAATTGTCCATTTCATTTTTTGCAAATACCATTATCAAAAAAATTTTTTCGTTAATTTCAAAATCTACATAACAAACGCGCACGCTATGAGATTTTCCGCGATTTTCAATCCCGAAACGCATTTTGCGAAGTCGTCCTGTTCCTTGAATAACTGCTCCAATTTTTGGGTTGTTTAACAAAATCTTTTGCAAATCTTTCAAGGCATCGTCATTCAAGCCAAGTGCTTTCCATTGCTCATCAAATTTTTTGCCGTGAATAAATTCGCGTGTCATCTTTTAGCCCTCTCCGTAAAAACTGCGCGTAAATTTTTTATCTGCGTCAGTAATTCCAAATTCTTCGTCGTCTATATCGCAGTAGTTCACGTACAGCAAATTTTTATCCAGCAGTTCCATTAAAAATTTTTTCTGATTTTCTATGGAAAGTTCCTCAAAATCTTTCGCCGCCGCCTCTATGTCTGCAGGTTTAACTTTGTAGCTGATAAATCCCGACTTTACCATTTTTTTGTAAATCGCCCGAATTGTTTCAAATCCCCGCGCAGTTTCTATTTCTTCAACAAATTTTTGATTCTGTTTCGCAAGTTCGCAGTAAACAAAACTTCCTCCGCCCTGCCAATTTACCGCCTTTGATATGCCGCCCTGTTCGCCTTCTATAACTTTTTTCAGCCGCTCAACCGTCACTGTCTCGATATAATTCATTTGCTCAACGCCGATATATTGACGCTTCATTTTGTGCGCTACTGCCGCCGTTGTTCCGCTTCCCAAAAAATTATCTAAAACTATATCGCCTTCATTTGTAAAGTGTTTCAAAATAGTTGCTATTAAAATTTCTGGTTTTTTACCTGCGCGAAAATCTATTCCTCCTTCGTGTCTACAATTTCCAAAATTAGCGGCAAAATCATAAAAATTTTCTATCGGTAATGTTCTTGAGTTTTTTTCGGAATAAAATTTATCAATCGGCACACCTTGATAATATTTTCCTTTTGTAGCTCTCACACGTTGAGGACCAGTAAAATATCTATGGTCAAAAATATCGTCGCCTATTCCATAAACTTTATATAAAACTCCATAACCATCTTGTAAATATCTATCTGCTAAAAAATCCCTAAAAAATCTTCCTGATGAATTTCCGTCAAGAATCGTACCAGTTGCCCAGACTTCCTTCAATCCATATTTTGAGCCAGTAACTGTCTTTATTTCATACTGTTTTTTATTGAAAATTTCAACCTTTTTTCCACCTAATTCGATAGTTCTAAATGGCAATTCTTTTTCTTCAATTCTATAAATAAATTTTTCAAATCCAAATTCGGTAGTATTAAGGTTTGGAGAAGCCTCAGAAGATTTTTGATAAATGTGTATCTGTTCAATTTCTTTGTGAAAATTCATATCTTCTTTCAAAGTTTTATTTGGATAACGAACTTGAACATAAAATGTAGTTAAAAAATTTTGACGTCCGAAAATTTCATCACATAAAACTTTCAAATATGCCTGTTCATTGTCGTCAATCTGAATTAAAACAATTCCGTCGGAGCGCAAAAGTTTTTTAGCTTGTTCGAGGCGATTTTTCATAAAGGTAAGCCAAGTGCTGTGGTTAAATCTGTCATTGTAGCCGAAACTGTCATTTCCGGTATTGTACGGGACATCAATGTAAATGCACTTTACTTTATTGGAAAATCTTTTGAGAAGAGAGGCGACGGCAAGTAAATTATTTCCCTTGATAATGAGATTGTCAGTATCAGAAAAACTTGTAACATCTTCGACACCGTCGGCAGAAAATTTTTTTGCGCCGGTAAAAACTTTTGGATAAAGTAACCTGTCAATATCTTCAGGAGCAAGAATTTCATTGTAGAAAATTTCGTCGCGTTTTTGCTCGTCTTTAGTTTGCCCGCCTTCCAACACGCAATCTTTGTAAGGAAAAACCAACGCAACTTTTTTAGATTCGGCGATAAAATTTCCGCCTTCATCGACGAGACCGATTTTATTTTTAAAACTTGTGTAACTGTCGGGCAAAAATTCACGATTGTTAATGACCCACGTAAATTTATCTTTGTCGAAAACTTTCACGCCGTCAACGTCCACAAAGAAAAATTTTTTAACGTCATCATCAGACAAAAGAATTTTTAAAAGTTGAGCGTCAAATTTATTCGCGAATTCAATGATAGCATTTCGCAAAATATTTCCGTCAACAGAAAAAAATCTTTCATCTTGCTTTAATACTTCCATTAAATGTTCAAAAAAATTAGTTCCAAACTCTTTTTCCTCCATAAAAAAAACCTCCCGACTTTATTATAGTCGAAAGGTTATTTTTGTCTACAACCTAACCTTATGGAGAAAACTCTTACCTGCAAAATTTTTCGTTTCTGAATTATTGCTGATTTTTCGCAGGCATTTTTCACTGATATTTGACATTTTTGCAAAAAACTTTACAATTATGATATTGGTTAATCGCATTAAAAATTGCAGATAAACCTTTCATAACAGGAGGAAAATTTTATGACACCCAATGAAAAAAAGGAACTTAAGCTTTTCGCCTTAAATGTGCGTGAAGATATTTTAAAAAGTACGACGGCGGCAGGTAGCGGACATCCCGGCGGCTCACTTTCGGCGGCTGATTACTTAACCTACCTTTACAATAAGGAAATGAGAGTAAATCCTCAAAATCCTAAAGACCCTAACCGAGATCGTTTTGTTTTGTCGAAAGGACATGGCGCACCGGCACTTTATGCAGTGCTTGCCCATAAAGGATTTTTCCCGGTTGAAGATTTAATGACGCTCCGTCAAATAGGTTCACACTTACAGGGACATCCAAATATTAACTCGACGCCCGGTGTTGATATGTCAACAGGTTCACTTGGTCAAGGGCTTTCAGTTGCGGCAGGTATGGCTAAAGGCGCGAAATTTCTTGGACTCAATGTCAATGTTTACACTCTTAACGGCGACGGTGAACTTGCAGAAGGCGAAATTTGGGAAGGCTTGACATTTGCCGCGCATTACAAGCTGGATAATCTTTGCATAGCGGTTGACGTGAACGGTTTGCAGATTGACGGTAAAACTAAAGACGTAATGAATCTTGAACCGCTTGATAAAAAATTTGAGGCTTTCGGTTGCAAAGTCATAAAGATTAACGGTCACGACTTCGACGACATTGAAAAGGCGTTGGAATTTTTCCACCGAAATCAGGGTAGCGGCAAACCTACCGCAATTTTAATGGATACCGTTAAGGGTAAAGGCGTTTCGTTTATGGAAAATGTTGCTGATTGGCATGGCAAGGCGGCTAATAAGGAGCAACTTGCTCAAGCACTCGCCGAACTTGAAGAAGCGCGTAGAAAAGTGGTCAGTGGTCAGTGAAAAGTGGTCAGTGGTTAGAATTTTTTCACTATTTACTATTCACTACTAACTATTCACTAAATTAAAGGAGTTAAACTAATGGCAGATATAAAAAAAGTTGCGACTCGTGAAAGTTACGGCGCAACTCTCGTGGAACTCGGTAAACTTGATGATAAAATTGTTGTAATGGACGCCGACCTTGCAGGCTCAACTAAAACAGGAATGTTTCAAAAAGCATATCCAAACAGATTTTTCAACTGCGGTATTGCTGAAGCTAATATGATGTGCGTTGCCGCCGGACTTGCTACTATGGGCTTGACGCCTTTCGTTTCAACCTTTGCAATGTTCGCTACGGGACGCGTATACGACCAAATTCGCAATTCAATCGGATATCCTAAAATGAACGTAAAAATCTGCGCGTCTCACGGCGGAATTTCTGTTGGTGCTGACGGCGCGTCTCATCAATGTTGCGAAGATTTTGCTTTAATGCGGACTATCCCTCATATGGTGGTTATGTGTCCTTCTGATGACGTAGAGGCACGCCAAATGATTAAAGCCGCTTATGAATTTAATGGACCAGTTTATATCAGACTTGGACGCTCGGCAACTCCCGTTTATCACGATGAAAATTACAAATTCCAAATTGGTAAAGGTGAAGTTGTCCGCGCAGGTTCAGACGTTGCGATTATTGCAACCGGAATTTTACTTCCCGAAGCCATTAAAGCCGCTGAAATTTTGCAGGCTGAAAATATTTCGGCGCGGGTTATCAATATGGCGACGATTAAACCTATTGACAGAGAAATTGTCATCAAGGCGGCTAAGGAGTGCGGAAAAATCGTTACCGTTGAAGAGCATACAACTTTAGGCGGACTCGGTGAAGCTGTTTGCGGCGTACTTTGTGAAGAATATCCCGCACCCGTTAAACGTCTCGGTATAAATGATGAATTTGGTTATTCAGGCTCGGCAGAGGAACTCATAAAGGCATTTGGGCTTGACGGTGAAGGTATTGCGACTTCGACAAAAAATTTCTTGGCTAATTAATATGTAATAAAAAATTTTTGTTTATTAAATATACTTTCTCTTTTGGCGCAAAAGTTTAAACTTCCTTGTGCGCCTCTTCTTTTTTTACAACTTTTAGTAAGCTCCACGACCTGTTATAACTGCCTTGACCGTTTTAAAAAGATACATTATATCAATCCATACCGACCAATTACGCACATACCAAGTATCCATTGCGACGCGTTCAGGGTAAGTCGTGTCACTTCGTCCGCTAACTTGCCACATTCCAGTTATACCCGGCAAAACCATATAGTATTCACGAATATTTTTTCCGTAGCGCGGCACTTCTTCTTCAATTATCGGACGAGGACCAACTAAACTCATATTCCCCAATATCACGTTCCAAAGTTGCGGAAGTTCATCAAGACTAGTCCGCCGCAAGAAATTTCCTAATTTCGTAACTCGCGGATCATTAGTCAGCTTAAATGTTTCTTCCCATTCTTGCCGCGCAGATGGATTTTCCGCCAAATATTTTTCCAAAACTTTATCTGCATTTTTTACCATAGTTTGAAATTTGTAGCAGTGAAAAGTTTTTCCGTACATCCCAACGCGCTTATGCGAAAAAATTATCCCGCCGCGATTCGATATGCAAGTTGCAATCGCTATTCCCAAAAGTATCGGCGAAATTATTATCCCACCAATTATAGTCAATGTTAAATCAAATATTCTCTTAAATATTCGGTTATATATTCGCGAAAGATTATTGCGCAGGTTAAGCATTAAAATCTTTTCGCTGAATAATATCGACGCGTCAACACCCGCCATTGGCGTTCCAATTAAATCTGGTATAAATGAAATATCTTTTACGCGCGGTTGAATCTCCGTGATAATTTCCTGCAAATGTTCCTTTGTAATTCCAGGTGCGGCTATTATCACTGTTTTGATATTCAATCGGCGTACTATTTTTTTTGCCTCATTAAAACCGCCAAGTATCGGATATTCGTTCGGCAAAGTCTTTGAAATTGGATTGTCATCAATCAATCCTACTATGTCATATCTGTAGCCTAAATCTTCGCGCCAAAATTTTATAACTTTTTCCGCTGTCAAGCCCGCTCCTATTATCACAACAGGTTCACTAAATATATTTTTCAACTTTAAAAATTTTAATATCGCATAACGTATTATACAGACATTGCATAGCACTAAAATTCCAAAAAAAATTACAAATGTTCGTGACGTATATTCGCCCGCCTTCAGGAAATAAATCAATAATATTGACGCCATCCAACCGTAAAATACAGACATAAAAATTTCCCGCATCGTTTCGACAACGGGTTTCATTTGCCTGTATGAACGCGAGTGACTTAGAAATATCAAAAATAACAACGGCACGCATATGAAAATATATGCGTCGGGATAGCTGTAACTGTAACCGTTCCAAAAGTCTACCGCATTTCTTATATAAAACGCCAAATATTGTGTCAAGACTATTCCGATGTAATCAAACAGCATAAAGAGGAGTGGCGGGATAAATGACGGTACGGTATTATTTTTTCTTTTCGGCATTAAGCGAACCCCTTATGAATTCGTATCTTTATTGTTTATTTATTAAATCTACTTTCTTTGAAGCAAAGAAAGTAGCAAAGAAAACATTTGCGGCATTTGTGCGTCCACGTTTAATGTTACAGTAATTTTAACCGAGTGCCGCGTTCACCGGTGTTATAGTAAAGTCAATGTTGCAAAGACGCTTGAAATGCCGCTACCACTCGATTATTTTTTCTGGATAAGTTAATTCCGCGCAGTTACTTTGATATTTAAACGCAACGGTCCTATTGATTTTGTTACGTCTCGTGCATATGCCGTCAACTTAACTTTTCCGCGTGCGTCACTAAGTTCATCAATCAATTCATAAAGCTGTGAACCTTCCATTACTCCTACCGCGTGCGTTATCGGGTCTGTCAAAATTCCTTTTGCTACTGCCGCGCGATTTACTTCACTCAAAAATTCTCTCACTATCGGCTCGGCGTCCATTTCATTTTTGATTTCATAATTTCCTGCAAATACTAATTCGTCCTTAGCATAAACGGGATTGTTCGGATAAATCGAAAGACTTGCTCTTATCGGTTCACCGCGTACAAGATTTCCTGCCGCTGATATTCTCAATATCATTTCTTGATTGCTAGCCGCTATTTTTTTAATCGTGTCCTGTACTTCGGGTTCATATATCCATACACTTCCGTCAAAGTCTCCGCCAAATCTTTCAGCAATATTTCGCGTTGCAATTTCGGCAAGTCTTTCTATATCCGCCCTTATCTCATCATCAGAACGATTACCTTGTATCGTGCCGCTGGATAAAATTTCGCCAGCTTTTAAAATTATGTCGCCCTCTCTTATCGCTATTAAGCCTTCGCGCAGATTACGGGCGTGTTCCTCCAATATCGCATTATCCTTGCTTAACTTTTCATTATCTGCCGTTAAGGTTACGTTAAATTCTCCAAGTTTACGATTCGCTGTTTCCAATTCTGCATTCGTACTGGAAAGATTTTCATTCTGCGCGGAAAGTTCAGAGTTGGACGCCGCAAGAGTATCATTACGCTCGGCAAGTTCAGAATTTGACGCTTCAAGGTCGGAATTGGACGCCGCTAAGTCGGAATTTTCGGATTCTAGTCTTTCATTGCCTGATTTTAATCGTTCTGATTCCTCTATCAATTCGGTTTGCTCTGTCTTAAGAGAATCAATTTCTTTCTTCGAGGTTTCTAAATCTGCGTTTGCGCGTTCATATTCTACCTGCGCTTGTAACAATGCCTGCGTGACTACTCCTAATTTTTCTTCGGTTGCCGCCATTGTCGCGTTTAATTCTTCCATTCCAAAAAGTGCCGTTCGGACATTTTCAGAAATGATTGCCATTGAACCGATTGACAAGCCCGTTATCAGTGCGCCGGTTATCACCGTGATTACCATTGACGTGTGGCGCGGTCGCAAGCCGAATATCGATAAGCGTTTCTTGCCTATCTTTGTGCCGAGTTTGTCGCCTATAAATGCGATTGCTCCGCCAGTTATAATCATTACAATTATTAAGTATATGCCTTCCATCTACCGACCTGCTTTTTTAGGTTTTATAATTTTTATTTTTTAAATCTACTTTCTTTGAAGCAAAGAAAGTAGCAAAGAAAACATTGCGGCATTTGTGCGTCCACGTTTAATGTTACAATAATTTTAGCCGAGTGCCGCGTTCGCCGGTGTTACAGTAAAGGCAATGTTTCAAAGACGCTTGAAATGCCGCTACCGTTCACAACTAGGTACTATACAATTAAATTTTTTTGTTATATGAATTTTCGCCGTAAATTTCTATTTTCCTTCGATAAAAAAACTCCCAACAGATTTTTCCGTTGAGAGTGAGTGAAAGATTTAAAATTTATTCTGTCTTACGTTCAATTAAACTGTTCGTTTCTAAGTCTGCATCATACATTTTGCCTTGAATAAGGAAACCTGCGCCGTTATGTCCGTCTACCGTTAATTCCGCCCCCGACGCTAAACCTATTTTCGTAGCTCCTGCCGTTACAGATAATGACGTTATATTATCCAGTGTCACGTCCATAAGATTTATAAAATCATTCGCGGCAGCTCCGTATATCGTGTCAAATCCGGAATTGTAACCGAACATAAAACAATCTGCACCTGCTCCGCCTATCAGCGTATCTTCTGCGCCATTGCCTCCGTATATGCTGGTACCTTCATTACCTGCTATAATTACGTTCGACTGCTCATTTGCGCCGGAAATTACTTCGTAGCCGCTTACCAACTGCCCGTTAATTTCGCCGCCACTTCCTGCCATATATACGTGTGCCCAGAAATTACCTTCGCCGTCACCAACGTCTATAATTTGGTCGCGTATACTCTGCAAAATCAAATTACCTTCACCTGAATTTATTATCACGTCATCATTTGAAAAGCTGAATCCTTCATACGACGCCGCTCCAAAATTCAACTTGTCGCCCGTCCTTGCATTAGTGATAACGCCTGAACCGTTAGTATAAAGGAAAGTGTCTTGTCCGTCGCCGCCTTGCAAAGTGTTATCGCCTTCGCCCTTGCCGCCATATAAACTTGAACCACTCCCCGACGCTATTAACATATTCGACGCATTATTTGCACCAATTATTACTTCATATACCGATACGCCACGCCCGTCTAACGTTCCGCCTTCTGCCGCCATGTAACCATAAGCGATTATGTTTCCATTACCGTCCGTAAATGACATTATCTTCCCGCGTACATTTTCCAATGTTAAATTGCCGTCCGTCGTTGTCACTATGAAATTGTCCGCGCTTACACTTATACCAGTTACATTGCCTACTTCATTAAGTGAAACTGTTTGGTCTGGTGTGTAATTGCTTATAACCCTGTTTCCTCCACTATAACTGTATACGCCGCCTGTGCCGTCCTCACTGCTTCCCGTTGCCTCTATCGTTGATGTAGCATTTGGATTACTGCTACTTCCACCCGTTTGCGTTACTACTGTACTGCTCCCATTATTCGTAGAACTTGAACTGCTTCCACTGCTTGACGAACTGCTACTGCTACTTGATGATGAACTGCTACTCGGACGCGTTGTCGTCGTACTCGTTGATGAACCTGTGTTCCTAATTGGGGAACTTGAACTACTTCCGCTTGAACCGGATGAACCTGTATTCCGAATCGGCGAACTTGAACTTGATGAACTGCTACTTGAACTTGAGCCACTGCCGCTTGAACTTGAACTACTGCCACTTGAACTTGATGAACTGCTACTTGAACTTGAGCCACTGCCGCTTGAACCTGAACCACTGCTACTTGAACTTGAGCCACTACCACTTGAACCTGAACCACTACCGCTGGAACTTGAGCCACTACCTGAAGTAGTTGAGCTTGAACCACTGCCTGATGTAGTTGAACTTGAATCGCCACCCGCTGTCGTTGCAGTATAAATGTATGTATTAGGCGTTATAATTCCTGCCGCATTTTTAATCTTAATTTGCTTATTCGCCGCCGACGCCAATGTTACATTTCCTGAACCAACTTGCACAATAACATTTTTATTTATGTCCGCGTATATCGAATCTATTACCCCGTCCGTTATGTGCAATACGTCGCTGGAATTGAAATTGGTAATTATATCGTTGCCGTCTCCGTCCGCATATTGGTAAGTATGCTCCGAACTGTCACCCGTTATAGTGTCATTTCCTGTCCCGCCTATTACTGTAACGTCGTATGCGTCCGCGCCCAAGCTGATATGGTCATCACCATCACCCGCATATACCGTTACGTGCGAGCCGCGATTCTTTATCAAGTCATTTCCTGCGCCACCGTCTACAGTTACCGTTGCGCCCGTATTAGTCACTGTGTCATTGCCGTCTCCTGCAAGCACCAAAGCTTTATTCCCGCTGTTCGTTATCGCGTCATTTCCGCCTAATGCGTCAATTTCAAATCCTTCTTCAGCATTCGTCAACGTGTCATTTTCTTCCGTACCTGTTATTATCTTCTGCCCATATACCGCCGTTGTAACTGAACCGTCAGAATCCATTACAGTTATTTCTTTGTCCTTGTAATTTTGGAAGGTTATCGACCCGTTATTTATGAAAACGATAACGTCATTGTCTATCAGTTTTGAACCCGTTATATATCCGTCAACTATCGAAACTGTATCGTAACTTGTGTAGCCTACAATCAAATCATCGCCGTCGCCTGCGCTATATTCAAACACGTGCGCCGCGCTGTCATTGAAAATCGTATCATTTCCGCCTCCGCCAATTACCGTCGTATTCGTTACACCGGTTGAGGACGAGCCAAGCGATACCATGTCATTTCCTTCATCGCCTCTTACATATACGTCTGTACCTGTGCTGAAAATCTTATCATCGCCAAGACTGCCATATACCGTTACGTAATTGCCCGTACTGTAAATGGTATCCATTCCAAGTCCGCCGTCTATCGTTACGTGCGAACCAATATTATTTATGCTGTCATTGCCGCTTTCTCCAAGTGCCTCAACCTCTGAACCCGTGTTCAATATCGTATCGTCGCCCTGTCCGCCGTTAAGCGTCGCAGGTGAACCCGTATTCCTTATTGAATCGTCTCCCGCATATCCGTGTATACGAGCATATCCTTCGCTGTTATCTATCGTATCAGGACCGCCCGTGCCGTTGATTATCACGCGATTATAATTTTCCGTCGTGACTGTCCCTCTCGAATCCTTTACCGTTATCTCAAGGTCTCTAGCATTTTTCAGCGTAACTGCGCCCGCGTTATCTTCATTGCCAATATAGAAAATTATATCCGTTCCGACTACAGTTGTATTTGTTATCGAGCCTTCAACTACTTGGAAAGTATCTTCTGCCTTAAATCCGTAAATAACATCATTACCGTCGCCTGCCGCATAACGATAAACATTTCCGCTATTATCCGCGTAAATTATGTCATCGCCCTTGCCGCCTTCTATCGTCACATTTTCCGCATCACTTGATATACTGATTCGGTCTGCGTCTCCTCCTCCGTTTGCCATTACACTTGAGCCGGTATTGATTATCGTATCTGTACCATTGCCGCCAGTAATCTTAACGTTTTCACCGTCATTGCGAATTGTATTTGAACCGTCTCCGCCGATTATCGTTACGTTTGCCGCTATGTTCGCTACTCTGTTATCTCCCGCACCTGTGATTATCGTCGTATCAGAACCGCTATTTGTTATATCGTCATAACCTGCTCCCGCGTCTACATATGCTCCAACGCCGCTGTTGATTATCGTATCATTGCCGCTGTCGCCGTAAACGGTTGCTTTTGTTCCTTCGTTATTTATCGAATCATTAGCGTCTCCGCCGTAAACTACCGCCTTTTCTCCGGCGTTGCTTAATGTGTCTGCTTCGTTGCCGCCGTCAAGCGTTACACCCGTGCCACTATTAATTATCGTATCGTTGCCGCCGTATGCTTTTATCGTGTAATTCGGTTGCGTATTTACAAATTCATCATCATCATTTGTGCCTTCTATCAGCAAGCGTCCGTAAATTTCGGTAGTGGTGTTGCCCTCCTTGTCCATTACCTGAATACCCTTGCCGTCAAAATCTTTTATCCGAATCAGACCTTGATTAGCTCCGTCCGCAATATAAATTATTACGTCGCCGTTGTTTACGGTTGACCCTGAAATACTTCCTTCCGTTATATGGATTATATCCGTTGGGCTGTAGTTTACAATGGTGTCGTCGCCGTCGCCCTGCGCATACTCAAATATATTCCCAAGTCCACTGCTGTAAATTACTTCATTTCCTTGACCGCCTACTACCGTTACATATTTTGTATCTGCTCCTAAACTTATTTCGTCATCTTCTGCACCAGTGTCTATGTAGGTTCTATCAGCATTTTGAATAACATAATCGTTACCCGCGTCGCCTATTATTGTCGTATCGCTAGATTCATTTATTATCGTATCGTCGCCCGAGCCGAGATTAATATACGCGTGGACAGCTTCTGCGCGGTTATTTATGCTGTCATTATCTGCACCGGCGTCAATGCTGACTGTCGACGCCGCATTTACTATCTTATCTGCTCCTGTTCCCGCACTGATTATAATGTCACTGCCGCTACTTGAAATCGAATCGTCTTCCGCACCCGCTGTTATCGTGACCAGCGAACCTCTTACCGCGATTATGTTTGCTCCATTTCCAGAGTTAATGACAATGTTCGCCGCACCGTCTACCGCGTTAATGGTGTCATTGCCGTCGCCGCTGTCTATCGTGACATTGCTTGCTATATTGTGAATACTGTCTGCGCCAAGTCCGCCGCTTATTGAAACATATGACGCAGTATTTTTAATCGTGTCATCGCCGTTATCGCCGCCTGCCATTACACTTTCTGCTGTGTTTGTAATGTAGTCGTCATCATCGCCGCCCAATATCCTTGTGTTTGCCGCATTATTTGTTATCGTGTCATTGCCTGCAAGTCCCATTATATAGGCTCGCAGTCCGTCATTTGTAATTGTATCCGCACCTTCGCCGCCGCTGATTGTGACATTTTCGCCGCTGTAGTTGATTAAAGTATCGTCGCCAGCTCCTCCGTACATTGAAATTGAATCGGCACTATTATGAATGTAGTCAAGCCCTTCACCGCCGTCAATGGTTGCGTAAGTGGAGCGATTAACTATTGAGTCAGCACCCGCGCCGCCGACCATTGAAACTTTTGAGCCGGTATTTTGAATGTAATCGTTACCGTCTCCGCCGTCAACAGTTACAGTATCTGCGGTATTTATAATGGTGTCCTTATCAGCGTCGCCAAAAATTTTTACTGCACCGCCGCTATTGTCTACGTAATCGCCGCCAGCTCCGCCGTATACCGTGACATAAGCCGCTGTATTCGTAATCGTATCCGCGCCGTCTAATCCGTCAATGGCAAGGGTAGCTTTATCGTTTTCCATAAAGTCATTTACGGAAGTTCCGCTACGATAAACTTGTATGCCGTCATGGAAAATTGTTTTAACGCCGGTGTACTTTTCTCCGCTGATTGTTACGCCTTCTGATGCACGGTCTTCATCGGAATTTATGACTGTTACAACATTTTTAGCCGCTGAAGTTTTAGTAAAGCCTTCAAGATTAATTGTTCCTATTGTTGCACTTGCTGATTTTCCCGCATAACCTAATCCAATACCGACGCCATTTTCAGAGGATTCAGCTGTAAGAGTGGAGTCGCCGCCTATTGAGATATTACCGACAAAATTGTCACCGCCCGACGCATAACCGCTACCTACACCTGCGCCGTACTTCGCGGAAGTTGCCGTAATGTTAGCCGTGCCATTAATGAGGATGTCCCCGACGGACGTTGATTTATTTTTATCTGAAATACCTGTACCGATTGCCGCGCCATTGGTTGAAGTAGCAGTGATAGTTCCTTTGTTAATGGTAATGTCGCCCGTTTCGCCGTACTTACCTGCACCAATACCTGCGCCTTCCTCACTGTTAGCAGTAAGTGTACCGCAAGAAATTGTAATGTTTCCAACTTTGCCGCTTGTACCAGAACCAATGCCCGCACCTTCGGACGCGCCCGTAGAACCGCTTGCCGTATTGACAATGCCCGATGTTGAAATGGAAATATCGCCCGTCGTGCCGCTATTACCTGAGCCGATACCTGCGCCCGTCTTGCCGCCTGTAGCAGAAGTAATTATCGTCGCTCCGCTGATTGAAATGTTGCCGGTCTTACCTTTGTTACCTGAACCAATCGCCGCGCCATTAGTGCCGCCGTAAGCTTGCGTGATAGTTCCGCCAGTAATTGAAATGTTGCCAACAGTTGAGCCGCCGCCCGAACCAATAGCCGCGCCGTTAGATGCAGCAGTAGCAGAGATTGTACCGCCGTTAATTACAATGTTGCCCGTCGTGCCCGTGTAAGTGTTGGGAGAAGAAACATAACCTGAACCAATCGCCGCACCGTTGGAAGAATTTGCAGTAATATTGCCGCCGCTGATTTTAATTTCGCCAGCGTCGCCGTTGTAGCTTGAACCAATCGCCGCGCCGTAATCAGAAGAGGCATTAATCGTTCCGGCAGTAATTGTCACGTTGCCCATTTTAGAGCCTGAACCGGCACCAATAGCCGCGCCGTTAGTGCCTGCATTAGCTGTGATAGTTCCGCCGGTGATAACGAGATTAGCTTCAGAAGTTTCATTGGCATTAGTACCGATACCTGCACCGTTTTGACCTGCATTGACGGTAAGAGAGCCGCCTTGACCTTGTAAAGAAAGTCCGCCGCCGATATGAATGACAGCGGCATTAGCGTCAGTGGTAGTCAATTTAGTTTCAGTACCTGCAAGTTTAAGAATGTTAGAATCGCCTGAACCGAATGTAACGACATTTCCTGAAGTATTATTGATGATTAAATTGCGAAGAGTTAAATTGGCATTGTCAACGTTGGAAATGATATGGACGTTGGAAAATTCGTTCGGCAAGCCGTTAGCTTTGGTACCGCCGTAAATTGTCACGGCTTCGGTAGTATCAATTTTGATATTGCCGTTAAATCCCTCGTCAAGGGTAATAGTGCCGCCCTTAAGAATAGCTAAACTCCAAGTTGAACTGTCATCAGCTTGAAAAGTTCCGTCTTCAAATGCAAGTTTACTGCCGGAATAAGAAACAGAATTTTTAGAAGTGGGATTATAAACGGTAATGCCGGTGTCAGAATTGCCGTTGTTAATAATGACGTTGGAAGTAACATTGGGAGTTGAAGTATCGCCCGACAAAGAAATAACCGAAGTATTAGAACTGTAATGTGCATCGATACCGACTTTGTGAACGGAAGTTGCTGTAACCTGCGCGTCATCACGAATAGTAATGTTGCCTAAAGAAGTAGTCGCCGCACCGGCACCGATACCTGCGCCGTAAGAATCAGATTTAGCGATAACGGTAGAAGTATCCTTAATGGTGATAGCCCCGACAGAGCCTGTTGCACCGGAACCGATAGCCGCACCGTTAGCAGTGGTGTTAGCAGTAATTTTAACTTCATCAGCAATGGAAATATCACCGGCTGACGAATTATAACCTGAACCGATAGCCGCCGCGCCGTTAGAATAAGAATCATTTGTAGCTAAAGTATTTTTAGCAGTGACTTCAACAGAATCAGCGAATGAAATTTTGCCTACAGAACCGCTTGCACCTGAACCGATCGCCGCGCCATTACCTGAAGTCGTAGCAGTGATAGTAGTGTTAGAACCTTCAAAGGAAACATTGCCTGCGCTTGAAGAATAACCTGAACCAATGCCCGCGCCGTGATAAGCCGTCGCATCGATTGTTGAATTTGAAATGGAAATATTTTCGACAGTAGAATTATCATTACCAGAACCAATAGCTGCGCCCTGTTGAGAGTTGGTAGCAGTGACATTAGAGCCGTTGATAGAAATGTTAAGAGCAGTAGCCTTTTGACCTGCACCGATACCCGCACCTTCAGCAGAAGTGGCATTAATGGTTGAGGTATTGATAGAAATGTTATCCGAAGTAGAATTTTCAGTACCGGAACCGATAGCCGCGCCGTTGGTAGAAGTAGCCTTAACATTAGAATCAGTAATGGTGATAGTGCCGACAGAGCCGCCTGTACGACCTGAACCGATAGCAGCACCGTCAGCGGCAGTAGCAGTAATAGTACCGCCTGTAATGGTAATGTCGCCGACTTGTGCGCCGTAACCAGAACCGATAGCCGCGCCCTGTTCGCCGGTAGCAATAATAGTGCCGGAAGTGTTAATGGTAATGTCAGGAGTTGACGACTTGTAATTGTAATCAGTACCGATAGCGGCAGAATTACCGCTTGCTGAAACGATTAATGAATCAGTAGAGGCAGGGTTGGTAATGGTGAGACCGCCGCCGACATTAATCGCCGCGTAGTTTGAATTAGTAGCAGTTAAAAGGTTATTGCCGGAGAAAGTAAGTTTATTTTCAGTGCCTGTTCCGAAAGTTATAATGTTTTCGGAAGTGATGTTAGCAGTTTCATTATCGACAGTAAGATTTTTTATCGTCAAGTCAATGTCAGCGACAACAGCGGCAATTTTAATACCAGCGAGGTTGCCGGAAGTTTCGCCGTCAATGGTAACCGCGTCAGCAGTGTTGATGTAGATCGTGCCTGAAAAACCTGTTGGAATAGTGTAAGTACCGCTTGAATCGATAGTAATGCTTGCGGTTGAAGTTTCAGAAGTCCATTTACCGTCCTCAAAAGTCAGTGAACTTGAGCCGGTGTAAGTAGTGCCGTTAATCTCAACGGAGCGGGAAGAATCAGAACTTTCAATGACGACAGTGCTTTTAGTATCCGTATTTTTGTTAGAATTAAGTTTGATATTACCTGCGGAACTGTAACCCGCGCCCAATCCGATACCTACACCGTTAGAATAAGAAGTTGCAGTAACCTTCGCGTCATCGCCGATAGTGATATTGCCTACGGAACTTTCGCTTGAAGTGTCGGGAGCGTAACCGGCACCGATACCCGCGCCGTAACGAGTGGAAGAGGCGGTAACCTGCGCGTGTGAATTGATAGTGATTGCGCCGGAATTACCAGAAACACCTGAACCGATACCTGCGCCGTAATTTGAAGACGCGGAGGAGACGACTGCATTTGCATTGATGTTAATGCTTGAAACAGAACCTAAGTAACCTGAACCGATACCTGCGCCGTTATTGGTAGCAGACGCAGTAATCGTGCCGCCGGTAATGTTGATAGCACCGATTGAACCTTCTGCGCCTGAACCGAGTGCCGCACCGTTGGCAGAATAAGCATTGACAGTACCGCCTGAAATGGTCAAGCTTGCCGCGTTATTATCTTCTTTATAGTCAGTACCGATAGCCGCCGCTGTACCATTAGCCCGCGCAGTTAAAGTACCGTCGCCGTAAATAGTGAGACCTTTACCGATATTTATAGTAGCGGCAGTATTTGAATTGGTTAAGGTATTAGTGCCGATAACTTCTAAAACGGAACTGCTTTCAGTGCCGCCAAAATCAATAACGCTGTCAACGGTGTTAGTGACATTTAAGCCTTTGATAGTGAGGGTAACTTTTGAGGCATTAGCACCAACTTTGATGTAAACGTTTTGAAGGTTACCGGCTGATGAAGCGTCGATAGTAACGGGAGCGGCAGTGTTAATTACGATAGTGCCGTTGTAACCTGAAGAGATTTTATAAGTACCGCTTGAATCGATAGAATAATTTGAGTTGCCGGAAAAAGTTTTGTCTTCGAGAATTTCAGATTCTGCAAGAGTTTCAGAACCTTGTTCAGCGAGATAGCGCAGGAACATATAACCGCCCGCGTAATTGGCAACAGTGCCGCTTGAAGTTTTAGTCAAGCTTAAAGCACTTTGCAAAGAAGTTGGGTTATTGACGAGCGAAGTAATAGCAGATTTGCGGAAATCGTCAACGCCGTGAGTAAGTTCAGCAATACCCTCTTTGAAAAAAACCGGCAGTTTGTAAAAGTAATCAATTTTGGACGCCATAATAGCGTGAGTAAGTTCGTGGGCTAAAGTCCTGTCAAGGTAAATACTAGCACCATCGGTTGAACCGTTTTTATTATCAGCGGAAAGATTTTTGAAATATCTGTCCGTATTGATATGCAAAACTAAATCGGTAGTTTCGCCGGTTGAGGAATCATAAAAGTATTGAACGGCGGCGAGGGTTGAAGAACCGAGAATGCCATTTGTATCGAAATTTACTGTAATTTCGGTAGCAGTAGTATCAGAATCGTTGAAAGAAAAGCCGTAAGATTCTTCAATGAGATTCATACATTCATCAATCCACCAACTGTAAAGACCTTGAATAATAGTTTGTTGGTCAGTGGTTAAATCTTCTTTATCAGGAAAGTTGACGGTTAAGCCGCGAATAGTGAAGGAATTGCCGTCGGGGTAGGAAGAAGAACCGCTTTCAGGGACAATATCTTCAGCGTTTTTGGAAGAAGAGCCGCCCGCATCAGAGCCTGTAATTGCGCCGGTATCTTCATTGGTTAAGATAATTCCGCATTTATCCTTAAGAAAATCTGTTGTAGAATCAGCGGCTTTAAGGTCAGAAATCATTTGGTTTATTGCGTCCTGCGCGGAGTTGAAATTGGAGCAAGCCTTAACAGCCTCATCAATAGCGGCAGAACCTTTTAAAGTGGTTTTATCGAGAGCCGCCATAAATTTTTGTATGGTATCGATAGGAGCTTTTCCGTCTTCATACAAATTCAGCGTTTCAGAAGTTGAATTATCCTGCGCGGAAATATTATCTCTATCAATCGTGTTATCGCCGTCGATAATACCGATAAATTCACTTAAAATATTTTTATTCGACATATCTATCACCTATTCTGTATCTAAAAATTTTCGAGCTAAATTTGAGTAAAGTTTACCATTTCATATAATTCTTTTCAATATTTATCGATTAGTTTAATGAAAAATTAATCTTCTGCCCCTGTAACTTATACGAAAATTTTTAATGGATATTAAGGGGTAAAAGTAGAAACTCTTCCCTAATTCCTTTTTCCTTAAAAAAATTTTCTTGAAAGATTTTGCATAACCTTATATAATATTTATGTTCTAAAACAAACAGAAATTTTAATGTGAGGTAATTTTATGGAACATTATTTTCAACCTGAAATTGAATGTGCGCCTGTTGAAAAACTTCGCGAACTTCAAAATAAATTGCTCCCCGCGCAGGTGCAGCACGTATGGGACAATGTGCCGTATTATCGAAAAAAAATGCAGGACAAAGGCTTAGAAGTAGGCGACATTAAATCTATCGAGGATTTACACAAATTGCCGTTTTTGATGAAGTCAGATTTAAAGGACGCGTATCCCTACGGACTTTTGGGAACACCATTGGAAGATTGTGTACGAATACATTCAACGTCTGGCACGACCGGTAAGCGCGTTGTTGCATTTTACACACAAAAAGATATTGATATTTGGGATGAATGTTGCGCCCGAGCAATTATGATGGCTGGCGGCACAAATAAAGATGTTTGTCACGTGGCATACGGTTATGGATTATTTACAGGCGGCGCAGGACTTAACGGCGGCTCTCACAAAGTCGGTTGCTTGACAATTCCTGCAAGTTCGGGCAATACTGACAGGCAGATTATGTTCATTATGGACTTGCAAGCTACGATACTTTGTTGCACGCCGAGTTATGCCGCGTACATTGGCGAATCAATGAAAGAAAAAGGTTACGCTCCTGATGATATTCCGTTGAAGGCTGGGATTTTCGGCGCGGAAGCTTGGTCTGAAGAAATGCGCAAAGATATTGAAAAAACTTTGGGCATTAAGGCTTACGACATTTACGGCTTGACGGAAATTTCGGGACCGGGTGTAGCTTGTGAATGTTCACAACAAAACGGCTTGCACGTTTGCGAAGACCATTTCTACCCTGAAATTATCAATCCTGAAACGGGAGAAGTTTTGCCGGATGGACAAATGGGCGAATTGGTTTTCACTTGCCTTGACAAAAAAGCTTTTCCGTTGCTCCGCTATCGTACACGCGATATTTGCAGCTTGATTCGTGAAAAATGTGCTTGTGGACGCACTCACGTCAGAATGACGCGGCTTAAAGGTCGTACTGATGATATGTTGAAAATTCGCGGCGTTAATGTATTTCCGAGCCAAATTGAAACTGTTCTGCTTAATAACGGTTATGCGGCGAATTATCAAATTGTTGTTGACCGCGTTAATCATACGGATACTTTCGACGTTAATGTTGAGATGACGCCTGATATGTTTACGGATAACGTCGGCGAAATTCAAGGGCGTAAAAAGATTCTTGAAGACGGTTTGCGTTCAATGCTGGGCATTAAAGCGAAAGTTAATCTTGTTGCTCCCAAGTCGATTGCGCGCAGTGAAGGTAAAGCCGTCCGCGTTATCGATAAGCGTAAAATTTAGAAAGGAGAATTTTTCATGAGCGTTAATCAAGTGTCTGTGTTTTTGGAAAATAAACCCGGTACGCTTAATGCAATGACGGAAGTTTTGGCGAATAGCGGCATAAATATTCGCGCGCTGTCACTTGCCGACACAAAAGATTTTGGTATAGTGCGTATGATTGTTAATGACGTTTACGAAGCTACCAACGTTTTGAAGGAAGCAAATTTTGTAGCGAAGTTTACGCCGGTGCTTGTCTACGCGATTTCGGACGAGACGGGTTGCCTTAATACATTGCTTAAGACTTTTACTGAAACCAATGTAAATATCGAATATATGTACGCTTTCGCCGGTAAGCAACGCGCATATATGATTTTCCGCGTAAGTGATACGAAGAAAGCGGAAAGTCTTTTGGCGGCTAAAGGTTTAAAATCTTTGTCGCAGGAACAAATTGCTGAAGTTTAATTTACAATAATTTTTCGTAAAAAAATTTTGGGAAGACTTTTTAGCCTTCCCTTTTTTAGTAGACAAGATTTTTTAATCAATTTTAATATCGTCCTAGTTTACGAATTTGTCTATTCTTAATTCAAACAAGCTTTCCGACGCATTGATATTCGGGGAATAAGTGCTGAATTTCCGTAACCAGAAAACTCATAATGTCACGATTCAAATAAAAATCTTCGTCCTGCGGTCTAAACGTAAATTCTAAAGTCTGCGCACGGTCGCCGGTGCGGTATTCGTAATCAATAAATTTTTCCGTCGAATAAGTTTCAATTTTGCGTGGCTTGCCCTTAATTTTCGCATCGACAAAAGTCAACCACTTACTACACTTAAACGAATTAAAAAATCTTATAAGTTCCGTCCGCGTCTTGATTCGTTGCCCAAAATATTCAGTCATATTGCGCGAAAAACTTTCATTCTGTTCATTACTCATCAAAGGATTTGCATAATTGCGCGGGTCGGGTGATGGAACAAATTCGTAAAACTCCCAATCCTTCGGCAAATTGCTGTCACACATTATATAAATGTCTCCATCTTGACGCCGAATATTTCTTATAACAGTATCCGCACGCCGCAACAAATAATCGTGTCCTTCAATAAATTGTTTCTTGTACAAATAATGCTCATAATATTTTCTGTCAACGGCTGGTTGAGGATACGAATTAGCTTTTATGGTGACTTCAAAAGCATTCCAAATCGGCAAAGGATTGTAGAAAACTTTTTCGCTAAATTCGTCAAATTCCGTCGTAACTTTCAAAACTTCAAGCTGTTCATCCCATTGCTCAATCGATACAACATAAACGTCGAAAAGTTTGTACAAATAAGCCGTATTTACACTGCGCCAAGGAAGATAATTTAATTTTGCCACTTCGTAAATTTCTTCAGCTTTTTTGATATAACGTTCATTTTGCTTGAGAATAAATTCTGCAGGCGTCTCGCCGTATTCATTTTGAATCACGCCTTTAAATCTGCGTTGAGTCTGTATTAATTTTCGCAACTCAAGATAATCAGCTTGAATCATGCAGGTATACAAATAAAATTCTTGATTGTTGGCAACGGCGGAAATCATGTCGGCGGCGTTGACTCTGACTTTCGCTAAATCTTCATGGAACATCGGAAACATATGGGCATCAGTATAATCATATTTTTCAGAATCGACAACGCAGGTAATCAAATCCGGCATACGAAGAGCGCGAGGAGCTTCGTCAAAAATTCTTTTTTCCAGCGCGTCGTATTCTTCCTTGATATGTTTGTAAAGTTCAACCGTCGAACTGCTTATTATAGCCTTGAAAAGGTCGCGTTCATAAAGATTATCAAGTTCAGGTATCCTCTTACGAATATAATTTTCTATATCAAAATCGCTTTCAAATATTCCCATTAACGTCATCATCCTTCGGTCGTTTTTTAGTGAATAGTTGATAGTAAATAGTTAA
>JAFZIV010000033.1 GCA_017554235.1 Selenomonadaceae bacterium
CCCCAAACATTGACAAAAATATACCTAGTGTCTAAAATGTACCTATCAGCGAGAACCAAGCTGAATAAAAAAGTTTTAATACCGGTGGCTCGCCGGGAATTCACGACTGTGGAGTGTTAAATAAACGTTAGTAGGTAAGCCGAGAACGGACACGATGAAGCAGTAAGACAGAATCGCGAGGTCTGTCCGATTCATCTTGACATGGACACAAAGGACTTTTGTCTACATGTGACTATGTTTTAAGTAGCAGCAGCAGTGTCAATGGATTAATTTTATATCGTTCAGGACGTTGGAAAAAATTTCTACTTGATAATATTAAATTAAATTTTTTCCTGCAAACTTAAAAATCCTCCTCCGCTTTGGAAGAGGATAATTTTTTTTGCAAAGTTTAATTGAAAAATTTTTACGCGGGAAGTCCAAGTACTGCCGCTTGTTCACGAAGGCGTGTAATTCTGTCTTCGGTGTCAGGGTGCGTTGAGAAGAGTCCTTTTAAAAATTTTGTTGTACCGTCAAAAGGATTGATGATGAACATATGCGCGGTAGCTGTACTGGCATGTTCAATCGGTGCGCCTTGCAAAGTGTATCGTTCAATTTTCTGAAGTGCACTTGCCAAATAATTTGGGTTGCCGCAAATTTCTCCGCCAGTTTTATCGGCGTCATATTCGCGTGAACGTGAAATTGCCATTTGGATAATTGAAGCGGCAAGCGGTGCAATAATTATGGCGGCAATCATTCCAACAAAACCGCCGTTATCGTCGTCATCGCGAGTTCCGAAAATCGCGCCCCATTGCACGATACTTCCAATCATTGAAATAACTCCTGCCATTGCGGCGGCGATTGTTCCGATTAAAATATCGCGGTGTTTGACGTGTGCCAATTCGTGACCAAGTACTCCGGAAAGTTCGTTGTAGTCGAGATTTTTCATAATTCCTGTTGTCACGGCAACGGCGGCGTGTTCAGGATTTCTGCCCGTCGCAAAAGCGTTAGGAATTTCGCTATCAATAACATAAACACGCGGCATAGGCAATGCAGCCTTCTGCGTGAGATTTTTTACGATACCGTAAAGTTGTGGTGCGTCTGATTCGGAAATTTCACGAGCATTATACATACTCAAAACTATTGAGTCACTTTTCCAGTAAGAGAAAAAATTCATCCCAACCGAAATTGCCAGCATAACAATTGCGCCGGTACTTCCTCCGATAAGTTGACCGACCGCGACCATTATTCCCGTCATCAACGCCATTAATATTGCTGTCTTAAAAATATTCACGGTTAATCCCTCCGTTATCTTCATTATAAATTCATTATCCTTTATAGTTGCGTTTGTTATAGTCAAACACATTTGAGAGGATAAACTCTCCGGCGTACTACACACCTCTATACGATTGTATAACAAAATCCCACTTTCGCGGAATCTGCCACTTTCGGACTACTTTTAACTTCTACTACAACCACCTTTCAGAAAAAATAGTCTGTCCCCCGACTCTACGTCAAAGTTGCCGTTCCATAATGTTATAGTGTCTTGCCCGAATCGAGCTATAATTTTGATTCACTGATAACGGAACTGAAAACTAAGCTTCAGCCACATCCTTCTTGGTGGTCTGTCATTCCTGAATCTTAAGTCGGTCAACATATAGAATACCATAAATGCCTATTTTTGGCTATAAAATTTCAATCCAAATATAATACGCTGTATTTTGTCAAACATTAAATTTTCCTTAAAATTTTTAATCCCAACTTAATTAATGCTCCTTGAAATATGGAAAATCATACGGTATAATTCAATCGCTGAAATTTTCAACTTATTTTGTGGGGAGGTTTTTTGATGATTTACACGGTAACTTTCAATCCTGCGATTGATTATATTATTCGTCTTGACAATTTTGAGACGGGCAAAATTAATCGCGTGACTTACGAGCAAGTACTCGGCGGCGGTAAGGGAATTAACGTTTCAATCGTGCTTGGCAACTTGGGACATAAGTCAACGGCGTTAGGTTTCCTTGCAGGCTTTACCGGCGAAGAAATTAAACGTCAACTTCGTACCTTCAACGCGGCTGATGATTTTGTACAACTCGACGAAGGTTTTTCGCGCATTAACGTAAAAGCTAAAGCCGATGTCGAAACTGAAATTAACGGTCAAGGTCCGAAAATCAGTGACGCTAAACGCGATGAACTTTTTGCAAAACTTGCCAAACTCGGCGAAGGCGATACTTTAGTTTTGTCAGGTTCAATTCCCAACACTTTGCCCGACGATATGTACGAAAGGACACTTGAGCCGTTACAAAATAAGGGCATTAGAATTGTTGTCGACGCTGAAAAAGGTTTGCTCCTTAAAGTTTTGAAATTCCGTCCTTGGCTGATTAAACCCAATAATCATGAACTCGGCGATATGTTCGGTGTAAAACTTAAGACAAATGAAGAAATTGTCGAATATGCTAAAAAGTTGCAGGAAAAAGGCGCACGCAACGTTTTAATTTCAATGGCTGGCGACGGTGCAATTTTGTTGACGGAAGACGGAAAAGATTATTTTTCACCCGCTCCGAAAGGCAAATTGGTTAATTCGATTGGCGCAGGCGACTCAATGGTTGCAGGATTTATCGCTGGTTATAACGAATCAAACGGCGATTATCTTAAAGCTTTCCACATGGGTCTTGCTACAGGTTCGGCATCAGCATTTTCTGAAAATCTTGCGACACGTCCTGAAGTCGAAGCTCTGTTAAAGACACTCGAATAAAATTTTGTAGTTATCTGCTTACGTGTAATGTGCGGTGCGTAGTGAATAATTACGCATTACGCATTACGCATTGCGCATTATCTCAAAGGTGATTACAGTGAAAATTACAAACTTCATTTCAAAAAAATCCATAGCACTCAACGTTCATCCTGCAGATAAGCATGAAGCCATCGATATGCTGATTGATTTGCTGATGACGGCAGGAGCTATTAAGGACAAAGAAGTTGTACGCCGCGACGTTTTGTCAAGAGAGGCGCAGGGTTCGACGGGACTCGCAAACGGATTAGCCACCCCGCACGCGCAGAATGCCGCCGTTAAAAAAGCGTCAATCTCTCTGATAACTGTTCCTGACGGCGTAAACTTCGATTCGATTGACGGTAAACCTGCGCGGTTGATAGTTTTGTTGGCGGCACCGATTAAAGCCGGAGATGCCGCAATGACTGAAATGGGTCGTCTTGCCGTAATTTTGATGGACGAAGACTTTAGAGAATTGCTCATCAAGGCGAAGTCTGCCGACGAAGTTATTAAAATTATCGACGCTAAAGAAGCCGAGCGCAAAAAATCTGAAACGCCTGAAAAACAAATTTCGGCGGGACAAAAAATTATTGCGGTTACGGCTTGTCCTACAGGTATATCCTCTTCATTTATGGCGCGTGAAGCGTTGAAAAATGCCGCAGAAAAATTAGGAATTAATCTTCGCGTTGAAGTTCACGGCGCGGCGGGTGTCTACCATGCACTTACCGACGAGGAAATTAAAAACGCTGATGCCGTAATTATCGCTGCAAGTAAAAAAGTTCCGCTGTCACGTTTCGACGGCAAGCCTATGCTTTCAACGTCAGTCGGTACAGGTATTCGCAAGCCTGAACAACTTTTTGATAGACTTAAAGCAGGACAGGCGCAAGTCTTTCATGCCACCGAAGACGATGAGCCTTTCAGTTCCAAGCTTTATAAAAAAATCATGAGTATTTTCTCATAATGTGGAAAGGAAGGTTTTAAATGTTAAAGTTCTCTACCCCCCCCGTGACATAGTGTCAGGATTCAAAACCATTGCAAAGATTTTCGTTTTGACTGCGGCAATTGTGTTGGTTACCAATGCTTCTACGTTCGCGTTTAGTTCCCAGCGTTATTCGTTTGGTCTTCTCAATCATACGGGAAAGACCATTACGGAAATTTGGGTATCTCCCAGCAGTTCTGTCGGAAAAAATGAGATCTGTGGATTTACAGGCTTTGTTAAAACTGGAGAATCTGACTTTGTTTCTTTTGACTCTCCCGGTACTTCGGAATGTGCTTTTCGCGTAATGTTCAGTGACGGTAGCGATTATACGTATGCCAAAGTAAATGTTTCTAAAATTGATTTTTTAACTTTAAACCATGACGGTACCATAGACTATAACTAAGCATAGTCGCAATTAGTAAGTGAAAGTCGATAAGTGAAGGTGGCAGAAAAAATTTTCTGAACTTATCGCTTTTCAAAGACAAAATTCGTAATTAATCTGATTTGTTTTTTGAAAGGAATGTTTAGTTATGGCAAAGTATCTTAGTGTATTGTTTGTTACGGCGGCTTTGTTGGTGTCGTCAATCGTCCCTGCTTATGCGATGAGTTCCCAGCGTTATTCGTTCGCAGTTCTTAACAAAACAGGCAAGACTATCAGGGGCATTTTCGTAAGTCCTTCTATGGGTTTTGATGGTGACGAAAGCGTAGGCTCTACCGATACGGTTAAATCTGGTGAATCAACGTATGTATCTTTTGACGTTATTGAAGGCGCAAAAAAATATAATCTCCGTGTAGTTTTTACCGACGGCGATGCAACTTATTATAACAACGTCAATG
Organism: Selenomonadaceae bacterium; assembly: GCA_017554235.1. Taxonomy (GTDB): domain Bacteria; phylum Bacillota; class Negativicutes; order Selenomonadales; family Selenomonadaceae; genus Quinella. The sequence continues at coordinate 4,566 of JAFZIV010000033.1, forward strand.
CTGCCAATACCGATTGGATAACTCTTAAATCCGGCGGTAGATTTTCATATGATTTTGAGATGTAGAGTACCAGCAAAGCGAGTTAATTAAAAAGATTATGAGTTTTTCTCATAAAATCCGTGTAATGCGGCAAGTTGGTTGTTCATTTAGTGTTTTTAGGAAAGGGTGTTTTGTAATGACAAAGTCACTTCGTATTTTTGTGTTGACGGTAGCGTTGATGTTAGCCGCCAGCGTCCCGGCTTTGGCTGAGACGGTTGACTTCGTACTTGTCAATAACACTGGATCGGCAATTTTTAACGTCTACATCGCGCCTAGCGAATCTGATCAGTGGGGCGAGGACGTTCTCGGGGACAGCGGAACAATTTCTGCGGGTGAGTCGCACACGATGAGAGGCGGAGATTCCGACGTACGTTACTGGGACATAAGAGTTGTGTTTGATAATGAAGTTTATTACGATCTTCAAAATATCGATCTCTTCACAGTCAGTCGCATTATCGTAAATGCTGATGGTACGTACAATTATCAATGATAGAAAAACAATTTGTAAATCTTTGGCTGATATTCAGAGGATGTGCTAGCGGGCGGTGCGACTGTTAATAAACTTATGCCCGCTCCTCTTTTGAGGGAAATTAACTGAAAGGCGGTGAAGAGCGCGGATTTCTCCCCACAACTAAAAGGGGATTCGCCGCGCAGGTTTTATGAAAAATTTCAAAGTAATCCCTATTCTCGCGTTGACTTTCCTTTTTGTATGTGGAGTAGTCAGCGCAGTTTCTGCCAAAAGTGATTTCCGGATTCACAATGAAACCCGTTACACTATGACGCGAATTTACGTCTGTCCTAATGGCAGAAGTTATTCTTCACAACAAAACAGTCATGCCATCCCAAGCGGCAAAACTTTTGTATTGGGTAATCTCCCTGTAAGCAGAAGTGATAAATACTGGAATATCAAGATAGTTCTTTCCAACGGCAAAAGTTACGAGTGGAAGAAAGAAAATCTTTATTCCCACGATGATATGACGATTTACTTCAAAGGCTCAAGAATTTATGCCGATTGGAATTAATTTTGCTTAAATCGACGGTTAATTGCTGATAACTAGCCACTGATATTCGGCAATTAAATTCGTCGTTAAGAAATAAAAAATTTTATGAAGGGAAGTGATTTGGTGCGAGTTACTGATTTACTCAAAAATGCGAGTATTGATCTTGGTGCTAAAGTCAAAGACAAGCCGGACGCCATATCGCATCTTGTCGACCTTATGGAAAAAGGCGGCAACATCAAAAACAAGGCGCAGTACTTGAAAGACGTACAGGCGCGTGAAGCGTCAGGTACAACAGGACTTGGTGACGGAATTGCAACACCACACGCAAAATCCGGCGGCGTAAAAGCGGCAGGTTTAGCGGCAATGACCATTCCTGAAGGTATTGACTTCCAATCAATGGATGGCAATCCCGCGCGACTGTTTTTCTTAATCGCGGCACCAGACGGCGGCAACGACGAACACTTAATGATTTTGTCGAAGCTTGCCACAATGGTAATGGATCCTGATTTTAAGGAAGCACTTATCAAGGCAAAATCTAAAGAGGAATTTTTAAAGATTATCGACGACAAGGAAGACGGAAAATTCCAAGCACCTGACAGCGGCAATGCAGCACCTGTTGCGGCGGCGGATCATATTCAAATCCTTGCAGTCACGGCTTGCCCGACGGGTATTGCACATACCTTTATGGCGGCTGAAAGTCTTGAGCAACACGCCAAGAAACGTGGAATTTCAATTAAAGTTGAGACGAACGGTTCAGGCGGTGCTAAAAATGTTTTGACGGCGGACGAAATTGCTAAGGCAGACGGAATCATTGTAGCGGCTGATAAAAACGTTGCAATGGCGCGTTTCGACGGCAAGCACGTTGTCATTACGAAAGTTGCTGACGGTATCAACAAGGCTGATGATCTTATTGACCGCGCACTTAGCGGCTCTGCACCTATTTACCACGCAAAGGCGGGCGACAGTGCAGGAGACGAAGGCGGCGGAGGCGGTACTGATGAAAGCATCGGGCGTCAAGTTTACAAGCACTTGATGAACGGCGTATCTCATATGTTGCCTTTCGTTATCGGCGGCGGTATCTTAATTGCAATTTCATTCTTGATTGACGGTTTCTCCGTTGACCTTAATGCTTTGCCTGCAGAAGAAAGAAGCAAATTTGGTTCGATAACTCCTGCGGCAGCAGTATTTATGGGAATTGGCGGCGCGTCATTCGGCTTTATGTTGCCGGTACTTGCAGGTTTTATTGCAATGTCTATTGCAGACCGTCCCGCATTAGCGGCAGGTTTCGTAGGCGGTGCACTGTCAGCGGCTAACGGTTCAGGTTTCTTGGGCGCATTATTGGCAGGCTTTATCGCAGGTTTCCTTCTTAACTTCCTGAAAAAATTCCTTAGTTTCTTGCCAGCGTCACTTGAAGGTACAAAGCCAATTCTGTTTTATCCGTTACTCGGCGTATTCTTAATCGGCTTAATTTGTAATTTTGTAATCGGTCCTCCTGTTTCAGCTGTCAACGCTTGGCTGATTGACACGCTTGGAAATATGGATCCGTCAGCTAAAGTTTTAATGGGTGCCGTCGTCGCAGGTATGATGGCTGTTGATATGGGCGGTCCTTTGAACAAGGCGGCTTATGTTACGGGCGTCGGACTTTTGGCAAGCGGTAACTACTATGTTATGGCGGCTGTTATGGCGGGCGGTATGGTTCCTCCGCTGGCTATCGCCATTTCATCAATTTTCTTTAAGAGCAAATTCACGAAGAATGAACAAAAGACCGCTCCCACCAATGTTATTATGGGTATGTCGTTCATTACTGAAGGTGCAATACCTTTTGCGGCGGGTGATCCGCTCCATGTTATTCCTTCCTGCGTTATCGGTTCTGCTATCACAGGCGCAATGGTTATGTTCTTTGACTGTACGCTGATGGCACCTCACGGAGGAATTTTTGTTGTACCGACTATCGGTAATCCTTTAGGCTATTTAATTGCCATCGCCGCAGGTTCGATTGTTGGTGCAGTTGTTCTCGGCTTGATTAGGAAGCCGCGTCCTCAGGACTAATTTTTTGGTTGTGTAAGTCACTTGCCACCGACTTGCACTTTGACGTATAGATTTTTTCCGCGTTCACTGCGCGGGATTTTTTTTGCACTAAAAAAGCCCCTAACGGTTTAGGAGCTTAATTTTTTTCGTTCGTTTAAAAATTATTTCTTGCTAACCTTTACAACTGGTTCTTTATTTAAAAGTACGTCATCTTTTGTAATTGTGCAAACAGTACTTCCGCCGACTGACGGAATTTCAAACATAATATTGCGCATAATTCTTTCAAGTATGGAACGCAGACCGCGTGCGCCTGTGTTACGTTGAATTGCCTCCCGCGCAATTAGTCTTAACGCCTCATCTTCAAAGACCAGTTTAGCGTCGTCCATCTTCATAAGCTTTTTATATTGCTTAATCAGCGCGTTTTTGGGCTTTGTCAAAATGTCTACAAGCGCATCTTCGTTGAGTTCGTCAAGCGTTACGATAATCGGCAAGCGTCCTACAAATTCAGGAATAAGCCCGACGTTAAGCAAATCGTCCGGCATAACTTCACGCAAAAGTTTACTAACGTCTTTATCATGTTTGGAAGGTTGAGAAGTCCCGAAACCTAACTTGCTACCGTGCAGACGTTTTTCAATAACTTTATCAAGCTCATTGAATGCGCCGCCGCAAATAAAAAGTACATTCTTCGTATTGAAAGAAACCATTGCGGGCATAGGTTGATGATGATTGCCGGGAACGGGAACGTTGACGTTAGAACCTTCAATAATTTTCAGAAGTGCCTGTTGTACTCCCTCGCCTGAAATATCGCGCGTCGTTCCGGCTTTACGCGCAATTTTATCAATCTCATCAATGTAAACAATGCCGCGTTCAGCTCGAATTATATCGCCGTTAGCGGCTTGAATCAGCGATGCAAGTATATCTTCAACGTCCTCACCGACATAGCCCGCTTCCGTCAAGGAATTTGCGTCGACAATCGTAAGCGGCACATTTAAAATTTTCGCCAACGTCTGCGCTAAAAGAGTTTTTCCGCTACCCGTCGGACCAATCATTAAGATATTAGATTTTTGAAGTTCAACTTCATCTTTCTTAGTTTTCGGCTGACCGATTCGTTTATAGTGATTGTAAACGGCAACAGACAAAGTTTTCTTAGCTTCCGCTTGTCCGATAACGTATTGGTCGAGAATTGAGCAAATAGTTTTTGGTTTAGGAAGATTTTCCGCGCTGATTAAATCTTCGCCTTTATCTTCGGTGTCTAAAATTTCCGTGCAAAGTTTAATGCACCCGTCACAAATATAGACGCCGTCGGGTCCTGCGACAAGCCTTTCAACTTGACTGTCCGGCTTGCCGCAAAATGAACATTTGTAAACTTTGGGATGACTCCCCAATTTTAACAAATCTTGTCACATCCTTTAGGAATAGAAGGATTTTTTCACTGATTAAATTTTAGGATTTACGGTATCTTCTAAAACTTCCAGACACAATTTAGTACACTTGCCACAAATGCAAACATTGTTTGAACCTGCGACAAGCTTTTCAACTTGACTTTCAGATTTTCCGCAAAACGAACATTTACAAACTTTCGTAGTACTTTTTAATTTAGGTTCGGAGTACTTTTGCGAATGATTAAAACTTGACTGCCATAAATCGTTATCCTTTTCTGAAGTTGCTGTAAGATTTTCGTCGTTAAGTTTTACATTTAAAAGTTCTGCGACCAGTTTAACGCACCTGTCACAAATATAGATGTCGTCGGGTCCTGCGACAAGTTTTTCAACTTGACTAGCGTCTTTGCCGCAAAACGAACACTGATAAACTTTGGGATGACTTCCTAATTTTAACAAGGCGCGTCACTCCAATTAATTATCAGCATCATTATTGACGGGACGGCTTACAACGTCATCAATCAAGCCGTAATCTTTAGCGTCCTGCGCAGTCATAAAGTTATCGCGTTCGGTATCAGCGACAACTTTTTCGCGCGGCTGTCCCGTATGTCTGCAAAGAATATCGTTGCCGACTTCGCGAAGTCTTAAAATTTCACGCGCTTGAATTTGAATATCAGTTGATTGTCCGCTTGCACCGCCCAAAGGTTGATGAATCATAATTCTTGCGAGCGGCAGTGCAAAACGTTTACCCTTAGTACCTGCGGTTAAAAGCAGTGAACCCATACTTGCCGCCTGTCCAATGCAAATTGTTGAAACGTCGGGCTTGATATACTGCATTGTATCGTAAATCGCAAGCCCGGCCGTTACAACGCCGCCGGGACTGTTAATGTACAAGTGAATATCTTTATCGGGGTCTTCAGATTCAAGGAAAAGCATTTGCGCGACGATTGAGTTTGCAACGTCATCAGTAATAGGTCCGCCCAAAAAAATTATTCTGTCTTTCAAAAGGCGTGAATATATATCGTAAGCTCTTTCGCCGTAACCTGTTTTTTCAATTACCATCGGAACATAATATGCCATAGTGTCACCTCATCAATTAGTTTAAGTTTTAGTCCTAACTAGCAAACACGCGATTAGAAGTTAGGTTATTAGCCGCTTCCAATCGCTGTTAAAAATTTCAGCTTATATAGAATTTACTAAGAATCCGCGTTTTTGTCAACCGCTGATTCAACTTTTTCTTCAACGTCTGCAGATTTTTTATCCGCAACTTTTTCTTCAACATTCGCAACTTTTTCGTCTGAAGTTTTATCTTCCGTCGAAGTTTCTGCAACTGCCGTATCGGAATTTTCCGCGCCCGCCATGTTGTCAAAAATAAACTGCATAGCTTTTTGATGACGAATATTTGACATTACGGTTTGAATTTGCCCATTATCTTTTAACGCCTTAACAATCTGCTTGGGCGTTGCACGGTAAAGGCTTGCCATACGCGCAATCTCCATATTAATATCAACGTCTGCAACTTCGATATTTTCAAGGCGTCCGACTTCTTCCAACATGAGATCCATGCGCAAATTTTTCTCGGCATCTTCGCGATAATCTTCACGAAGTTCATCAATCGTCCTGCCGCTACCCGCAAGATAAATTTCTAAATTCATTCCCTGCGCCTGCAAAGTTGCGTCAAGTTCATCAATCATAAGTTGTACGCGATTGTCAATCATAACCGGCGGAATATCGACTTTCATATTGTCAATAGCCTGTTGGACAACTGCTTCACGCTGTTTAACGAGTGCGTCACGTTCGTTCATAACTTCCAAATTCATTCGGATGCTTTTTTTGTATTCGTCGACGCTTTCAAACTTGCTGACTTTCTTAACAAATTCGTCATTAAGTTCAGGCAAAACTTTATGTTTAATGCTGTTAATTTTGCAATGGAAGACAGCGGGCTTTTCTGCAAGGTCTTTTGCGTGATAACCTTCAGGGAAAGTTACTTTAACATCTTTTTCCTCGCCGACCTTCAAGCCGATAAGTTGTTCTTCAAAATTCTCAATGAAAGTATGCGAACCAATTTCAAGCGGACGATCTTTGCCTTCACCGCCGGCAAATTTTTCACCGTTGACAGTTCCGAGATAATCAAGCGTTATGAAATCGCCTTCGGCAACCGTATCGCCCTCTGCCGCAACGACCATTTCAGCATTATTTTCAAGGATATGTTTAATTTGTTTTTCAACGGCTTCATCGGTAACGGGTTCAACAACTTTTTCTGCTTCAAGTCCCTTGTATTCGCCGAGTTCGACTTTGGGATAGGGAGTATAAGTCAGCGTGAAAACGAAGTCTTTTCCTTCCTCTAAGGTAACAATATCAGGTTTCATTTCGGTCACGGGTACATAAGTCATCGTCTTCAAAACGTCATTTGCACCCTTGCGAATCAAAATTTCTGACGCCTCGTCCAAAATCGCGCCCTTACCAAAATACTGCTCCAAAATTTTTACCGGCGGAACTTTTCCCTTACGAAATCCCGGGATACTTACGCGACTTGCAAGCTGTTTGCAAGCTTGTCCCTTTGTCTTTTCAAGCTCTGCCGCGTCAAAAGTTATCGTAGCCTCGCTTTCGTAATTATCTATGCTTTTCATAGTAATTTGCATATTCCAAAATAACCTCCCGTTTATAATAATTACGGCACAAGGCGAATCATAACACAGTGGCTAAAAAAAAACAATACTTTAAAAACGTCAAACTTTAAAATCTTTTCGCTACTTTTAACTGCAATTCACTGAATCTGATTTCCGCGTATTGCGATTGACAATTATTTTTTTAATTGATAAACTATAAATTTGAAAATGGAAAAAAGCAAAATTAGCTTTACGATTTCCATTAAATTTTATGACAACAAGGAATTTTAATGAAGAAAAAAATATTTTTTATTATGGTGATAACGGCGTTTGTAAGTTCTGCGCTTACTATCACGGGTCTTTGTATGCTTTTTAATATCGACATACAGGGCGCAATAAATCTTGGGCGGTTACTTTCGGCAATGCGTTTCATTGAGGCGCAATACGTTCAAGATGTCGACAAAGATAAACTTATCAGCGGTGCTATCAGCGGTATGGTACGCTCCTTAGGAGATCCTCACTCCATTTATCTTGAACCAAAACTTTATAGTCAACTTAAGGCAGATACAAGCGGCACTTTCGGCGGCATAGGCGTCTACATGAATTTTAAGGATAACGGCGTACAAATTCTTAATGTCATTCCCGACGGACCGGGCGATAAAGCCGGCTTAAAGACCGGTGATTCAATTCTTGCTGTCAATTCTCAACCTGTCAGCGAAATTGAATACGGTGAAGTTGCTTTAAAGATTCGCGGCGAAATTGGGACGCCTGTTGAACTTTTAATTCATCGCGAAGGCGAAGAGGATAAAACTTACACCATTACACGCGAAATTATAAAAGTTCAAACCGTTTCAAGTAAAATGCTCGACGATAAACTTGGCTACATAAGAATTTCAAATTTTAGCGAAAACACCGGCAAAGAGTTTAAAGCCGCGCTTGAGGGACTTGAAAACGAAAATATGAAGGGGCTGATTCTTGACCTTAGACAGAATCCCGGCGGCGTAATTACAAGTTGCGTCGAAGTTGCACGGGAAATTGTTCCTAAAGGTCCGATTGTTTCAGTAATTCAACGCGACGGTACAAAGGAAGTTTACACATCCGATTTAGAAAAGCCTAAGTTCCCAATCGTCGTGTTGCTTGACCAAAACAGCGCGAGTGCTTCCGAACTTTTATCAGGTGCTTTGCAGGATACGAAAGCGGCGGTTATAGTCGGCACGAAGTCTTACGGTAAAGGTTCTGTGCAAACTGTGATTCCTATGTTCCGTGATGACGGTTTGAAATTGACGATTGCGAAATATTACACGCCGAACGGTCGAAGTATTGACGGCGTGGGAATTATCCCTGACGTTGAGGTTAAACTTGAAAATCCTCTGCCGATGACACGCGAACTTGATACTAATGCCGATAATGACGCGCAACTACGTAAAGCTGAAGAAATTTTGAACGAAAAAATTTCTTGAAATAAAATTTTCTCCGTTGATAAGGCGGAGATTTTTTTTTTGCAAATTTTTATACACCTTGACGAAATTTTATAATCATATTTTTTTCATTATATTGTGATAAACTTTTTAATTTAGAAAGGAGGGCAATTAAAATTTTTTAAATTGGTTAATTTTTTTCAGGAGGTGAATTTTGTGGATAAGGTAATGAAATTTTTTATCACGTTGACATTGGTAATTGCCGGCGGTGCGCTCTTCAAATGGTTAAGTCCGCTGTTGGCAGAATTTATTACTGTAGAATTTTTTCAAATGGACACGGGTATTTTTCGCCTGACGCTCGCAAATTTAATTGGTATAATAATTGGTGCGTCACTTGGCGGTATCGCGGGGTGGCTCGTGTCGCCGTTTTTTATTCGTAAATTGGGCAGCTTTACTGCGTTTGTTGAAAAGCAACTTAGTAAAATGCCGATTAACGATGTTGTCGCCGGAGCTGTCGGTCTGGCATTGGGACTTATAATTGCAAATTTATTGGGCAACGCCTTTTCCCGCATACCTGTCGTTGGTGATTACATTCCGATAATTTTTAGTATAGTTTTCGGTTATCTCGGAATACATTTGACGATAAAAAAGCGTAAGGAAATTTCGTCCGCCTTCGACTTTATGACGCGGCTTAAGGAAATTTTGAAGGCTCGTGAAGCTGAACGCGCCGCCAAGAAAAATGCTGAACGTGATGCTGAAGAAATTGTAAAAACTTCTGAAGTTAAAGCCGACACTGTACCCGTTGAAGATTCGACGAATAAGCCGCCGGAAGATGCTCGTCCGAAAGTTAGTTTGGTGAAAGTTAAGAAGGATAAAACTCCTGCGCAGAATCCAAATTATAAACTTCTCGACACGAATGTTATCATTGACGGACGCATTGCAGATATTTGTAGGACGGGATTTTTGGAAGGCAAACTTTTGATTCCTGTGTTTGTGTTGGAGGAACTTCAATATATCGCTGATTCTTCGGACAGTCTGCGCAGAGTTCGCGGGCGTCGAGGGCTTGACGTTCTGCAAAATATTCGTGAAGATGAAAGTTTAGAAGTTGAAGTTATGAACATTGACTTTGAGGATATTCACGGCGTCGACTCTAAGCTTGTGCGGCTCGCTCAAAAAGTCAAGGGCAAAATTATCACGAATGACTACAACCTAAATAAGGTGGCACAACTGCGCGGCGTCGAAGTGCTAAACATAAATGATTTGTCCAACGCCGTTAAGCCTGTAGTTATTCCGGGCGAAACGATGAAAGTTCAAGTTGTGCGCGACGGTAAAGAGCCGGGACAAGGTGTCGCCTACCTTGAAGATGGCACAATGATTGTTATCGAAAACGGTCACAGATATTTAAGCAGGACAATTTCGGTTGAGGTAACGTCGGCTTTGCAAACTTCCGCAGGCAGAATGATTTTTGCTAAACCGCGAGCTTAAGCCGAAAAAATATTTTTAATCGCTAACCCTTTTTCAGAAGGGTTATTTTTTTAAAGTAAATCTGCTAAAATATTATTCTGACGATAAAAGTTTGAGAATTTTTTAACGATAAAATTGGTAGTTGATTTTTTATGAGGAAAGGGGTTTTTTATATGAAAAATTTTAATTTCGACCTTCAGCGGTTTAAAGATTTTAACAATACGGTTTCTGGAGTTGTCATAACGGGAACTGCGAACAGTGATTCAATTTCAAACGGTAAGTACAGTTATTCTTCTATCGGCTCAAACGTGACGATTAACGCACTTGGCGGCAATGATTCCATTGATAATTATGCTTCAAATGTAACTATAAGCGGCGGAGCAGGCAACGATTACATTGAAAATATTGAAGGCGAGAAAGCAACGATAAGCGGAGGTGACGGCAATGATACAATCCGTAATATCTTAGCAAAAGGAACAACGATAAACGGTGGCACGGGTGACGATAAAATTTCCAATTATTATGGCAAAAACGTAACAATAAGTGGCGGAGAAGGTAACGATTCCATTGAAAATTGGGGTGACAGCGTAACGATAAGTGGTGGATCTGGCGATGACACTATCTATATTGATATGTACCATTCAGTAGCAAGTGTTTACGAATACAATACAGGTGATGGCAATGATGTTATTCTTGGATTTAAATCTAACGACACATTGCTTATCAACGGTACTCGTAAAAAAATCACAAAAGAAAATGACGGTGACATAATCATAGGTGTCGGCAGTAATGCTATTACCATTAAGAATTACATGATGTATAATTACACAAGTGACACAGTGATAATCGGTACTGCCTATGCTGATTCAATTTCCAATTCTTATTCTGGCTCAAATGTGACGATAAGTGGCGGAACAGGCGATGATACTATTTACAATTATTGCGACAACGTGACGATAAGCGGCGGTGATGGCAACGATAGAATTTACAATAATAGCTCAAAAAAAGTAACGATAAACGGTGGCACGGGTGACGATTACATTTCCAATAATGGCGATAAAGTAACGATAAGCGGCGGCACTGGTGATGATACAATTTCTCTTTCAATTTCCGCTTCTCTTAGCTTTATTGAGTATGCAAAAGGAGACGGAAACGACCTCGTTCAAGGCTTCCAAGATAGCGACACGTTGATAATCAGCGGCACAACTTACAGCACCGCAAAGAGTGGCAGCGACGTAATTGTTACTGCGGGTTCAGGCAAAATTACATTGCAGGACGCGGCTACCCTTTCAAATTTAAATATACAAGGTGCTTTTTCAGAAAATAATTCGGGCGGTGGAGTTAATGTCCTCAATAATCTTTCAAATGTTCTAATTAGCGGTACTGATAAAGCCGATTCTATTTGGAACAATGCCGGCGTTAATAACGTTACCATTAATGCCTACGCAGGTAATGATACAATTAAATCTTGGGGCAGTTACAATTACATTGATGCAGGTTCTGATGACGATTACATTTTCCATTTTCCTGCAAACTCGACCATTCACGCCGGTACAGGTAATGATACCGTTTCGCTTTACAGTTCCTCCTCCGCAGGCGATGTTATCACTTATACCAGTGGCGACGGCAACGACCTTATTCAAAGTTTTAAAACTAAAGACACGTTGATTATCAGCGGCACGACTTACAGCACATCTAAAAGTGGCAACGACGTAATTGTTACGGCAGGTTCAGGAAAAATTACTTTGGAAGGCGCGGCTAGCCTTTCGTCGATAAAAATCAAAGGAACTGTCGGCGGCGGTAGTGATACAGGTTCGAGCGGTAAAGATACGACTCCCAGCGGCAAGAATATCAGCAACTCAAAAGCAAGTACTTTGATAACCGGCACGGCATACAATGACACGATTAAAAATTCATCCGCGCAGGTTACCATTCAAGGCGGCGACGGTAAAGATAAAATTTCGCTGACCAGTGCGGCTAAAAACAACGTCATAATTGGCGGAGCGGGTAACGATTCAATATATAGCAGTGTAACAAGCGGTGTACTTTACAAATACGCAAAAGGAGACGGCAACGATTATATCAAAGGTTGGACTGCTAAAGATACGTTGTCAATCATAGGCGGCGCGTATAAAACTTCCACGACAGGAAACGATGTTTTAGTCAGCATAACAGGCGGAGAAAAAATAACTCTTGCAGGGGCAAAGAGTAAAACTATTAATATCAATCCTTCGTCAAGTTCAACGGTATCGTCAAGCGGCAAGAATATCAGCAACTCAAAGGCAAGCACTCTTGTAACTGGTACGGCTTACGCTGACACGATTAAAAATACTGCCGCGCAGGTTACCATTCAAGGCGGCGACGGTAAAGATAAAATTTCTCTTTCCAGTGCGGCTAAAAATAACGTCATAATCGGCGGAGCTGGTAACGATTCGATATATAGCAGTGTTACAAGCGGCGTATTGTACAGTTATGCGAAAGGTGACGGCAACGATTATATTAAGGGCTGGACGGCTAAAGACACGCTGACTATTACCGGCGGCGCGTATAAAACTTCCACGACAGGAAACGATGTTTTAGTCAGCATAACAGGCGGCGAAAAAATTACTCTTGCCGGTGCTAAAGGTAAGACGGTTAATATCAATCCCTCTTCGACTACTACGGTATCGTCAAGCGGCAAAAATATCAGCAACTCAAAGGCTAGCTCTCTTGTAACGGGAACAGCTTATAACGACACTATCAAAAATACAGCCGCGCAGGTTACCCTTCAAGGCGGCGATGGCAAAGATAAAATTTCGCTGACCAGTGCGGCAACGAAGAATGTGATAATCGGCGGAGCTGGTAACGATTCGATATATAGCAGTGTAACAAGCGGTGTACTTTACAGTTATGCGAAAGGTGACGGCAACGATTACATTAAGGGTTGGACTGCTAAAGATACGTTGACTATTACAGGCGGCGATTACAAAACTTCTGTATCCGGCAGTAATGTCATTGTCAGCATAACGGGCGGAGAAAAAATTACGCTTGTCGGAGCGAAGGGCAAAACCTTAAATATCAATCCTTCGCCGGTTGATGATTTAGATGTCGTCGGAACGTCGGGCGATGATAAAATTAACAATGTGCTTGCAGGTGCAACAATCAGCGCGATTGCCGGAAATGATTCCATAACCAATAGCGGCGCGAATGTTTACATAGATGGCGGCGCAGGTACAGATAAAATTACAATCACAAGTTCGGCTAATAAAAATACCGTCAAGGGCGGCAAAGGTAACGACACAATTTACAGTAGCAATGAAAATGTAATGTACCTGTACGCTTCAGGAGACGGCAACGATGTTATTCACGGCTTTGGAACTTCCACACTTAATATCACGTCGGGCAGTCTTGGTAGCGCGTCGGTAAATGGCGATGACGTTATCTTAAAAGTCGGTTCTTATACAATTACTTTGAAAGATCAAGTCGATTCAGAGATAAATTACAAAGTTGGAAGTGGTTCTGTAAAGTCAACCGTTGTAAGTTCGGAAAATGAACTTATTAAAGAAGGCACAGACATCGCGGATAATCTGCCGAATAACACGAATCAAGCTACTATAAGCGGTCTTGGCGGTTCAGATAAAATCACCAATTCCGGCAACAGCGTTTCGATTTCCGGCGGCGCAGGACACGATACAATAAGTAATTTCGGAACAGACGTTACTATTAGAGGTGACGCCGGTAACGATAGTATAATTACAAGCAACAGCGGCACATTCATTGACGGCGGTGCTGACAATGATACCATAAGATTGACAGAAGATGTTTTTAACGCGACAATTAAAGGCGGTACCGGTAATGATGTTATTCACCTTAACGATAACCCACAACTGATACAGTACAAAAAAGGTGACGGTAAGGATACAATTTTTGGATTTAGTGATGGCGATTCCGTTAGTGTAACATCAGGAAAAATTCGTGATGATTACGGAGATAACGGCTCAAATACTGTTTTCTACATTGATGATGGAACGAACAATGCGATAATCTTTAGAAACACTTCAAAGGAAAATTTCCAGATTGAGAATAACGTAATAACGTTTTCTGAGTCACGAATAATAACCCTTAGTGGTTATACGGATAAACCGGATAATAAATCAAACAGTATTTCATTAGCGGTAATAAAGGCACTTGGCGGTAATGACACGATTAAAAATACAGGTAGCCTCGTTACAATTTATGGCGGCGAGGGCAACGATAAAATCAGCTTGGGCAGCAGTGCAGAAAATAACACGATATACGGCGGATTGGGTAACGATACCATTTACAGTAATGGTAAAGGAAATTGTATTAAATACGCGGCTGGAGACGGCAACGATACCATTTATAGCTTTAGCGGGACAGATTATATAGAGATAACGAATGGACAAATTGTCTCAGTAGTTTCTGATTTATCTGATAAGAAGTTCTACATTAACGATAAAACGCATTTCATAACAGTTAAAGACGGTACGTCAAAGAATTTCAAAATCGAAGATAATGTAATTAGTTTGGAACAAGGTTCGGATTTTTCATCAATGATTGATAACACGTCAGATATAAGTTATCTTTTTGCGGACAACAATTTCGAGACTGGCGAATTGCAAATTGATTCCATAACCGAGATTAGCGACATAAACTACAGCGTAGGTAAGCTTGAAAATGCAGAGATTGTCAGCAGTGTCACTAACGATAAAATTTCAGTAGAGGTAACGTCGGCTTTGCCAACTTCCGCAAACAGAATGATTTTTGATAAATCGAACAAGTAGCATAAAAATTTTTTAGTCAACCCCTTTCATTGATAAAATTTAACAACTACCATTTAAAAACTGAGATAAACAGCAACTTGTCATCTCGGTTTAATTTTTTTGAATTACGCTGAAAAATTTTATTTGTTTACAAGGCAAAATTTTTTGTGCTATAATTGCGCCAAAATTTTTTGACTTAAATAAAACGTAAACTGAAAGTTAGACGAAAAGATTTTTATAGGTGGTGAAAAAAAGTATGACGAATATAATTGAAACAGTGAGTCTTCCGCTTGTACCTCTGCGCGGCGTAACTGTTTTTCCAAATATGATAATGCACCTTGACATTGGGCGAGAAAATTCCATTAACGCATTGGAAGCGGCAATGGTTGCTGACAGAAGAGTTTTTTTAATCGCACAAAGAGAGGCTGACGACGATAACCCGACGCAAGAAGATTTATATACAATCGGAACTCTTGCCGAAATTCGACAGATTATAAAAATTCCCGACGGTAATGTTAGAGTTTTAGTTGAAGGCGTTAATCGCGCAGTGATGACTGATTACCGCGAATTTGAAAATTATGCTGAAGCTGATATTGAAGTTCACGAAGACGCTTGGAAAGATTCTCTGCAACTTGAAGCACTCGTCAAAGGTGTTGTCCATGAGTTTGAAGAGTGGGTTAAACTTAGCAAGCGTATTCCCGCCGAAACTTTTATTGCAGTCACAATTCTTGAAGATATTGGACGACTTGCAGATTTAATTACAAGTCATTTGAATTTAAAATTGGAGTCGCGACAGGAACTGTTAGAGGCACTTGACGTTGAAGACAGGCTTGAAAAATTATATGCGATTTTAGCGCGTGAACTTGAAGTACTTCAAATGGAAGTGCAAATCAATCAGCGAGTGCGCGGGCAGATTGAAAAAATTCAGAAGGATAGTTATCTGCGCGAACAGTTACGGGCGATTCATAAAGAATTGGGCGAAGATGAAGACGTTTCTGAAACTTCGGCGGAATATCGTAAAAAGTTGGATGAAGGCGATTACCCCGACGAAGTTCGCGAGATTGTCCTAAAAGAACTTAGTAGAATGGAACGCTTGCCGACAATGGCGCAGGAGTCCGGCGTAATTCGCACCTACATTGAATGGCTTTTTGATTTACCGTGGAGAATTTCTACCGAAGATTCCAACGACATTGTGAAGGCGACGAAAATTTTGGACGCGGATCATTACGGCTTGGAAAAAGTTAAGGATCGCATTTTAGATTTTCTTGCCGTAAAAGTTTTGACGAAAGATAAACCTGCTCCAATTTTGTGTTTGGTAGGACCGCCCGGCGTAGGTAAAACTTCTTTGGCGTCCAGTGTCGCTAAGGCTATGGATAGAAAATTTATTCGTGCGTCACTCGGCGGCATACGTGACGAGGCGGAAATTCGCGGGCATCGTAGAACTTATGTAGGCGCAATGCCCGGACGAATTATTCAAGGTATTAAAAAAGCTGGCGCAAATAATCCAGTCTTCCTTCTTGATGAAGTTGATAAACTCGGCAAAGACGGATACAGCGGCGATCCTTCGTCGGCGTTGCTTGAAGTACTCGACCCTGAACAGAATAACACTTTCACTGACCATTACATTGATACGGCGTTTGATTTATCCCGCGTGCTGTGGATTGTTACGGCGAATAATCTTTCGACGATTCCAAAACCGTTACGTGACAGAATGGAAGTTATAACTTTATCGAGTTATACCGAGCATGAAAAATTAGAAATTGCTAAACGTTATTTGACTAAGCGGCAAAAAGAAAATAACGGCTTGAAGACAGGAGATTTGGTTTTCGCTAAAGGCGTTTTGCAAGAAATTATTTCCGAATATACGCGCGAAGCAGGCGTCCGTGAACTGGAAAGAATTATCGGGCGTGCTTGTCGAAAGGCGGCGCGAAAAATCGTTGAAGGTCACGAAGGCACTGTTTACGTTACGAAAAAAAATCTGCGCGACTTTTTAGGGCGTCCTAAATATCTTCAGAATAAAGCCGAAAAGCAACCGCAAATTGGCGTATCAACGGGCATGGCGTGGACGGAAGTCGGCGGTGATATTTTACCAACTGAAGCGATTATTCTTAAAGGTAAAGGCAAACTTTTATTGACGGGACATTTGGGCGACGTTATGCAGGAGTCCGCGCAGGCTGGTTTGACTTACATTAGGAGTCGCAGTGACTTAATGCAACTTGACGATGATTTTTATGAGAAAAATGATATTCACGTTCATGTGCCTGAAGGTGCTGTGCCGAAAGACGGACCAAGCGCGGGTATAACGATGGCAACGGCAATGATTTCTGCTTTGACAAAAAGAAAAGTTCGCAGTGATGTTGCAATGACAGGTGAAATTACTCTGCGCGGAAATGTTTTGCCGATTGGCGGACTTAAAGAAAAAGTTCTTGCCGCGTATCGTGAGGGTATGAAGACAATTATTTTGCCAAAAGAAAATGAACGTGATATTGAGGACATTCCCGAAACTGTCCGCGAAAAATTAGAATTTGTACCCGTTGAGCATATGGACGAAGTTTTAAAGACAGCTTTGTTGCCATAAAATTTTTTCCGTAAATATTGATGGCTAAAACTGAAAAATCCTTCTCAAAATTAATTGAAAAGGATTTTTCTAATATTGATAACTTCTTTCTAAAATTTAGGAAGGAGTTTTATTTTTAGCGAAAATTAGTTGTTGAATTTTTTTACAGTATTCATAATGGCGAGTGCCATTGAGTCAAGGGGTATTTGCATATCAACTGCGCCGGCATTAAAAGCAGCTTTTGGCATACCGTATACGACGGACGTTGCCTCATCTTGTCCAAGCGTTGGTGAACCTTTTTGTTTCATTTCAAGAAGTCCTTCCGTGCCGTCATGTCCTATGCCTGTGAGAATTACGCCGAGTGCTTCCGCGCCCACCAATTCGGCAACAGATTTAAAAAGTACGTCAACTGCAGGGCGGCATGAATGAACGGGCGGAGCTACGAAACAACGTATTTGCAAACCACCTTCGCGATTCCTGCGTAATTCCATATGTAGTCCGCCGGGTGCTATGTAAACGTGATTTGGCAACACCAGTTCTCCGTGTTCGCCCTCTTTGACTGTCAGCAAACTTTCTCTATCTAAGCGGTCTGCAAGTGACTTTGAAAATTTTGGTGGAATGTGTTGTACTATGACAATCGGCGGGATTGGCGGCATTAATTTTGGAATTACTCTTGCCAGAGCTTCCGTACCGCCTGTTGATGATCCTATTGCTATTAAACTTATCTTACTCATGATAAATTCGACCTTTTAAATTAAATTTTTTTAACCTCCTGCTAATTTGATTCTTCCAAATAAAAAAATTTCCTGCAAAAAAATTTTCCCACAACTAAGATTGACGGAAAATTTTAAAATTAATTTGCCTGAACCGTTTTAAGAAATTTAGTACTAGACAAAAAAAAATATTTATGGTAGTTTTACAATAAAAACATTCAATTTGAAAGTTGGTGTAGCGTGAATTTTACTTGGGATATAGTTTTACAGGCGGCGCAGGACGATTTAGAATCGGGAGATTTATTTTTCAAACCTGCTGAAAGTTTTAGCCCGTACTACGAGCAGTCTTTCAAGAATATCAATCAGCGGCACATCAAAAATAAAGACGTTGAAATAAATCCGCTCTACAGATTTTCGTCAATATTTGAATACGCATTGCACCCCGACGTTAGGGATTTAATTTTCAGAAACCAACAAAATTTTATCAATTACTATTTTGATTTAAATATCCACATTTTGACGGAAATTGATTTATGTCACGGAATGACTAAGCGCGAATTTTATGTCCGCAAAATTCGGCAAGAGATGTTAGACGGAATTTTCGGCGAACCTGCGCGGGAAGGTATAATGCAACTCAAAAAGGATAAACAGCTTGCGGTTGCCGATGAACTTTTGTGCGTCATGGAAACGGGGTCAAGCGTCCGTTCTTTCTGCCACATTATGAAACAAATTTTCAAGGGCTGTATCATTTATCAGAGTATCGCTCATCCGCAAAGGCTTTACGTCTACATTGGTAGGGAACGTGACGAGCAACTTCAAAAGCAATGGCGTATGATTCGAGAAACTTTTTTGCCGATTGATATTGAAGTTCGCGAATTTTGGGCGAATCATTTTGGAATAATGGACATTGATGAGACGATGAGAATTGACGCTATTGCGATTTTTTAGTTAATAGTGAGTAGTAAATAGTGAATAGTAGTCAGTTAAAAATACTATTAACTAAAAAGGAGAAATTATCTTGAACGAACAAAAATATCCGCAGTTTGAACGATTACACGTTTTGAGGACGGAGGCACTTTGCAGTATTCGCGACCGTGCCTTTGATATTTTTCCGCTGTTTATGGAAAATTACAGCGAAGGAATTGTAAGCGGTTGTCTTCCGATTGCAACGCCGGACACGATTACCGTAGGCAGGGGAATGATTCTCCACAACAATTTTTTTTATCTGCTTAACGAACCGATGAGCATTGAATACGCGCCGACCGAAGAATATATGATGTTGAAGATAATCTTTGAGCCGGAACTCGAAACAGAGAATTTTATTCAGCGCGACGTGAATTTGATTTTAACTCACGATATGGACTTGGCGGAAAACGAAATTGAGATTTGCCGCTTTAAATTGAAAAAGGGCGCGGTACTTCGTGCAAACTACACTGATTTTTTTGATAGAGCAACGGAATTTGATACGATTAATACAATCAATGTTCCCTACGCCGCAATAGGCGGGCAAACTCTTTCATCTGAAATTCTTGGTGCTTTTGCTACGGAAGCCAAAGATTTTGAATTGAGTACTATGGATTTTCAATTTTGCTTTAGCGTTTTAAGTGGACGCAGAATCAGTGCCGCGCAGATTTCTCTTTACATTGAACACCGCTTGAAAACGGAAATATCTAATCCCACGAATCAAACTTTGTACGATAATTTATGCTTGATTCTTCGCGAAATTAAAAACGGCAAACGCCGCGAGATTACCGGGACGCGTCGCCGCCGTCGTGAAATTATGCTTGATTAGTGGATAAAGCTTAGGAAAAAACCTTAAACCTTAGAGCTAATTAAGAATTACTGACCACTGACCACTGATTACTGACCACTTTTCCCTTAAACATTAAATCAATTTTTTCTAAAATTATTCCGATTGGTTGACGCCGCAGTATACATTCTGCCGCCTCCAACGATACCAGCCAAATATCTGCCGCCGGTAATTTGCAATGAGCAACTCTCTTTTCGGCAAGCGGTTCATATTTTAAAATCAACTTCACGGGCTTGCCTTGAATCAATTTTGTTTCGTCGCTTACGGCGTCAGTTATCGGCAAGTACGGTAACCAATACAACGGCGTTGCATTTCTATCAACGTTACGAGTAGCGTAAAGTTGCACGCCTTTGAATTGTAATTCCGGCTCTAAATATCTGAACAATGAATGAAAATTGTCGTGTATTAAAAATGTCGGCTCGAAAAGAAAATCACACTCAACAAATTTTCCGCCGTATTCGTAATACGCAACCGCGTCTTCAACTTCGACAAAAGATTTTTCGTCCGTGAAGTATGGATATTTTTTTCTGTTAAACCCTTTCGCGTCTGAAATGCTCGGCGCGTCGGGGTCTTTTTTTATCCAGAACCATTCAGTTGTAACCATTAAGAATCACCGTGAGTCTTTTTATTCGCGGCGGAACTTATTAAGCTGTTTAAATCTGTGCTACTGAACAAATTTTCTGTAGCATGGTTAGCCGATGAATTAGCAGGAGGTGTAGGCGGATTGTTATCGTTGGACGATGGGTCTTTCTTTTTTTCTTCTTTCAACTTCTGATATTTCTGGTCAATAGATAAATTATTATAGTCCTTCTCTTTCATTTTAGGAGGATCACCTACAATATTTTCCTTATACTTATTTTCCAAGGCGTTAAATTCTTTCTTGGACTTTTCTAACATTTCAAGTTTGGCAGCAGTATCACCCTTGTTATAGTTCTTTTCCGTTGCGGGATCTAATTTAATCAAAGGTAAATACGTGTTTTGCATATCATCAAAATATTTAGCCTTTTTCAACATATCAAGTTGCGTCATGGTATCTGCTTTAGCGTATTTATCTGCCAGTGCGGGGTCTGCTTGAATCAAAGGCAAATATTTTTTCTCCATATCTGCAATTTGTTTCTTTGCATTTTCATCTTTATAATAATCGCGTTCCTGCTCTTCCATTTCTTTGGTGATTGCGGATCTGTCACGCGATTTTTTGGAAGCCTCTTTCAACAGGTCATATTTTTCCTCATCGGACGCCTCGAGATATTTTTTATATTTATCGGGATCTTTCTGAATAATTGCAAGATACATTTTTTCCATTTGTGCAAGCGGAATAGCCTCTTTAGTGTCAACGCCCTTTTGAATGCGTTCGTTGACATTTTTGTTGACGTTATTGATTTCATCTGTCCAAGTTTTTACGTCTTTAGGATTCTTCATAACATTTGACGCACTATTGGCTACATTACCCGCACTTGACGCCGTATCAAAGCCGTATTTAACCCAACGCGTTGCCGCCGTTTCACCCGTGAATTTTTCGACAGTTTCGGTAACAGTTTTTCCTACTGCACCTACTGCAGCAACCGCCGCTCCGACACCTGCAACCACTTTTGCAGCTTTCTCTAATTTGTCACCAATACTTTTTATTAACGGAATTTCTTCATGGCCTAATCCTTTAACCTTAAAGGCTTCATTTGAGTCAACTTTTTCGATAAGCGACAATTCAAAAGTTCCAAATTCGCCTTCCGTATAATCTTCGGTATAACTGTCGACGTAAACTTTTTTTGCAGTTATTACGCGAAAATCTCCCGCCTTCGTGAGAACCGATACAACAATTCCGCGATAAAAATGTTCCTCTTTGTCATCTTCAGGACGTACGCTTGCCCATTGTGACAACAGCAAAGTATCGCGAATTTTATTTTCATCTGTTGCCAATCCTACCATGCTTTTTGCATTGCCCATAATATCGTCTTCTTTAAGTGGCAAATACAAATTTCCTTTGATGTCAATTTTGATAACACGAACTTTACTGATATTTTTTGACTGAACTGACATTGACATATTTCCTTGCAAAGACGCAGGACGTCCCATAATACGTCCTAAAGCACCTAATGATTTTGATTTTTCTTGTGTTAATTTTTCTGTTACTACTTCCTTCGTGATATATGAAACACTTACAGATTGTATAACGTCATCGCCGCCGCCGTTTTTGTCAATCAAAATATCGGGATTAGCTGCATCTCCGTCAATTCCAGCACCACGTGCTGCTTTTGCCATTTTCTCAACTTGACCTACCGTAGAGTCTAACATTGCCTGCAATCTTCCGGCGGCTTTTTGTGGTTCAATGTCAGGCATTTTGTCTGGGTCTTTCCAAATTCTAATTTCGTACTGCATAAAAGTTCACTGCTCCTGTAAAAAAATAAGTTTATCATTAATCTATTTCAAATTTTCTTCACGTATTGCCATTTTAATTTATTTGTTTTTATATATTATACTTGATAACTAAAAAAATATTAAGGGCTTAAAAAAAATTTTTTCCCTCGTGAAAGTTTTTCTCAAAAATAATCTTTCTTAGTCATTGCTAATTTGAGAAAGGTTGTGTTATAATTTGTTTGAAAATTTCTGTATTTTTAAAGGAGTGGTTTAAATGAGTCCCGGAAAAATTTTTAAAAGAGTAGCTACGTTATGTTTAGCACTCGCAGTAGCAGTCGGAGTAGCCGGTTGCGGTGGTAGCGGTGATTCCGGCGAAAAATTTATACACATAGCTACCGGTGGCACGGCGGGTACGTATTACCCGATAGGTAATTCGATCGCAGACCTTATCACCAGAGACGTTAAAGATGTCAGTGCCAGTGCGCAAAGTACCGGCGCGTCCGTCGCCAATATCAATATGCTTGCAAGCGGACAAGTTGAAATGGCGATTGTCCAAAATGATATTGCTTACTATGCTTTAAACGGCACTGAACTTTTTGATAAGAAAGTAGACAATCTGCGCGGAATTGCATCGCTTTATCCCGAGACTTGCCAATTTGTAACGCTTGACGGTTCAGGAATTAATTCAATTTCTGACTTGAGAGATAAACGCGTTGCGGTAGGTGCGCAAGGTAGCGGAGTCGAAGGAAACGTCCGCCAAATTCTTAAAGTTTATGGAATGACTTATGATGATATTAGTCCGCAATTTCTTTCATTTGCTGAAGCGGCAGATGCACTTCGTGACGGTACGGTTGATGCTGCTTGCTTGACTGCCGGCTATCCTACGGCGTCTGTTCAAAATATTGCGTCACAAAAATCTATTCGTTTAATTCCGCTTGATTCAGATAAAATTGATGCACTGATTGCGGAGTATCCTTTCTACACACGCACGACAATTCCCGCGAATACTTATCAAGGATTTAGTGCGGAAGTTCCCACCGTAAGCGTTATGGCAATTCTTGTAGCTACCGATAAACTTGACGCGCAACTTGGTTACGACATTACGAAGGCTATGTTTGCACGCGGCGAAAAACTTTCGGCGGCTCATTCGGTAGGTAAATTGATTAAGAAAGAAACTGCCTTGAATGGGATGAACTTCATTAAGATGAACGAAGGCGCGGAAAAATTCTTGAAAGAATAATCGCGAAGATTTTTTAAGGCGTAACATATAGAAATTATAACTTGCAAGCCTCCTGACGGGGGGGCTTTTTTGTTGGAAGTGAAAAGATGAAGATTGCAATTTTTGAAAACATTATGACAGCAGGCGGTCACGAAGTCGAGTTTGACAGAATTTTAGTTGAGGAACTTTCCGCGCTTGGTCACGACATAAAATTTTATGTGCCGGAAAATTTTATTTTTCGATTTAATTACAATGTTCCCGTTACAAAACTTTCGGGCGACGCGGTTGTTTACAATACTTCACGCGGTATTAGAAAAATTGTTGCGTCAATTAAGCGTGAAATTAATCGTCAACGTTGGTACAGTCAACTTTACGCCGCGCAAAAGGATTTTGATGCGCTGATTGTGCCGACTTCAACTTACAGATACTTACGCGCTCTTAATCACAGCGAATTAAAAAAAATTTCCGTGCCGATGATTTTTATTTTGCACGGAATAAATCCTAAGGATAAATCAAATTTTCTAGAAGTAGCCGAAAAACTTTTGCCTTATCCCAATGTTAAACTTTGCGTAATTACTTTAGCTGAAAATATTTTTTCATTGCAACTTCCAAATATTTTCCCAATGTATCCGCCTACTTATATAGCGCGAGATATAAAAAATTTTGTACACAAGCGCAATGATGTGTTTACGATAGGATTTTATGGACAATATAGGCGCGAAAAAAATCTGCGCGACTTGCTTGATGTTTTTGTCAACCAAAGCTATAAACGCAAAGTTCGTATGATTGTGCAGGGATCGACGATTCACGAAGAAGACGCCGCAGATTTTGAAAATATCATCGCACAGTATAAAAATTTTGACAGTTTAACCTTTATCCACAAAGGATTAATAGGTGCTGAATGGCAACAAGCAATTATGGACGCTGATGCCTTGCTTATGCCGTATTCTTCACCACGATATAAATATACTTTGAGCGGAATGCTTTTTACAGCGATTGGTTTTAAAAAGCCTGTAATTGCGTCCAATGACATTCATCCTGAACTTTGGCAGAAATTTAAAATTGGTGAAACTTTTGAAAGTGGAAACCTTCACGGACTTGATAAAGCATTGAAAATTCTTATCGATGACTTTGACGAAAATATTTCAACCTACGAAAAAAATTTGGACGAAGCTGCCGAAATTTTTTCACCACAAAATTTTGCCCGTAATTTGCTTAAGTTAATTCAATCGTGAAAAATATTTTGGTGGAACAATTTCAGTAAGCCACACGCCATTTTTAGATTGAAAAAATTTATAACCGTCTTCGTGCATAACCTGCGCGGAAATTTTATAAATTACGGAATTACCTTTACGACGTGCGGCAACTTTTTGAGCAGTCTCAATATCGGCGGATAAGTGAACGTAAAGCCGCGTCCCTTTCAAAATTCCCTGCGCGTCAATAGAATTTGCATTTCGTTCAATCGTGCCGTGATACAGAAATTTTGGCGGAATTTTTTCTTCCAATTCAACATCAACTTTTACGGAATGACCTTGATTGGCGCGAATTTTTGTTTTATCTTCGTTGAAAGAAAATCTCTGCTTATCATTTTCGCGGACAACTTTTTCAAGCGCAGCAAATGTAAGACGCCGCCCGCAACTGTTAATTCCTTTCAACAATTCTTCAACGTCCGCCCAACCGTTTTCATCCAAATTTATTCCTACGGTCTCCGGCTTATGACGCAGAATCAGTGAAAGAAACTTGCTCAAATTTTTATCATTATTCATTTTTAAATTTAATTGTCAGTTTTCTTTGCCTTAAGATATTCATCTATAGCCTTTGCAACCCGCTTAGAATAGTTTACGGCAAGCACGACATTTTTAGACCCGATAACAACATCACCTGAAGCGAAAACGCCTTCCCTTGAAGTCCTGCCATCTTCATCAGTAACAATCAAGCCCTTTTCGCTGACTTGCAAATCGTGTGTCGTGCTTACAATTCTATCTTTAGGACCTTGACTTATGGCAATAATCGTACTGTCAGCAGGCATAAGTACAGGTTCTTCCTCACGAATCAAATTGCCGTCTTCGTCATAAATGCGCGGCGTAAATATTGGACCTTCCTCCGTAAATTCTTTTATAGCCATACCCTGTTGAATTTCAATTCCGTCAACTGCCGCGTAATCTAATTCGCGTTGACTTGCCGCAATTCTTTGACGGCGTGCGTAAAGTGTAACGTGACGAACACCGCTTCTTACAACAGTTCTTGCTACGTCGATAGCCGAATTGCCCGCGCCGATAATCGCTACATTGTTGCCTAAGTCGTAAGCTTCAGGATTGCGCAGATAATCAACCGCAAAATGAACATTACCTAAAGATTCGCCTTTGCAACCCGTTCTGTTCGGACGCCAAACACCTGTTCCGATAAATACCGCGTCATAACCGTCATTGAAAAGATCGTCGAGGTGTAACGCGCCGCCTATTGCCGTATTCGGACGAAAATGTATTCCCATTTCGCGCAGTTTAGTTTGATAGCGGTCAATGATATTTCTCGGCAAACGAAACGCGGGAATACCGTAACGCATCATGCCGCCAATTTTGTCCATACGTTCAAAAACTGTAATGCGATGTCCAAGCTCCGCCA
Organism: Selenomonadaceae bacterium; assembly: GCA_017554235.1. Lineage (GTDB taxonomy): Bacteria > Bacillota > Negativicutes > Selenomonadales > Selenomonadaceae > Quinella. The sequence continues at coordinate 30,540 of JAFZIV010000033.1, forward strand.
ACTTAACGGCAATAGTTATTCCGGCAGGTCCTGAACCGATTATCGCAACTTTCTGCCCTGTGTCGGGTGCTTTTTCCAAAACAATTCTGTCGAAGTAAGAATCAGAAATGTAATTCTCAATGTTGGGAATTTGCACAGCCGCGCCTTCTTTACGTCTGCCCTGAATGCAATTTCCTTCGCACTGATTTTCGTGATCGCAGACAAGCGAACAAACTATAGACAACGGATTATTATCAAACAACATTTTCCCCGCTTCTTGCGTCTTGCCATCAAGGAAAAGTCGAATCATTTCGGGGACATTGGTTTTTATCGGGCAACCTTTCAACTGACAAAGAGGTTTTTTACACTGCAGACAACGCCGCGCTTCATTAATAACGTGCATAGCCATTCTAAAATTTCTCCCTTCAAATTTTTTATTCCTAAATGATTCTAAAAAAATTTTCTTATACCTTCACAAGCCGAAAAATTTTTTCAATGAATTTTAATGGTACAAGCGTTTTGGCGGCTAAAAAACTTGACGAAGGTAAATTAAAACATTAAAATACTTAGACGCAATCGGCGGGGAAGATTTCCGCCGTAAAAAATTTTTATTGGTATACAAAATTTACTTATAGAAAGGGAATATTATGCTTGACGTGAATGTTTTCGATTCAATGCGCGTGGGACTTGCCTCGCCGGAAAAAATCCGCGAATGGTCGCACGGAGAAGTTAAAAAGCCCGAGACGATTAATTATCGTACGCTTAAGCCGGAGCGTGACGGGCTTTTCTGTGAGCGCATTTTTGGACCGACTCGCGATTGGGAATGCCATTGCGGAAAATATAAGCGCGTCCGTGACAAGGGCGTAATTTGCGATCGTTGCGGCGTCGAAGTCACTCGTGCTAAAGTTCGTCGTGAGCGTATGGGACACATTGAACTTGCCGCGCCTGTTTCGCATATTTGGTACTTCAAAGGGATTCCCAGCCGCATGGGTTTAATTCTTGACATTTCGCCGCGCAATTTGGAGAAGGTTCTCTACTTCGCGTCGTACATTGTCCTTGAAGCTCCCGAAAATGTTATCGTAAATGACAAGTCCGAAAAGAAGATTGAGAAAAAGCAACTCCTTAACGAAACCGAATACCGTATGGCTTGCGAAAGATACGGCAGAAGAAATTTTAAAGTCGGTATGGGCGCGGAGGCTATTCAATATCTCCTTAAGGAACTTGACCTTGACGAAATGAGTCAGCAACTGCGCGAGGAACTTAAAACTGCCGCAAGTCAAAAACGTATTCGTGCGATTCGTCGTCTTGAAGTTGTCGAGGCTTTCCGTAAATCCGGCAACCGTCCCGAGTGGATGATTATGGAAGTTATCCCCGTCATTCCGCCTGAACTTCGTCCTATGGTTCAGCTTGACGGCGGCAGATTTGCGACGAGTGATTTAAATGATTTATACCGCCGCGTTATCAACCGTAACAATCGCTTGAAGAGACTTTTAAATCTTGAAGCACCTGACATTATCGTCCGCAATGAAAAGCGTATGTTGCAGGAAGCGGTTGACGCGTTGATTGATAACGGTAGGCGCGGGCGTCCTGTTACAGGTCCCGGCAATCGTGCGTTAAAATCTCTTAGCGATATGTTGAAGGGTAAGCAGGGACGTTTCCGCCAAAACCTTTTAGGTAAACGCGTTGACTATTCCGGACGTTCAGTTATCGTCGTAGGTCCTGAATTGAAGTTGCACCAATGCGGCTTGCCTAAAGAAATGGCGTTGGAACTTTTTAAGCCCTTCGTTATGAAAAAACTTTCTGCTGACGGCAACACGACGATTAAAGCCGCTAAGCGTAAAGTTGAGCGTTCAGAGCCGATTGTTTGGGAAGTTTTAGAAGAAGTTATCAAGGAACATCCCGTACTTTTAAACCGTGCGCCGACACTTCACAGATTAGGTATTCAAGCCTTCGAGCCTGTATTGACGGAAGGACGCGCCCTTCGACTTCACCCGCTTGCCTGTACAGCTTACAACGCAGACTTTGACGGCGACCAAATGGCAATTCACCTTCCGCTTAGCGCAGAGGCACAAGCTGAAGCCCGTGTACTTATGCTTGCCGCGAATCATATTCTTGCGCCTAAAGACGGTAAACCTATAATCGTTCCTACGCAGGACATGGTTTTGGGTACTTACTATATGACGACGGTAAGACCGAAGGCTAAGGGCGAAGGAAAAATTGTTACAGGCATTGAAGAAGCGTTAATGGCGCAAAAGCAAGGTGTTCTTGACCTGCAAGCGGAAATTACTGCGCGAATGAATGTTGAGGAACTGCCCGCCAATGTTCGCAAAGAAATTCCAAGCGGTTACGTGCTTGTCAAAACTTCTTTGGGCAGAATGATTTTCAATGAAAAACTTAAACCTAGTCTGCGCTACTGCAAAAAGCTTGATGACGGCAGCTGGCAATACGGCAAGGTTATGAATAAAAAAGAGTTGGGCAAACTTGTAGCCGCGTGTTTCGATGAATTTGGCGCAACGGTTACGGCTGAAGTTATCGACGAAGTTAAAAATCTCGGCTATCATCATGCTTGCCTTGCAGGTATGACGGTTGCAATTTCCGACGTTATTGTACCGCCGAAGAAGAAAGATATTATTGCCGAAACTAAGAAAAAAGTTGAGCGCGTCGAAAAACAATTCCGTCAAGGCTTGCTGTCCGATGAGGAACGCTATCAAAAAGTTGTAGATTTTTGGAATAAAGCTACAGAAGATGTTGCCGATGCGATGATGGAAAATATGGATCCCTTCAACCCAATATTTATGATGGCGGACAGCGGCGCACGTGGTAATAAACAACAGATGCGTCAGCTTGCCGGTATGCGCGGGTTAATGGCTGATCCTTCAGGAAAAATTATTGACTTGCCGATAACTGCGAATTTCCGCGAAGGCTTAAGCGTTTCGGACTACTTCATTTCCAGTCACGGTGCGCGAAAAGGTTTGGCTGATACGGCTTTACGTACTGCTGACTCGGGATATTTGACGCGCAGATTGGTTGACGTTGCGCAAGATGTAATTGTTCGCGAAGAAGATTGCGACGTTTCGACAATTAATCTTAAATTGGAACGTGCCTTGCTTGCCGATGAAACTTTTGACGCGATAGAAATTTTGCGCGATTCTTTGCTGGGAAGAATTTTAGCTAAAGACATTATTAACGAAGAGCTTGGGGAAGTTGTCATAGCGCGTGATACGGTTTTGGACGACAAGAGCTTAGAAAAAATTGGTGAACTTGGCGTTGAAACTGTTACACTGCGCGGCAGAAGTTTAACTTCTCCCAATTCTGCAAGTCATTCATTGGTGCATGAAACAATCATTTTGGGAACGCGTGACGAAAGTAAACGTGAGGAAATTCGTCATGAGTTCATACACGAAATTTTAGACAAAGAACTTGCTAAGCCTGTCGAACTTTACTACGACACTTACGAAGAGGGCGAACACCTTACCCACGAAATGATTGAAGAGTTGCTTGACAGCGACATTGGAGAAATTTTTGTACGCAATAACACTGTACGCGGCATTGAAGTTGAAGCGATAACAGAAGGCACGGGCGTCATTGAATCTCTTGAAGACAGAATTTTAGGGCGTCATTTAGCGGAAGATATTTTCGACGCGGACGGAAATAAAGTTGCCGCTATCAATGATATGATTGATAAAAATCTTGCCAAAAAGATTGTCGAGGTTAAAACGGCGGCGGGTAATCCTAAAGTTAAAATTCGTAGCGTATTAACTTGTAAATCTCAATTCGGCGTTTGCATAAAATGTTACGGACGTGACTTGGCGAATCAAGCACCTGTTGAAGTCGGCGAGGCTGTAGGAATTATTGCCGCGCAATCTATCGGTGAACCCGGTACGCAGTTGACGATGAGAACTTTCCACACGGGCGGCGTTGCCGGTGATGATATTACTCAAGGTCTGCCGCGTGTCGAGGAACTTTTTGAGGCGCGTAAACCGAAACACAATGCGATTATCGCTGAAGTTGACGGCGAAGTTTTCATGGGCGTCAATGAAAAGAATGACTTGCCGCAAATTACGATTAAGCCGGAAATTGGTAACCCGCGTGAATATACCATTCCGTTCACTTCGCGCAGATTGGTTGAAGAAGGCGATACTGTAACGGCGGGACAACCTTTGACTGAAGGCGCGAAAAATCCTCATGATATTTTACGTGTCTGCGGTCTTAAGGAGACGCAACGTTATCTTGTCTACGAAGTTCAGAAAGTTTACAAGTCGCAGGGTGTTGAGATTAACGACAAGCATATCGAAGTTATTGTCCGTCAAATGTTGCACAAAGTTAAGATTGAAGAATCAGGCGCGACAGAATTTTTGCCGGGCGAATTTGTAGACATAAATGTTTTTGAAGCGGCGAATACAAAGGCGATTGAAGCAGGTAAAATGCCCGCCGTTGCCAAGCCGATTCTGTTGGGAATTACGAAGGCGTCATTGGCAACTGATTCATTCTTAAGCGCGGCAAGTTTCCAAGAGACTACGAAAGTTTTAACGGACGCGGCGATTAAGGGAAAAGTTGATCCGCTGATTGGCTTGAAAGAAAATGTTATCATCGGCAAACTTATTCCTGCGGGTACGGGTATGTCGCGCTATCGTGACTTAGAAGTTGTCGACCTTGCTGCTAATGAATCTGACATGTAATTTTGTAGCTTAATTGAGGTGAAAAATTTTGCGGCTTTACATTGCCGAAAAGCCGAGTATGGCACGGGAAATTGCCGCGTGTTTGAAAAATCCAAAGCAAGGTAAAGGTTACATTGAAACGGATGGCGGAGTTGTGACGTGGCTTTTTGGTCACGTCCTCCGTCAAGTTGAACCTGATGCTTACGACGCGAAATATAAAATTTGGCGGCTTGAAGACCTTCCTATTGTTCCGCAAATTTGGAAGTTGGAAGTTGAGCCGAAAGCCGCCGAACAATTTAATGTTGTCAAAAATCTTATTCGTAAAGCTGATGAAATTGTTCACGCAGGAGACCCCGACCGCGGTGCGACTTGTTCAGTAATGAAAAGTTACTGCGCCTAACAAAGGCGAACTGATAATTTGAAGAGTGGAAAGAAGGAGTAACGCCCTGAAACGCTCTACCTAATACTCCGACTGGCGGGTAACCGTCAGAAG
>JAFZIV010000034.1 GCA_017554235.1 Selenomonadaceae bacterium
CTTCTGACGGTTACCCGCCAGTCGGAGTATTAGGTAGAGCGTTTCAGGGCGTTACTCCTTCTTTCCACTCTTCAAATTATCAGTTCGCCTTTGTTAGGCGCAGTAACTTTTCATTACTGAACAAGTCGCACCGCGGTCGGGATCACCTGCATTTACGATTGTCGTTGATTTATTAACCAAGTCGCGAATAATTTTGAATTGTTTTGACGCGTCCGATTTTATTTTCAACTTCCACTGACTCGGAACTATCGGCAAATCTTCCAGACACCACTTTTTATATTTTTCGGCGTATTCATCTGGACTAAAATTTTCCAAAATATGCCCGTAGCACCATGTTACAATTTCATTACCGCCATTGAGACTGATATAGCCGTCACAGTTTTTGCCGACACCAATTCCGGCGGCTATCGCCCTTGCCAGTGACGGTTTTTCTGCTATGAAAAGTTTCATTTTGCGCCTCCGTTTTAACCTAAATTTTTTCGACACAATTAGGTTATCACAAAGAAGCTCTTTCAAAATCTTATTTTGTTGCTTTTTCTCTACATTGATATATGGTTTTGAGAATAGCCTTTTTTATTATGCTGGCGAGAATTGATTATTATGATCTTTTCAGTTATAATAAAAGTAGGAGGTGCTTGTCGTGAAATACTTGGCAACTGTCGACAAATATGAAAAAAACTTTAGTCAAGAAGAAAAAGAGTTTGAGTTGCGCCAAGATGAACGAAACAATAGAATAACGACAATCAGAGAGGAAATTAATAAATGGCATCAACCCCAGAAAGTGAAAATAACATCATGCAAGAAATATCGCTGATTGACATCCTTTACAAAGATGAATACAGAATTGACTCATATCTTGCTCAGGTGATGAATGGTGTTCTTAAACGTCGTAAAATACAAGAAATAAACTCTCAAACAAACACTAAAGAAATGGGCGGTAGTATAAAAATTTTGCAAGGAAGTTTCAGTGATGTCGGAACATCTACTGTCATGGAAGAAAATCGTTTGATACCGCATGACCGTAATGTTATTACTTTATTGGAATTACTCGACTTGGAGCCACAAGAAATTCTGAGTGCTGATTGTGTGGGGTGTTTGATTTGCTTAAAAGGTCGTTTGGCGGTTCGAGATTTCCGAAAATTTACAGAAATAATTCCCGTTATGGCAAAAAATAGTAAGCTTTTTGGCATTGACAAAAAAGCAGCCGATAATTTAAAAGATATTTTTGACGCTATGTCCAAAATTATTCCTATGAATGTTGAAACTGAAGTCATCCTCAAAGATAATTCCATCGTTCGTGGAATATTGAAAGAAGATTACCTGTTGACAGCTTATCGTGACATTATAGCTACTCACGGAACGCAACTACCTGGAATATGGTGTATAGTTGGAATACTCGATAGCTTAAAAAAAGTTGTTCACCCTACTAATACGACAGGTTTCAGAAAAAGTATGGATGAATTTTCTGCAGTAGCCGAAACTTTGTACAGAGAGGGTAATCCTAAATACACGATCACACCTTTTTTAATTTTTAGAGGTTTAGAAAAATAACGATGCTTTCAAAATTCCATCGACGGCAAATTTTCTACTATGTCCAAAGTCTTTATGCTCACAGTTATGCAACTCAAAATCAAATCCAAAATGTAGCGCGGGTTGGGCGGTTTAAGTTCTTTGCACCAATCATTAGGATTATTTTCTATGCCGCTCGCCGAATCAACTTTCACTTGGTAACGGTCGATTATCCATTCAAGTGGACTCCGCCCATTCACCACGTATTCAAAACTTTTCGCAGGAATATTTTTTATCGTGATGAACTCGTTATAAATCAGCGTCGTCTTGTCTTGTGACAGGCGCATTTTTTTTACGCGGTAATCTTCAGATAAAATTTCAACTTCAACTTCAGGCGGCGCAGAAAAATTTTCGTAGTGCAGATGAATTTTCGCAAGTTCACGCCCCGCCTTTACCAGTTGCCAAAACTTTTTCGCGTCGTCTACTAAAAATATTCGCGGCAATGATTTTTTCAACTCTGCACTATATTTTTCTCGATAACTCGGCAAGTGCAAGAATCCGTACACGTAATAGAAAATATCTTTCTTCGTCACGTCAAGCCCGTACAAAATTTTTGCCTGACCTAAAATAAAATCGCTCACGCCGTCGTGCCGCTCGTACTCCTCGCCAAATAAATTTCCCTGCTCACTCGTCGTATACCAATAAAGCGGAAAACATTGCGTGCCTGAGTGTAAAGCGTTCAAGTCAATAATTTTGTTCGTGATAATCGTTGATAATTCTTTTTCGCCGCCAAGTCCTGACACGCAAATTAAAAAATTTTCTTCCTTGCCCGTCGGAAATAATTTGAACATCTGATACGTCATTTCGTTCAATTTTGCGTCATAGTAAAGAAACTGAGGACAAAACGGGCGGTACATTGAATCAGTAATTTTTTTTGCTTTGTATTTGTATGTCACATTGCGCTGTTTATTCGCTTTAGTTGCTCGCGTCCAAACAACATTATCAAGAAAAAATTCTGGCGTACTGTTGTTGTAAGCGTCAATCGTTGCTTGAATGTTATCAGAAAGTGCAAATTTGGAAAAATTATAGCAGTATACATCGCGTTGAGTTTTCAAGCCGCAACTGTAAGTATTAAAAAAACTTTGTGCGGTCGTGTCAAATTTTCTTTCGGGAGCAAGAGGCAGGTAATTTTCAAATTCATTGCCGCGTTGGTTAATCCAGTCGCCTTTGTCATTCGGTATTATTTTTTTAAATTCGTCGCTTAATACAGTACGCAAATTTTTAATGCGTGAAAGTTTTTCTTCACGTGAAAGATAATCGCCTATGTCCAAGTAAAAAATTTCCGCGCTACCGACGTGTTGCGGATTTTTTACAAGAATTGTTATCGCTATCGGTGCGCGTGAACCTTGACCGAAAACATTATCTTTTTCTTTACGTCGCAACTCTCCTTGAGTCCGTGCATTGCCGCGCAGATTGAAAACGTAGATTTCACTAAATTCTTTTTCAAAACATTTTCGCAAGCCGTCCATCGCCGCTCCGTCAATCCAACCGGCATTCGTCACAAATCCGATAACGCCGCTTTCACCAATCCTATCACTCGCCCAACGAAATGCTTTAATGTAGCTGTCGTAGAGAGAATTTTTATTTGTGGCGTTCGTGCCTGCCGCGTAGGTTTCAGAAATTCTTTGTTCAAGTTTCGGATAAAAATTATTTTGCGCGTTATCGTTGGCAGATTTTTGCCCGACTGAATAAGGCGGGTTGCCGATGATTACGTTGATTCGCGTTTCCTTTTGCTCATTAACTCGCTCGGCATTTTCTTCAAGCGCAAAACTCAAAAATTCTACTTCGTCGCGCTCATACATTTCAAAAGTATCCGTAAAGCAAATTCTTTCAAACGGAAAAAATTTTTTCAATTCTAATGCGTCATGGAAAGTATTTTCGATATTTATGGCGGCGATGTAGTAGGCAAGCAAAATAATTTCGTTGGCGTGAAGTTCATTTTGATATTTTCGGAGTAAATCCTTTTGCCGAATCAAGCCGCTTTGAATCAGCCGCGTTATAAAAGTTCCCGTGCCGGTGAAAGGATCGAGGACGTGAACTTTTTTATCGGAGAGCGTTCGATTGAAATTTTTCTTCAGAACATCGTTGACTGACTGCAAAATAAAATCGACAACTTCAACGGGCGTGTAAACAATGCCGAGCCGCTCAACAGTCAAAGGCAACGCGGTTTTGAAAAATTTGTCGTAAAGTTCAATGATAATTTTTTGGCGTTGTTCGGCAGTCTTGGCAATTTCGCAACGTTGGCGCACTGAATCGGAGAATTTTTTCATATGGTCGTTGTCGTCTTTTGTGTCAAGAATTTCAAAAACTTTTTGCATAGACTTTGAAACAGCGTTGTTGTTCACGAAGGAATAATTTTCAAACAAAGCTTCAAAAACTGGTTTGGTTACGACGTGTTGAGCTAACATTTCGACGGCTTCAATTTCAGTAATTGTAGGATTTATATTTGTACGAAGTCCGCGCAGATATTCTTTGAACTCTTGCCGGTCTACCAATTTCAAAATTTGTTGCTTGTGACGTTCGGCAATTTCCGCGATGTCTTTTGCCCACTGCTCCCAATAACGACGGTTTCCAACGCGTTCAACCATTCGCGCATAAATCACTTCTTGAAGTTTGTCGAAGAAAAGCGGCAGTTGAATTTGTTCAGAAGTTTCGCCGCCGTCAAGCCGTTCAATGGAAATGTGACTGCTTGAATTTTTTAATTTAATTTCTTCAACAAAAATATCCATTCTTGAATCGTGAGCGCGTAAAGCGTTTAAAACGTCCCACACCGTTGAAAAATCTTTGCTAGATTCGAGAGCATCTTCAGGACTTTTATCAATCGGCACAACGACTGGAATAATTATATAGCCGTACTGCTTGCCAAAACTTTTTCGCATAACGCGCCCGACCGCTTGAACAATTTCGACTTTGGATTTTCTCGGAGACAAAAACAAAACCGCGTCAAGACTCGGCACATCAACGCCTTCAGACAAACAGCGGACGTTGGTCAAGATACGGCAAGCGGCGGCATTTTTCAGCCATGAAAGTTTTTCATCACGAACGGCGGCGGACATTGTTCCATCAAGATGTTGCGCGGTTACGTTCATATTCAGCGCATTAAAAGTTTCGGCAATTTGTTTTGACGCGGTAATTTTTGGGCAGAAGGCAACGGCTTTTGTCAGCGGAGAAAAATTTTCGTCAAAATCATTTAAGCTACGTTTTTGAAGAGCGTTGACACAGCCGATAAGTTTTGCCACATCGTCAAGATTGATATTTTTTTCGGCGGCAAGTGCATTTTGAATTTCGGCTGGAACAGAATTTTCGCTGACTGTCAGCACTATAACTTTGTAGTCGGACAGAAGATTTTTTTCGACAGCCTCACCGAATCCTATATGAAAAATTTCTTCGCCGTAAGTTTGTGCGTCGTCCATTGACCAAAGTTCCAAATCGTTATCGGCGGCTTTTTTCTTCGCGTCGGACTTGTAAAGGCGCGGCGTTGCCGTCATGTACAAACGTTTTTTGGCAGAAATAAAATTTTCAGAATGAACGGCGGTAAATTGAGTAGCTTCCTTGCCATAGCCGGTTGTGCGGTGCGCCTCGTCGCAAATCACCAAGTTGAAAGAAATTTTTGCTTCGGCGACTCTCTCGACGGATTGATAGGTTGAAAAAATTACCGTCATGTTATCGGCAGAAAAATTTTCTATGCGGCGTGAAATTTCGGCAGGGTCTGTCGTCGCGGGCATTGGAAGATTAACGCCGGTAATTTCGTCTGCGTTTTTGGAAACAGTTTCGTCGGAGCAAACGCAAATATAATTGAAAGGATTTTCAGAAAAAGTTGCCCATTCCTGAAGAGTTTGAGACAGCAGTGAAATTGACGGCACGAGAAATAAAATCTTGCCCGTCGGAAAAATTTTTTCAGCGATTTTTAAACTGGTGTAAGTTTTACCCGTCCCGCAAGCCATTATCAATTTTCCACGAGAATTTTTTTGAAAATGTTGGTGAGTGGCGTGGATTGCGTCAAGCTGATGTTGGAGAGGTTCACGAAAACTTTTTCTTGCGTCGTCACCGAAAATCCCTGCGTCGAGTTTTTCCCAATCGACTGCGGCATTGCGCAAATCTTCAAGACCAAGACGAGTAACGGGCGGCGATTGATTCTGCAAAGTTTTTTCGGCGTTATCTGTAAAATTATTTGTGGTAGAAATCCAGAGCCGCGCTGAAAATTTTTTGTCGCCTTGAAAAATTTTTGAAGACGTAGCAATAAAAGAATCAACGGCGGGCTTATCCATGTAAGAAGATTCGGCATAACATTTGCATTGCACCGCCCAAAATTCGCTGTCAAAAGTTTTTGTGACAATATCAATACCTAAATCTTTGCCGCCTAAATCATTTTTGTACGGAAAATCTTTCCAAAGCCAAACGTCAGAAAAATTCCCCCGATACGGCGGATATGTCAGCAAAAAATTTCTCATCAGAACTTCAAAGCGCGTACCTTTTTCGTGTTCCGATACAAATTCTTGACGGTATTTTTCAAGAATTTCATCAAAAGTCATAAGTAAACTCCTTTCGTAAATTTTTTAGATTATAGCAAAAAAATCCCCTGACACATAATCAGGGGGAAAAATTTTATACATATCTCCAAAAAATTGATTTGATAACGCCCTTGATAACTTTTTTTTCTTCCAAAGTCAACTGATGGTTTCCGATAAAAAGATGTTCGCAGTTCAAAATATTCATTAAATCACAAGGATCATTGGAGTCTTCAGCGTGTTCACATTCAAGTAAAAAATCAACACTTACATTAAAATATTTTGCTAATTTCAGTAATTGTAAAGCATTTGGTTGTTGTTGTCCGAGCTCTAATTTACTGATAGCGGTTCTATTGACACCCAAAAGTTTAGCAAGATCGGCTTGAGTTCGCTCTTGCTGACGTCTCAATTCTTTAAGTCTCCTCATTTAATATCACCATAAATGAGTTTAAGACTGATAAAAGTTTAAGCCCTTTTTAAGAGAATTTTAATCTAATATTCTTTACAAAAGGGCGAATGGATTTTATAATTTCAGATAATTTAGGAGCGTGAGTATAAATGGGAGTTTCAAAAAAAATATTATTTTTGATAGCGGTATTCCTTATGTTTATGTTCAATACCGTTTGTGCTGAAGAATTGGACAGAGGCTTTGGTAATAAACTGAATGATTCGCGTGTAATCGTTATTGTGCTTGAAGATTATGGAGGTGAAATAATTCATAACGGAATTACAACAAACATTTTAAACGCGAAACTTTTGAATATGGGGTTTAAGCCGGTGATTGATGCCAATCATGCTATAAAGCTTAACGACGCACAACTTTTGGAGAATGTTTACAATGGCTATCCAGAAGAATTTATAAGCAGTCTTGATAGCGTAACAGATTATCTTGTTATAGGGCGATGTAGTCAGAGTGAAAATGATATTTCATTTATTGATTATCGGACAGGCGATACTATTGATAGTCCATTGAAAAGCGTAAAAGTTAATCTGAAAGTTGACGTAATTATTTATGACACCGGAGAAATTATCAGTACATTTACGACGCGCGGTATTGGTTTTGGAAATAATTTTTCTAGAGCCAGCGATAAAGCGGTTGAGATTGCGGCGAATGAAGCTGCGAATAAATTAGAGACTGCTTTTAAAAATTTAAGCAGTCAGACGACGTCACAATTTTTGTTTACGATAACTGCCGATTATTATGAAAAACTTGACCAAATTATTGAAGACCTTCGCGCAGTGGATAGCGTGAACTTTGTCAAAATTCGTGAACAACATGAAAAAACGATGGTGCTTTCAGTCGAGGCATATCAACCACCAAGTATGATTGTGCAATCGCTTAAGGAAGTCACAAATTTAAGTTTTTATGTAGAAAAGCTTTCTGGCAACAGTTGTAAGTTAATTTTTTCTGACAAGGAGGAGAGCAATGAAGATGAAAAAGGTTATGATGATGTTAATTCTGGGATTGATTCTAGCATTCAATCTTGAATCTGCGCGTGCGACTTCATTAAAGGATACACCGCGATTGGCAATTTTGCCGTATGAAGATAAAGCGTCAAAGTCTATCGGATTAAGGTTAGAAGACGCAACAATCGTTTCCGAATTTTTAATGGAACAATTTTTGGACTCGGGGCGATTTAAAATCGTTGAACGCGAAAAAATGAAGGAAATTCTTGCAGAACACAGCCTTAATGCATCGGGACTCGTTGATCCTTTAACAGCGGTGGCGGTCGGAAAGTTGGCTGGAGCGCAATATTTAGTAGCAGGTAGTATCACGGGATTAAGCACAAAGAAAAGCGGATTCACTGGTAGCGGTGCCGTTGCACGAAGTGATTCAGAAACATCAAGAAATACAAGTATTGGAGGTGGTTTTAATAAATACACAGTCATTGCAAATATTACATTACGAATTATTGATCTTGAGGACGGTACTGTTGTAATGGCAGTCAGCGGTACAGGTGAATCTGCTCGGACGAATGTGGATTTTTCTTTGCGGAAGGAAGTAGTTAATTATTTCGGCGAGAACGGCGAGGAAGACGAAACTAAAACTGACGAAACTAATATGGACGAAACTAAAACTGACGAAACTAATATGGACGAAACTAAAACCGACGAAACTAATATGGACGAAACTAAAACTGACGAAACTAATATGGACGAAACTAAAACCGACGAAACTAAAACTGACGAAACTAATATGGACGAAACTAAAACCGACGAAACTAATATGGACGAAACTAAAACCGACGAAACTAATATGGACGAAACTAAAACTGACGAAGTAGATATTCCGATAGATGCTAGCGAAGAAGATGCGTATCTTTCAGCGGAAGAAGAATCTATGGAAGGTTATTATGTCGAAGGCGAAGGCGGCGGAGTTTCAGATACAAAAATCGTTGAATATAGAATCACCATTGGTGGACAAGGTTACAGTATGGTACAAGTCAGAAATGCACTTTATAAGGCTACGGTTGACGCAATTTATAACAAAGATTACGGCTTGCTTGCAAAATTAGACGGCACAGCTAAAAGGCGGAAGGTTTAAGTTATGGATAGAAAATTTTTAATTGCGATAATATCTTTAATCCTTTTGAATTTTAATATCTGCAACGCGGAGCAATCTGTGGCGGAAAATTATCGCAAAATTTTTCGTGAAGGAAATTTTTATGTAGAATATAAAGACAAATTTGGCACAAGAATCTTGGCTGAAAAAAATGGTACAAGAGTCGAGCGTATGCGCTATGAATTTGAGAACGGTGCAATCGCTATGCTTAATCCTTTGGGAATGATTTTTGGTGGCGAAGATAAAAATCCTGAAGTTATGTACCGAGACGGAAAATTTTATAATTTCGTCGAGAAAGATAAAGCTAATGTATGCGCTGAAAAGAATTTACGTGCTGAAAATCTTGATCCGCGTCAAGGTTGGAACAAAATTTCTCAAAAATTAGCGTTACCCGATGAACTTGCAATATTTTTTTGGGAAGATAATTTCAGATGGAGTACACCTTCTATTGACGCGCCGACATTTCAGAAAAGTTTTATTAAAAATATTCTCGGGAAAGATTATGACTGCGACCGCTATGCTTGCGAAGTCAAGACTGCAACGGGGGGTGACGTTGCCAATCTGATTTATGATGCCATTTATAAAGAAGGACAACTTATTCGCATTGAAAGTTACATCCTACGCAACGGTAATGAATATCCGCTGAACGTCTTACAAATAAAAAAATTTCAGGCAGAAATTCCTAAAGGTACATTCAAAATCTATAAAGGTACAAAAATTTACGCGGCAGGAACCGGCGATATTAATGACCTTCTCGAAAAACCAGTACAAATCGGAACTTTAGAGGAGGAGATTTTATGAAAAAGTTTTTAATCGCTATCCTGCTAATTTTTATGTTTTCAAACAATGTCAATGCCGCAAAAATTGACACTTATCGCGAAATTTTGCTGGGAAATTCCTACACAATCCGCTACGATAATTTGACACCTGCACCGCGTGTTACTAATCGTGATCGCGTTGAACTTTACGGTAAAAGTGGGCTTGCTGTTGAGAGCAATGATTATTTTCTTAATAAACCAAAGAGCGGCATCATAACCTGCGCGGGAAGTAACAGGTACGAAGAAGTCGGTAATGAAGATTTTTATATGTGTAGATTATCTAAAAACGGCGAGGATTTTTTTTTCACGCGCTATAAAAAACACGGCAAGGTTGAATATTTTGGAACAAAAAAAAATCACGTCAAGGCGAACGAAAAAAATTATCTTGCTGAAATTGTTGAAGGGCAAAGTTACGGAGATTCTGATATGTCCCGCTTACTGAATGCGATTATTCCTGCTGCTAATAAGAGTAGCACACAGGTGGTCTATCATTTTATCGCAGAGGGAACGCTCGAAAATAATTTATCTTACGAAGATTACCGCGCAGATAATGACGGCATTACGGAAGTTGTGCGCTATTATTTCGACGGTGATAAGCTTGTAAAAATTTCTTCCGCATCATATTACAAAACTTTGGATGGAAAAATTGAAGGTCGACGTTGCATTATCAAGATTAACGAATTTTCAGCGACGCCTGACAAGACGTTGTTAAGCCTTCCTGCTGGTGTTAAAGACGATACCAAGCGTGATAAAAATTCTTAAGGCGGGTGTGATTATGAAAAATTTCTTAACAATGTTAATCGCCGCAATGATTTTTTCAACGGGTATAGCAAGTGCCGCACGAGAGGATAATCCTACATGCGTATTGATGAAGTTCACAGACGACACGCGTTATGATGCAATTAACTCGGCAGATAGACTTTCGGATTTAGTTTTGGAAAAAATGATAGCCAGTAAAAAATTTAATCTGAAAGAATTTGAACCGATTGATGAAAACTTGGAGGCACGACTATACGACGAAAAAGTTGACGAATTTACAAATTTTGACACAGCAATTTCCAGCAATGATTACAATGAATTTTTTGAAGGAGATGGTTTTCAAGAAAATAAAGCTCAATCAATAGCTACTGCAAGCGTAGGTCAAATTGTAACACCTGAAATTACTTCGGAAATCGGAAAAAATCACGGCGCAGAATATCTTATACAAGGAACTATTATAAATCTCGGTACAGGCGCGTGGATGAATGAAGACTTAGAAATAATTTCGGGCGCAGTTGCAGGATTGGCGGCAGCTTATGCCTCTTATGCCTCTAACATTGTCAGCGGAAGTTTTGGGGATGTCATGGGCGGAATTGGCGGTGTCAATATGACAATTAAGGGTATTGGCGTCCAATGTGACATTCGCATAATCAAGGCGGCGACTGGTGAAGTTATATGGAGCAAGCGTGTATTAGGAATTGGTGAAA
The DNA here is from genome assembly GCA_017554235.1 of Selenomonadaceae bacterium. Lineage (GTDB taxonomy): Bacteria > Bacillota > Negativicutes > Selenomonadales > Selenomonadaceae > Quinella. The sequence continues at coordinate 10,925 of JAFZIV010000034.1, forward strand.
GTCAACTGATCAGCGTAGGACTTGTAACTTTCGGACATTCTAACTTAAGCGATGCGCTTTACAGCAAGGCGATTAATAAGGCGGCAGATAAAATTGTGGATGCTTTGCTGGAAGATATGAAGGACAATTCGCTGTTTGTGAGGTGATTGATATGAAAATCTTTCTGACGGTAATATTCTTTTTGACGATGATTTTCAATTCGACAACAGCTTTGGCTAATAAAACGCCGGTTATTATTGTCCAAAAGTTTGACCAAGAAGTTGGCGCGGATATTCCAGTACGAGACGTGGGAGAGTTGGTATCAGACCTTTTAATTGAACAATTTATGGATACTGGTAAGTTTCAAATCGTGGATAGAAAATGTTTGGAAGATAATCGTCAAAAGGCAGAGCTTCAAGGTAGTGAAGTAAAATTTCCTAAAATTGATTACGAGATTTACGGCAAAATAAAACTTGATCGCGTCGCTGGAAACATTCATGTTACATGCGAGATGAATATTTTGGACAAGAAAAAAAATAATGTTATTTGGAGTGGTAAGGCGGTTGCTACGGAAAATGAATTGGAAAAAATATATTCAAAATTAGAATCTCGTAAGCGAGGCAAGGAGATACGATGTCATGATTTAATGCACATAGTCACGCATAAAATAGTTTTGGATGAACTCTGTCAAGACCCTAATTTAAAAAAAATGTTTGAGGGTGATTAACATGAAAATTTTTCTTAGCACAATATTGTTTAGCATGTTAATTTTGATAATGTTAAATTCGGCATTAGCAAAATTTCAAGAGATGCCGACGGTTGCAGTTATGGATTTTGGCAAACTCAGTAATGCGGCGGGCGGCGTCAATACAGATAATGTTGGCTTGGCGGTGTCGGAATACATTATTCAGGCACTTCTTGAAAGTGGAAAATTTAAAGTGATGGCAAAAGATCATCTTGAAGACGTTTTAGCAGAACACGGGCTTGACACTACGGGAATTATTCCGCCAAGTAAAGCACGGCAAATTGGAAAAATTTTAGGTGTCCGATACATAATTTACGGTAATGTCAACGACGTGAACAGCGATACTTTTACTCTGGAAATTATTTCTAACGGTGCTGATGTCCATACGGTTAAGGCTTTGATAATTGCACGAATGATGGATGTTGAAACAGGCGAAATTGTGACGGCGGCACGTGGTGAAGGTAAGTCTGATAGTTCCAAAGTTAAAATCAGTATACCAAATATTGCTTACTTATTAATTGGCACGGCAAGAGTTTCTCAAGTTAGTGTTCACAACGCCATTAAGAAGGCGGCTTATTCAATGGTCGATTTGCTGATCAAACGTCTTGAAGATTATTAAAGGAGGTGGTGCGTATGCTTGCGCTTAGTTAGCCGATGTCAACCTTATTTTTAAATTTGAAGGGAGAAATTTGAAATGTTTGGCAAGAGTAAAATTTTCGTCGCGCTGGCGTTTATCTTCACGTTGATTTTTTCGACAACAACAGCATTTGCTGATACTAGCGGCAGTACCAATACCGCAACAATAAATGTCGCTACAGGAACGGGTTTTTTTAAGCCCTACATTGTTTTGTCGCAAAATAAAGCCCAAGCAAGTTTCCATGTCGGTACAAAAGATAAAGCAGGAACTCTTTACGGTCATTACAATATAGTCGTGAAAAAAGACGGGCGGCAAGTTAATAATTTCACATGGAAAAACGGCTCAACAAAAATTAAACTGGATCGAAATGCCAATTATACCATAACAGTCTCGTTCATAAACGGCAGAAACGGCGATCCTCGTCTTGAATATTCAAGCGGTATGTACCATTTTAATCATTGGATTGAGCAACCGCAGTGGAGAGTATCGAAAGAAAGTAAAATTGAAAGTTGCTGGTAATCTAATCGCGATTAAAGTACGTTAAGTGCGGTGCGTATGCTTGCAGTTAGTCAGTCGCCGGAAGTTTAATTTTATAGAGGGGGGAATTAAAATGATTGACAAGAGTAAAATTTTTGTCGAGCTGGCGTTTATCTTTACTCTAATTTTTTCAACAAGTACTTTAAAATGCGCGGAAGCAGGGGTAATTGTAGACCATGTGCCTTTTTCTTGCTATGTTGACCATCAAGTAAACACTTACAATCAACCTGGAGATTCTCAGAGAGCAGGTTATATTTCACCAAACGTAGATTTAATTACAGTAACGCAGGTACGTCATGATGGTTGGGCTTACGGAAGCTATCCCGGTTCGGGCGGTAAAAGGGTTGAACGTTGGTTCAGAATAAGTGAACTTTGTGCAGATCCTGCCTATTCTAATCGTTCAATGAACGTAAGTGGCTCACGACAAGTTTTTCGCACCCAAAACAGCAATGAAGTCTTTGGTAGTGTTTCAAATGAAAGTGTAATCGTGTTAGCAGACAAAGGAAGCCGCTTACAAATTCTTTATCGTCTTAACAATGGTAGCGGATACAAAGTTGGTTGGATTGTAAATACTTCTATACCACCACAACCTATACCAAATCCAAATAAAGGTTTCCCGTCTTCCATTTATTTAACTCAAGTGGGTAATAATACTTGCACTTTAGTTTCTGCTGCAATGATGTTGAGAGCTAAGGCGTATTTGAATGGTAATAACTCCTGGTCATCTATCACAGAATCGGCAATTAAAAATACGGCATGGAGTGGTGGTTTAAAGTGGAGTTGGTCATATATGGGTATGTCAGTTGCTCATTCCAAAACATCAGGCATTTCAAGTGCTACTCTTAAATCACTTTTGGATCAACATCCCGAAGGTATTGTATTGCATTGTGCAAATTTGCAACGTATGCATGCGGTTTGGGTTATGGGATATAGCGGAAATACTTTTTACTGCAGTGATCCTCTTTCTGGATATTCTGGCGACTGTCGCCCATTAGCAAACTCTTATATTGGAAAACAATGTGGAAATAATCAAGATAGGATACTTGCTCAAGTTACAGCCTATTGGTATGTTCAATAAAATTATTACAGGATAAATTTTAAAAGAGGTGGTGCGTCTGCTTGTGGGTAGTTAGCCGATGTCAACCTTGATTTTAAATTTGAAGGGAGAAATTTGAAATGTTTGGCAAGAATAAAATTTTTATGACGCTGGCGTTTATCTTCACGTTGATTTTTTCGTCGACAACGGTATTTGCGGGGTATCCTGACGTTGCAGATAACACAGTGCCTGCTTATCATGATGAAAATTTAACAGATCGCAGAAACGGTGAACGTGTCGACGCTGGCGACAGAGTCACTATCCTTCGCGAAACGGCTAATGCGTACTACATGCGCTACCCCGTCAGGAACGGTACGAAAGACAGATGGGTTCCAAAATCTGTTTTCAATAGAGACGATAACGTTAAACAAAAACTCTTAAATGCGGTTTTCGGACGTTCAGGGGGACATATTTCATGCGATTTTGATAGCTATGTTAATACGCCCGGTAGACACGAAGGTATCGATATGGTGTTATCAAATGGCGCAGAGATACACGCAATAGCTTCAGGAACAGTTACAAAAGCCGGTGGTGACAGAATTAACACAGTAGCCATCTACGATTCGGCTAATGATAAAACTATCGTATATCTTCATATGGAGCCGGTTTCAGTTTCCGTTGGACAATACGTAAATAAAGGTCAAGTTATCGGTCGTCAAGGAAGTAAAGGTGCTTCATCGTCACATATACATTTAGAAGTTCGAAACGGAAAACGTTCTGCAGCAGCTAAAAGTGTTAATGACCCGACCCTCGACAACAGTAACCCTTACGCTTATCTCGGTAGAATACTTTAAAACACAAAAATAACTTTTGGAAAGTAGTGATTTCTAATGTTTGCTAATATTAAAATTTCTATAGCTATGTTGTTGGCATTTACGCTGATTTTTGCGGCAACGCCTAAACATTCTTATGCGGAAAATATGCACATGCCCGACGGCGCAGGTATTATGAACTTTATGGATGTCCTTAAACTCGCTAATCAAGGTGGTAACGGCTTACAAAAGGGAACGCACTATGAGGGCAGGGGACAATGTCGCGGGTTTGCCAATAAAGTTTACAATCGTTTGTTTGGTCTTCAGGGACTTTATGAATACACAAACAAAAATTATGGTGCAAGAGATTTTCCTGGCTCTCATGTAGTCGGACAACTTTTTGATTTTGGCTCAGGTGACGCAAATGCCGTTAAAAATCTTTTCTGGAACGTCAAACCTGGTGCAATAATCCAAATGGGGCGTCGCCACAGATTGAACAGTAGCGGTAATGCTCCCGCTCCACATACGGCAATTTACGCAGGCGCACCTTCTGACGGAAGAGGTTGCTACTTCTACGAGGCTAACACCGACGGTAAAAATACCATAATGTTTAACTTTTACACTTGGGCACAGTTAGCTGACAGAAACAAGGGCTTTACGGTCTACGAGCCAAATAATTATCCAAGCAAATAAAATTTACACACGGGATTAAAAAATTCTCAAAATATTTTCATAGAGGTGATGCCTATGGCTTAAAATTTTTTTCCTAAAAGAAAAAACGCCCGCGTTAAATATGCGCGGGATTAAAAAGTTCTCAAAATATTTTTCGGAGGTTTGACAAAGTGACTTTAAAATATAAAAAACTTTTGTTAGCGACGTTGGCAACTGCGTCGCTTTATCCACTTATTAGTGTAAATTGCGAGGCGGCAGGACAAATTGTCGTAGAGGAAGATTCGTATACAGAAGATGGTGTAACTACAGAGCATTCCAATAAATACGATTTAATTTGTGGCGGATATTCCGGCTTTGATTTCAGTCCATCGTCCACATTTAACGCTATGACCAATCGAAAAATTTGGGTAAACGGCGGAACAATTAACGGCGTAGTTGGTGCATTCAGCGTTTTTGCGCTTGACGGTACTAACAGTGCTCAGGACGTTTTCGGAAATCGTGTCGTGATTAACGACGGAACAATTAGTTACGTTTCAGGTGGCGAAGTGGCTTACTACTATTCTGGTATAGGTAATGCTCTTGATCTTAGTGATTCTCGTTTTCTTAGCGGTAATGTTTATAAAAATTATGTCGAAGTCAACGGCGGCAGAATTACCAATGGATTAGTGGGCGGTGCGTCTCTTACACAAAGTGCTTATGAAAACTCTGTAACTGTAAATGACGGTATGATTAGCGGAGAAATTGTAGGCGGCGAAGTTCGTTATCCTATGGACGGAGCATCAATTCACGATAACTCCATAGATATAAATGGCGGTCAAATTACAGGAGATGTGATCGCCGCAAAAATTGATGATGTCGGCACTGGAGCAAATGTTTCAGTTACAAATAATACTATTAATATTTTTGGAACGCCTAACCTTAGTAGCGCAAACTTAATCGGAATTAGCAGTGCTACGGATAATTACACTTCATTAAATAATTTTCTCAACATTTACACTTCGGGAATTACTGCACAGAATATCAGTGGCTTTGATAAAATAAATTTTTTCCTTCCCTACGAATTTGCAAGTGGCGATAGAATCTTGAATCTGACAGGGGACACGACAAATTTGGGACTTGATCGAATTGGATTGCAAATGCATGGTGATTCTCCACTTACGACAGGAGACACTATCAGCATTATATACAATAAAAATGGCATAAATACCGAGTTGACAAATTACGGCGAGCTTGCAAGCAGTGCAGATGGTACGGGAAATGCTTCATATGACGGCGGCACAATTACGCGTGGCAGTACGGTAGATTATGCCATGAATCTTGCAACCAACGCTGACGGAACAGAATTAACTGCGACTGTTGGTGAGCCTATTGGTACAACGGATAATCCTATTCCCGAATCTTCACGCGAATTTGCATATTTGCCTGTAGATGTACCAGATCCCTTTACTGATATGATGATTGAAAAAATCGGCGGTTTCAACGAAGAAGCTTCTACAGAAAAAAACGACAGCTTCGTTGAAAATCCTATAAACAATCCTATAGATAATCCTTTGGATTATCCAATTTCTACGGGCGATGACGAGGACAAAGAAAAAAGTCAAGCAGAAGATACGCTTGACGTTCATCAAACAAGCGGCTTTAATATATTTATTCACGCGGGCGGCGGACAACTTAAGACTAAAACCGGCGATGGCACTTGGACTAACACTAAGCGCGGCAATTTCGATTTTGGATTAGCACGTTCGCTGGACAGCAAAGCAGGGACTTGGTTTATTGCTCCGATAGTTGAATACGCTCATGGAAGTTATGATAGCCAGTTGCCTAATGGCATTCGTGGAAATGGTCTGACGAAGTACACGGCTGGCGGATTTATTGCTCGAAAATTGAACCATAATGGTTTTTATTTTGAGGCTAGTTTACGCGGAGGACGCGCAGAAAATACTTTTGCGTCCAATGATTTTCTCATTCAAGGCGAACCTACTCGTGTAACTTATGAAATGACTTCGCCTGTATTTGCCAGTCATATTCGCTTGGGTGTTGCTAAAAAATTCAATGCTAATAATGTTTTAGACATTTACGGAATTTATTCTTATGCACATCAAGGTTCTATGGAGTCAGATTTATCCAGCGGTGAACACGTAGATTTTAGTTCTGTCCACGCACAAAAATTGAGAATAGGTTATCGTTTTACGACGAAGACAAGTGATATTAGCCGAGTTTATACGGGGCTTGCTTGGCAGTACGAATCAACGTCCGGCGCAACGGCTACGGCTATCGATTATAGCAAACATTCCGATGGTTCAAAGGGTTCAAGCGGTATGTTGGAATTTGGTTGGCAGATTAAACCGAATAGAGATAATCCTTGGTTACTTGACATCAACGCGACTGGTTGGATTGGTTATCAGCGTGGCTTTAACGCTATGGCAAGAATGCAACGTTCGATTTAATGCGTGATAAATTTAAATTACGAGGTGAGTATATTTTATGGCAACTATCAGTAATTCCAATAGTAACACAATAATTAACGGCACCAATGATGTTGATTCCTTGACTAATAACGGCGGCTCTAATGTTACCATTTATGGTTATAGCGGAAATGATGTTATCAACGATTATAACGGCAGTAACAATGTAATTATTGCCGGCGAAGATAATAATCTTGTTATTGGTTATAGTGACAATTCTACCATCAACGCAGGTAGCGGAAACGACACAATTAACGCCATAAAAAATAACGTTATTATTAACGCTGGTGACGGAGATAATGTTCTTAGCGGGGAAGGTTCTAATACAATAACTTCCGGCAAAGGAAATGACACGATAAGTAGTTCATTTACTACTTCTGGAAGCACTTTCATCAATGCCGGCGATGGTGATAATTCAATTCAAGCTGCAACAGCAGGGTTGTCTCCTTCGTCTACTGTCGTCAGCAACGCAACCATAAATGCAGGAAGTGGTAGTGACACTGTCTCCATAGTATATTTTTATAACTCTGAAATAAATACGGGCGGCGGTGATGATTATATTGGAGCTTATTCCAATAGTAACCTTACAATAAATGCAAGTACCGGTAACGATAATATCACTTTAAAACCGATAATTTTTGCTGACACGGAAGCTCCTACTACTTTAGAAGCAAGAGATTTTATTCTGTATTCAGAAGGCGATGGCGCAGATACAATTTACGGCTATTCTGCCAATGACACGATAAAAATTGATTCCACTAGTACACCTTCGACTGTAGCTAGCGGCAACGATATTATCATAAACATAGGTGACGGAAGTATACGCCTTGTCAACGCTACGGATACTGCTATAACAGCGATTAACTCCAGCGGCGACATAATTAATTTTTCCGAAGGAGGAAATACTCCAACAATCCCGCCGGTTGATACAGATACGACTGTTACAAGCGGCTGGGCAACTATTTTTGCCAGCGAAGGTTTAACCGTTATCGACAATAACAATAATGTTGCTAATGGAACAGACAACGCGGAAACTATTCAAGCTGGTACAATAGACAATACCGTCCGCGCAGTTTACGGCAATGGCGGCAATGATACAGTCAGCATTTCTGGAAGTGTCAACGGCATAGAATTTTCCAGCGTCACGCTTGAAGGCGGTGAAGGTGACGACTCCATTAATATTTATGGTGGTGTTGACGGTATTCACCCTTCAACCGTTTCCATCGGTAGCGGAATTGGAAATGATACCGTTAGCATTTATGGAGGTAACGAAGGCATTCACGGCGGAACTGCGGGAATGACCGATAGGTCATCTGTTTCAATCGATGTTGGCGACGGTGACGATAAGATAATTATTCACGCCGATAACGATAAAGGCATTGATATTTCTCAAGTCACGATAACAGGCGGCATTGGTAACGATTTAATTTCCATTTACGGCGGCAATTATGGAATTGGCGGTCAAGAAGGATATGGTGGTTCTACTGTATCCATCGATGGCGGCGAGGGCGCAGATACTATTTACATAAGTTCTATTGATACTTTAAGCGGTGTTTCAATTGTTGCAGGGAGCGGCGATAATATCAATGTAGGTTCAGGTAATGCAAATTATCTTTTCAACAGCACGGATGCAGTAACAATTAATGGAGCAACTTTTAAGTCAAATTTGGCAAATACGTCTGCAAATCTTGTAAGCTATACGGAAGGAACTTCGATAGGTAGCGCATGGAATGGTACGGTTGTACTTTCCGGCACAAATTCCCTCGCAGATATTGATGGTAGTATTGTCAGTGCAACGGGAAACTATCAGATTGTAGACGGCAAATTTGCTGGAACAGTTGAGCCATCTCCTACTGTAACGGGCGGGAAAAACTATGACATTGTTTTTATCATCGATGTAAGCGGAAGTATGAATGATTATATTGCTGATGTGAAAAACAATGTAAATTCATTTGTGACTAACCTGCAAAATAGCGGCGTTGGTAATATTCGTTTCGGATTAATTTCATATGAAACAGATGCGATCGCGCACACTTTTTCTAATGACGGTAACAATTATCTGACTTCTAATGTTGATGAATTTAAGACAGCGGTAGAAAATCTTCCAATATACGGAAGTACAGAATACGGTTTAACTGCAGTTGAAAAAGCAATGTCTATCGTTTCGGACGAAGATAATACTACGAAAAGATTTATAGTCGTCACAGACGAAGATTGCGACGACCGTTCTATGTTTAATGCTACGAACCTTGATAATACTTTGAAGTCGCGTGAAATTGTTATGGACGTTGTTGGCATTGAAGGAGATTGCCGTACCGAATGGGAATCACTTGCAAATAATACAAACGGAAAATTTTATTTGTTGGGCTCTGGATTTCCTTCTATATTTAGCGAAATTACTACAGATATTGTGAATATCGTTGACCTTAATCTTGTGCCAGAAAATCAGACAGGTTATTTTGTCGCCACGCAAAATTCTGATGCGTACACGACGCCTATATTTCAGACTACTGGCGCGTTAGGTAATGATACAACTGTAGGCGCAGTTAATGAGGTAAATGTTTACGTTGCGGATAGCGATACTGACCGACAGCAAACGGTTATCTTAACGGACGGATGGAATGTTACTGCGACGAAAAATGCCGATAAGTTGCTGATTAACGGCGTAAGCGCAACTGTAACGGGCGGCGATGGCTCGGACGTATTTTCTTTGGGCAGTGATACGCGAACAATCTCGCTTATGGATTTAAATATCTATGAAGATAAACTTTCTTTCGGAAATTACATTACGCCCGGCACAATGCGCCAATCGATTGAAAATAATCACCTTGTACTTAGTGCGGACAATTTAAAAGTGGATATACCAGCTATGTCTGAAATGACCGATGAATTTTTAGACTATAACGTAAGTAATGCCGGTAATTCCAATACGATTAGAGAGTTGATTTATGGCGATGGTAAAGCAATTATTTCTTTTGCGCATTGGTCATTTACATTTACTCAATCATCTTTTGAACAATTCGGATTGTAATGCCTATATTTGTTATCATTATATTTGAGGCTAACTCTAATTTTACACATTCTTCTCCAATTTTCTATTTAAATAATTTTGTAAAAAATCGGTGTCCATAATTTATTTTTACATTTGAAAATGATTTTCTTAATCGTATATTGATAAAACCTCCGCCATAGGTTAAACTTTGACAGAGGTGATTTTTTATGCGCGTTGGATATGTTCGTGTATCAACTGTGGAACAAAGTGAGGAACGTCAGATTGTCGAGTTAAAAAATAAAGCTGACGTTGAAAAATTTTTTGTCGATAAAGTTTCTTCTAAATCTGCTAAACGTCCTAAATTTGACGAGATGATGAATTTTTTGCGCGAAGGCGACGAATTGATTGTTTCTGAATTTTCGCGACTTGCTCGCTCAACTACCGATTTGCTCAATATCGTTGATACTCTGACCAAAAAAGATGTCAAAGTACGAAGCTTAAAGGAACAATTAGATTCTTCTACACCGCAAGGCAGATTTATGCTTACAATTTTTGGCGCAATCGCTGAATTTGAACGCGAATTGATTTTACAGCGTCAGCGAGAAGGGATTAAGCTTGCTCAAGCCGCTGGAAAATATAAAGGGCGCAATGCAAAAAAACGTCCAAAAGATTTCGATTTTTACAAACAAGGTTACTATGAACGAACTTATACTGTTACAGAAATTGCTAAACGCTATAAAGTTTCTCGTCCCACAGTTTATAAGTGGTTGCGCGAATAACTTTTTTCATCAACTTAAAATCTCAAAAAATTCGTTGATGTTGGAATTTTTATTGCTGAGCAATTCCCATTCGACTATCGTTTGATATACCGAAATTATAACTAAATTTTTTCTGTACTCATTTTTAATGAATTTTTGGTTGCCGATTTTTTTAAGCATAATTTCATGATATCGGGAATTTTTGTGCAGAAAATTGTATATATCTGTCCGCCGCTTAAACTCTTCCAGACTCTTAAATCCAAAAATTTTCGTGATGTGCTTTTCGGTGTCTCCGCCTTTATAATTTTCATCATGAAGGCAAGCAATGTACTCAAAATCTGGACAGTTCACTATCAGAAAAAATGGTGGAAAATTCTTTTTTGTATTTTGCAATTTGCAATATTCTATAAGCTCTTTTAAAGCATCTTTTTCTTCGGGAATATTTTGCGCACGGTCACCATCAACAATTATAAAAGTTGCTTGTCTATTTAATTTCCCATTCTTTTTTATTTCTGACAGAAAATTTTTGTAGCCACCGCCGTGCATATTTATTGTGTGAATACTTATTTCTGTATTCGGGATTTTTCTTATCGCGTCAAAATAATTGTACTCCGTATCTCCTTCGCAAAATAATACAAATTTTTTCTTCAGCTGTCTCTGTGTTTTACTCACTTAGCGTTCCTCCCAAAACTCCACGTAAATAAATTTCATACAGATTTACCTCTGAATTATATTCTACTTCATCGAACTCCGATAACGAATAAATTTCTGATTTCAAATTTTCAAGATTTTTCGTCACAAAAAAAATCTGCTCTTTCATATAATTTTCCAAATTCAAGTGTAAAACATTGTGCGTCGTAAATACAAATTGTCCTTCATGATCACTACCGTTAATCAGCGAAATTATTTTATCTGCAAGAATCGGATTAA
>JAFZIV010000035.1 GCA_017554235.1 Selenomonadaceae bacterium
ATGCCTGTTGAGGCGTCGGTTCAATCTCTACCTTATAACCTCTCTGCATATTTATTCGTCCTTTTTATCTACTTTTGTACATAATGGTCTATATTTTAAGCTACTGTTAATAACTCCCTTCGGTCGTTTTTAAGTGATCAGTGATCAGTTGTCAGTGGTCAGTTTATTTTTCAATTTGCTAATGAACACGTTCAACATTTTATTCACTTCGTCACATAATCCAAACGCAATTTGCAATTTTTCCGCTGAAATATAATTTAATCTTTCACAAATTTGCAGTTGCGTTTCCAACTCAGCTTGCGAACCTCTCGCTATAGACAGAAACCGCAGAAAATCACGTGTAGAATTTCTTTCTTGACCTTCAGCGATATTTGACGGTATTGAAACTACCGCGCGACGCATTTGATCTGCTAATGCATAGGTTTCTTCTTTGGGCAACAATTTAACCAATTGGTAAACTTCAACGGTTAAATCCATAGACTTCTGCCATACAGTCAAGTCTTTGTAACTGCGAATATGCATAAATTTAGTTTCACCCTCTGATACTATCCACTGACCACTGATCACTGACCACTTTTACGACTTTTACGCAAAGCTTTAAGCAAAGTTTTTTCTGCGCGTTCCATATGATGTTCAGCAGCATCACGTGCGGCACTGACATCACCGTTTGCAATAGCCTCTACCATTTCGGAATGTTCCTCTAAAGTTTCCTGCAAGCGTCCGGGATATGACATTGACAGCGTACGAAAACGCGCTAACTGCTCTTTTAAATTACTGATAATACCTACAAGGCGTTCATTGCGGCTGACTTGATACAGCAATCCGTGAAATTTTATATCCGTCTCTACAATTTTTTCAATATCATTTTTCCTAATGTAGCCTTCAATTTCGACGAGATAACTTTCAAGCGTCTTAAGTTCTTCAGGTTCAATACGAAGTGCGGCAAGTCCTGTTGCAAGCCCTTCAAGTGCCGAGCGAATCTCAAAAATTTCTTTAACGTCACTTTCCGAAACGTCCGCAACATATGTACCGCGTCTCGGCATCATTATAACGTAACCTTCCTGTTCAAGTTTACGAATTGCCTCACGTACCGGCGTGCGACTTATGCCTAATTCGTCGGCAACCTGCACTTCCATAAGCCTTTCGCCCGGTTCCAAAATTCCTTTACGTATCGCGTCGCGTAAAGCTTCGCAGACCACCTCTCTAAGCGGTTGATATGTATCTAAATTTATCGGTTGAAGTTTGCCCATAAATGCTCCTTATTTAAAAAATTTGTGTAACAAAAATCTGAACAGGTAAATTTTCAATGCTTGCAACAATTTTGTCAACATCAACTTTATCAGCAAGTGCAAAAATCGTTGGACCGCTCCCACTCATCAACGCAACTTTCGCCCCCGCTTCTATCAATTTTGCTTTGTAACTTTCAAGTTCAGGAAAAACTTTTTGTGCGACAGGTTCAAGCACATTCCCAAAAACTTTGAAGGCGGAATCAAAATCTCTTGCGCGAAAATATTCGATAATCCTGTAAGTTGGCGGATGATGAATCGAATCAGTCGGCAATTCGTCAAAAGTCTTATAAGCCCAAGCCGTAGAAATTTCTAAATGCGGCTTTAACAATATAACGGCATAACTTTTAAACGGCGCAAGTTGATACAAATTTTCACCGCGACCTCTTGCAAGCCAAGTACCTTCGACAACACAGAAAGGAACGTCTGAACCAATTTTCGCTCCAATTTTACAAAGTTCCTCAATGCTTAAGTTTAAATCGTAAAGCCAATTTATACCGCGAAGAACAGCCGCCGCATCAGCACTTCCACCGCCTAATCCTGCCGCCACAGGAATTTTTTTGCGTAGATTTATCACTACACCAAAATCTTTTCCGCAATGTTCACGCATTGCCAAAACTGCGCGGTAAGCCAAATTTTTTTCATCAGTCGGAATATTTTCTCCGCCTTCAATTTGCGACGTGTCCACGCTAAATTCAATTCCGCTTTTTATTCGGGTAAGTTCAACTTCATCGGCAAGTTCAAGCGTCTGCATTATCATTTCGACTTCGTGAAATCCGTCCTCGCGCAGTTTCAAAATATCCAGCGTCAAATTTATTTTTGCTCTAGCAAGTTCTACTATCATAACAAATTTTCCTATGAAAGTCTGCCGGTGTCAGTCTTCTCACCGTAATAACGCGGCGGCAAATCAATCTTGTAATCGTTATACAAAGAATGCGCAACCGCTTCCATAGTTTTTTCCAAAGTTACAAGTTCTTCGCCCTCGTAATTTGCTTGAAATGCATGTACCAGACGCAATGACGCGCTGTAAAGCCAATTTATAAGGCTGTAACGAAATTCCCTTTCATTATGTATAAACGCCTTCTTTTCCCAAGCCGTTTTAAAAATTCGTGCCCAACTCGTTTCAAAAACTGCACCGTTGCCGGCCCAATTTGTAACCTGTTTGGCATGACGACGGAACGCACTCAACGGCTGATCTTGTATCCAAAACAGATTCCCTTGCGTCAAGAGTTGACACCAAGTCGAAATGTCCACCAGCGAATAGAAACCGTCCTCTTCTTCCGTCCAACACATATCATTATTGCGCAAAAACTTTTTACGAATCAAAGCTGTTGTAGGTTCACCAATATAATTTTTTCCGGTATGGAACATCATACGACCCGCGTCATCGCCGGAAACTTTCATTGTTCTGTTAAGTGCTTCAGGTTGAGGCATTCTCTGCGGCACAACGCGCCCGTCAACGTCAATAACATCTCTAACCGAAGTGACAAGCGAAACGTCGGGATTGTTGCGATAAATTTCCACCATAACTTCAATTTTGCGCGGATAAAATAAATCATCGTCCATAAGCCAATTAAGATATTCAGCCTTAGGGTTATCGTAATGACGCGCCCAATTCCAATTATCATTTGCAGTAAAATCTTTGTGACGAAAATATTTTATTCGAGAATCTTTTTGAAGATATTCCTGCATAAGATTTTCCGTATCATCTTCAGTCGAATTATCGCTGACCACGACTTCAATATTTCTGTAAGTCTGATTGAGCGCGGACTCTAAAGCAAGCCTAAAATAATGCGGACGATTGAAAGTTGGAATCATAATTGTAACGAGCGGGAAAAGTTCCTGCGAATATTCATTCAAGAAATTTTCACGGCTAGTACCGTCAATCATCCACTTATCTTGATTGAACCAAATAGTTGGCTCATCAGTATTCATTACGACAACTTTGTAACCTTTGCGCCGAAATTCAAGACACTGCGCATTATCGCCGAAAGAATTTGAATGGAAAAGATCTTCGCGCCATTCTAAATCATATTGCGTCGCCATTAAAAATCCGTCTACAGATTCAACTTCTTGGTAATCACTTTTAATGTCGCCCCAGTTGACTAATTTTTTTTCAGAACCCATGAAAACTTTTCCGCAACGTTTAGCCGAATCAAGACAAACTCCGTGCGTTGAAAAATTTATTGCGCCACTTACACCTATGACGCCAATTTTTTTATCTGCTTTGAATAACTTCATGATATTTTGAAGAAGATTTTTGTCGAGCAAAGAAACTTTTTCGTCAATGTAAATTTTAAATTTGGCGTCAGATTTTTTCATTCCTTCGTTGTAGGCGGCAAATTTTTCTTCACCTTCAACGGGCAAAATATCAAGCGTACAACCTTTCGGCACAACAAGATTTTTTATCGACGAAACCAGTTGGTTATAAACATCTTCTTCTGTTCTGTAAATAATGACAGCAATTTTTTTCCAATTCACGAAATTCACCTCATAAATTTTTTTAAAGTGGGTAGAAATTTTTTATCAACTCACGAAATTTACCTCTAAAAATAAAAATTGGACAGTGATAGCGTCAAATTAACTTTCACCGTCCATTTCTTTATGATTATAAACTTTTTTAAACCGGCGTAGGATTAGAGCCGCTTGAATCGAAAATCGGCGTTGAAATTTGCGTCACATTTTTAGGTAAATCATTTTCTATTTCGCCTTTACTTAAGTTTACCGCCGAATCTGAACCGCTTTTCTCCTCACCGAAAACCATTGCCTTAAGCTCCGCCGCCGTCAAAGTTTCCTTCTCAATTAATGCCTTAGCAATCGCATCAAGCTCTGCGCGGTGTTCGTTTATAATGTCCCTGCAAGCTTGATAGGCTTCATCCATATACTTATGAACTTCCTTGTCAATTTCGCCCGCAACTTCCTCCGAATAATTACGGGGATTTTGTCCGAAATATTGTTGCGTCTGATCTCCGCCATAAGCAACGGGACCAAGTACATCGCTCATACCGTATTGCATAATCATTGAACGCACAATACGGCTTGCCTGCTGAATATCCTGCGATGCGCCCGTAGAAATTTCATTAAGAACAATTTCTTCGGCAACGCGTCCACCCATTGCAACTTTCAATCTGTCTAAAAGTTCGGAACGTGTCGCGTAACTTCTGTCCTCTTTAGGCAACATCAATGTATAGCCGCCTGCCCGACCGCGCGGAATTATCGTAACCTTGTGGACGGGATCAGCGTGTTTAAGCATCATACCTACAAGCGCGTGACCGCCTTCGTGATAAGCCGTAAGTTTTTTTTCATCATCATTCATAACTTTTGACTTTCGCTCCGGACCAGCCATAACTCGTTCGATAGATTCTTCCAACTCAATCATATTAATTTCGTGTTTGTCACGCCTTGCTGCAAGTAACGCCGCTTCGTTGACAAGGTTAGCCAAATCCGCGCCCGTAAATCCCGGCGTGCGACGCGCCAAAACGTCCATATCAACATCATTGGCAATCGGTTTACCTTTTGAGTGAACCTGCAAAATTGCAATGCGCCCTTTAACGTCAGGCTTATCGACGACAATTTGTCTGTCAAAACGTCCCGGTCTCAAAAGTGCTTGGTCTAAAATGTCAGGGCGATTCGTAGCCGCAATGATTATAATCCCTTCATTCGCCGCAAAGCCGTCCATTTCAACCAGCAACTGATTCAAAGTTTGTTCGCGTTCATCATGTCCGCCGCTAAAACCTGCGCCGCGTTGACGACCTACCGCGTCAATTTCGTCAATGAAAATTATGCACGGCGAATTTTTCTTAGCCTGCGCGAATAAATCACGAACCCTTGACGCACCAACGCCGACAAACATTTCTACAAAGTCAGAACCGCTGATTGAGAAAAAAGCTACGCCTGCTTCTCCTGCAACCGCTTTCGCTAAAAGAGTTTTCCCTGTACCGGGCGGACCGTATAACAAAACGCCTTTAGGTATACGTGCACCCAAGTCGTTAAACTTTTTCGGATGCTTAAGAAATTCTACAACCTCTTGAAGTTCCTCTTTAGCTTCGTCCGCGCCTGCCACGTCGTTAAATGTTACCTTAACTTTATCGCCGCTTGAAAGCCTTGCGCGACTTTTGCCGAAAGACATTACCTTACTGCCTGAACCCTGCGTCTGATTCATTATGAAGAACCATACGCCGATTAAAATTATTATTGGCAGGAAGGAAGAAAGGAGCGTCATCCACCACGGCGGCTCTTTAGGATTTTGCGCGGTTATCTCGACGCCCTTTGCCTCCAATTTGCCGACAAGTGATTCATCGCCTATTGGGGAGTCTGGCGCGATTGTTGTAAATTCTGTGCCGTCTTTCTTTGTTGCCTTTATTGCATTTTTCGTCAGAACAACTTTTGAAACTTCCCCTTCATCGACTCTTTGCAAAAACTGCGAATAACTCGTCTCTTCAACGGTCTGCGGCTTTACCGAAAAGTAATCGTATGCAGTTATTGCCACGAATATCACCAGTAAGTAAAAGCCGACATTTCGCAAAAAACTATTCAAATAAAACGCTCCTTTTTTTAGGGACTAGGGATTAGGGAACAGGAATTAAGGGTAAATTTTTCTAATCCCTTTTCCCTATTCCCCTTTCCCTCATTTAGAATAGACACTACGCTTTAAAATGCCGAGATACGGTAAATTTCTGTAATGTTGCGCGAAGTCAAGCCCGTAACCGACAATAAATTCGTCGGGAATTTCAAATCCGCGATAATCAATTTGTACTTCAAC
Source organism: Selenomonadaceae bacterium (assembly GCA_017554235.1). GTDB lineage: Bacteria > Bacillota > Negativicutes > Selenomonadales > Selenomonadaceae > Quinella. The sequence goes on from JAFZIV010000035.1 coordinate 6,049, forward strand.
TTTACGGCGCGAAGGCTTATCTAACAACGCACAAACTTTTACGCTTGCCGCACCTTTATCTTTGAAGTAATCCATAAGATATTTCATCGTCGTGCCGGAGTCAATAATATCTTCGACTAAAAGAATATCGCGCCCTCTGGGATCGTTGTCAAGATTTTTGAGGATATTAACCTTGCCGCTGGTGTGCGTGTTGGCGTCGTAGCTGGACGCAATCATAAAGTCGAAGTGGACGGGAATCGTAATGCGTCTGACTAAATCAGTATAAAACATTACCGCGCCATTCAAAATTCCCACCGTCAACAGCGGCTTGGAAATGTCTTTGTAATCTTCGCTGATTTTCGCGCTAAGTTCTTTTACGCGAGCGGCAATTTGCTCCTCTGTGTAGAGTACGCGCTCGATGAAATCTTCTTTCGTTCTCAAGTTAATCATAACCTTTCTATTAAATATTTTTTCTTATTGTTAATTTACCTTTTTGCAAATCTGCGCGGAATTTGTGAGGAAGTTCAACGCCTGATAAACCGTTTACCAAAACTTTTCTGACTGCCTCGAAGTGGACGAATCCAAAATCTTCAATGCCTGTAACGCCTGCTAAAAATTTTTTAATTACAGCGCGTTGCGTTGCCTTATGCAAACTTAAAAAATCATCGCGTACTATTGCGTATTCTTTTGAAGGAAGCCTTTTTGTCACATAGGGTAAAACTTCTTCCGCGTCCTCGTCAATAAAGTCAGCTTCATCCGCCGTAACTTCGCCCAACCTGCAAAGAGTTTCCACAATGTTTGGATTAAACTTTTCAAGTGCGGGTAAAAGTTCCCACCGAATTTTATTTCTTGTGGCGTCGGTTTCAAAATTTGTTGCGTCTATTCGCGGAACAAGTCCATGTAGTGCGCAGTAACTTTCCAACTCAACTTTTCTGAAACGTAGCAACGGACGAAGTAACGTACCGTAATCATCAGTCTCAACGATAAATTTCATTGCTGAAAGTCCTGCTGACGTTGCGCCGCGCAGAAGTCTCATTAAAATTGTCTCCGCCTGATCGTCAGCGTGATGTGCAAGAGCTATCGCGTCGAAATCTAAATCTTCCCTAACTCTGTTCAAAAAATTATATCGAAGTTTACGCGCCGCTGTTTCAATCGAAATTTTATTTTCCGCCGCAAACTTTTTAACGTCGCCGTGTTCGCAGAAAAATTTTACGCCGAGATTTTTGGCAAATTCTTCAACAAAAGCCGCGTCATCAAGGGAATCTTGACCGCGTAAACCGTGTTCGTAATGCGCGATACAAAGTTGCAGTTTAAAGCGTTGACGCACATTGTAAAGCAAATCCGCCAGTGCAAGTGAATCTGCGCCGCCTGATACTGCCACAACAATTTTCTGCGCGGGAGCAAAATCGTCATAAAAAATATTTTCAGATTGACAAAAATCAATAAACTTTTTTATCAAAAAATCACCTCTGCCGAATTGCAAAGGGTTAGTCCGAACGACGAGAACCGCGACCGCCGCGTTTTGAATCAGTTTTTCTCTTCAAGTCGGTCAATCTTTCGTCACTGTCCTTCAAAAATTTTGACAGCTTATCCTCAAATGACGCTGAAAGTTTTTTTTGCGGTTTAGGCTTATTATTTGCACGTGTCGGTTTTTCCGTCTCTTGAACAGGCGGCTTCATTCTTTTCAAAGACAATGCGACTTTACCGTTGTTGGGATCAATGCTTACAACTTTTGCCTGTACCGTTTCGCCCTCGTGTAAAAAATCGCTAATGTCGTTGACGTATTCATTGGCAACTTCTGAAATGTGAATCAAGCCGGACTTATCGTCTTCAAGCTCCACGAAAGCACCAAAATTTGTAATCCTCGTAATTTTTCCTTCGACTACGCTACCTACTTCAATAGCCAAAATTTTTCCTCCTGAAAATTCTTTACTACCGCGCAGGTTGATAGGGCATTTCTCCATTTTTCGCAAGCCCTAAATCTTCCCGCGCTATCCTCTCAATATTATTTAAATCTTGCAATTCATCTAACTGTTTATGAAGTTTTCTATTCTCCTCCTGCGCCGCTTCAAGTCTTTTATCCGCAATTCTTTTACTTTCGCCGACGTGCGACAAATGAACTTGTTGAGAAACTAAAACTGTTGTGAAATATGCGACGACCACAAACATTAACACGAAGAACCAGTTAATTCCTTTTCGCTTTTGCATATGTCGTCCTCCAAGAATTTTTGCTATAATACCAGTTTATTTGACATTTAGCAAGTTGTCTGAAATAGTCTAACAATTTTACCGTCAGCTTCGCGTTTAAAGTTGCGTAGGCGACATTTCATCGACGGAAAGAATTTTCTTTTTAGCCTACTTTTCTTCCGGCGGCAAATCAAAAACGTCATAATAGCCGGTGTTCAAAAGTTCACGATAGAAAACGCCGCAGTCATCGCAAATTTGACGAGGCAAAGCACTTTCCATATCAACTTTGCCGTCTTTAACTTTTACGGTGCCGCCCGCGTCATAGCGCATTTCTTTGCCGCATTTTGGACAAATAAATTTTTTGTCAGCATTTTTTTCAAGCTTTGTTAATGCCATACTTACCACCAATTTTTTTCAAAGTAAATTTTGTCCTGCCTAATTCCACAAAGATTTTAATTTTTCCTGCCGCGCATTAAAATTCAATGCCGCGTTGTGCCTTTATTCCGCGTTGGAAGGGATGTTTTATTAATTTCATTTCGGTTACCAAATCTGCCGCGTCAATTAAAATTTGTGGAGCGTCGCGTCCCGTCAAGACTAAATGCAATTTCGGCGAACGAATTTTTATCAGCTCCAAAACTTTTTCAACGTCCAGCAATCCGAATTTCACGCAATAAATTATTTCGTCCAAAATTATTAAATCCCACGTGTCTGATAAAATTTCTGCGCGGGCAATTTCAAACGATGATTCTGCCGCCTGTTTATGTTCATCAAAATTATTTTTGTCGATAAATCCTAAACCGCATTGGCGAATTTCAATTTTGTTATCAGCTGGAATTTTTGAGAGCAATTCCAAAGCTTTTAATTCGCCGGAAATTTTTTTACCCTTAATGAATTGCATAATTAAGACGTTAAGTCCTGCGCCATATGAACGAAGAGCCAATCCAAATGCCGCCGTAGATTTTCCTTTGCCGTTGCCTGTATGAATTATTGTAAGTCCTTGTGTGTCCAAAATTTTTCCTCCAAAAAAAAATCTGCAGTCCAATTTGAACTACAGAAAAGTGTTGTTTAGTGAATAGTTGATAGTAAATAGTTAATAGTACTATTCACTGACAACTGATCACTATTCACTAATTTTTACATCATACCGGGCATGCCGCCGCCCATTCCGCCGGGCATAGGAGGTGCCGGAGGTTCAGGCTTATCAGCAACAAGTGATTCAGTCGTAAGAATCATTGCCGCGATTGACGCCGCATTTTGCAAAGCGGAACGTACAACCTTAGCAGGATCGACGATACCCGCGCCAATCATATCAACCATTTCATTTGTCAAAGCGTTAAAGCCAATACCTTTACCAGCCTTCTTGACAGCCTCAACAACTACGCTACCTTCTTGACCTGCATTGTTAGCAATCTGACGGACAGGCTCTTCAATAGCACGTTTAACAATTTCAACACCGACTTTAACGTCGCCTTCTGCCTTAACGTCATTGAGTACAGGAAGAATATCAACAAAAGTCGTGCCGCCGCCTGCAACGATACCTTCTTCAACTGCCGCACGAGTTGCATTAAGCGCATCTTCAATACGAAGTTTCTTTTCTTTCATTTCAACTTCAGTAGCCGCGCCAATTTCGATAACAGCAACGCCGCCCGAAAGTTTAGCTAAACGCTCTTGAAGTTTTTCTTTATCAAAATCGCTGGTGGATTCTTCAATTTGCTTTTTAATTTGTGCAACACGGAAAGAAATTGCTTGCTTGTCGCCGTTACCGTCAACAATCGTAGTTTCCTCTTTCGTGGAACGAATTTGGCGAGCAGTTCCTAAATCTTCAAAAGTTACGCTTTCAAGTTTACGTCCAACGTCTTCACTGATAACAGTTGCGCCCGTCAAAATCGCAATATCTTCAAGCATAGCTTTACGACGATCACCAAAGCCAGGTGCTTTAATCGCAAGAGCCTTGAACGTGCCGCGCAGTTTGTTTACAACGATAGTTGCAAGTGCTTCGCCGTCAACATCTTCAGCGATAATTGCAAGCGGTCTGCCACTCTTAACAATCTGCTCAAGAATCGGCATAATATCAGCGATTGAAGAAACTTTCTTGTCAGTCAACAGAATGAAAGGATCATCAAGAACAGCTTCCATTTTGTCAGCGTCGGTTACCATGTAAGGAGAAATGTAACCGCGATCAAATTGCATACCTTCAACGACGTTGAGATTGGTCATCATGGTCTTGGACTCTTCAACGGTAATAACGCCGTCTTTGCCAACTTTTTCCATAGCGTCAGCGATAAGTTGTCCAATTTCTTCGTCGCCGGAAGAGATAGCCGCAACCTGCGCGATAGCGTCTTTAGTTTCGACTTTCTTAGAAGAATTTTTAATTTCTTCGACGAGTTTTTTAACGGCGATTTCAATACCCTTCTTGATAATCATCGGGTTAGCACCGGCTACGACATTGCGCATACCTTCGCGAACAATCGCCTGCGCCAAAAGTGTAGCGGTAGTTGTGCCGTCACCTGCAACGTCATTAGTTTTCGTTGCAACTTCTTTAACGAGCTGTGCGCCCATATTTTCAAAATGATCTTCAAGTTCAATTTCTTTAGCAATGGTTACGCCGTCATTTGTGATTGTCGGTGCGCCATATTTTTTTTCAAGTACAACGTTACGACCCTTCGGACCGAGCGTAACTTTAACTGTATTTGCAAGAGCATCAACGCCGCGACCAAGTGCACGACGAGCATCTTCATTAAACAAAATTTCTTTTGCCATAATTTAAAAAATTTACCTCCAAATTTATTCTAAGACAGTGGATTAAATAATCGCTAAAATATCACTTTCGCGAATGATGAGATAATCTTTTTCGTCAACTTTGACTTCACTGCCGGCATACTTATTGAAAATAATTTCGTCGCCAACTTTGACTTCGGGAACTGCGCGGCTGCCGTTATCAAGAAGTTTTCCTGTACCGACGGCAATAACTTTACCTTTTTGCGGTTTTTCTTTTGAAGTTTCAGGCATAATAATGCCACTCTTTGTTTTAAGTTCAACTTCGGCGACTTCAATAACAACTCTGTCACCAAGCGGTTTAATCATGATAAAATTTGCCTCCCAAATATTATTTCTCAACTAAAGCCCAAAGCTCTGCACTTAATGCTAAAGCTTAAAAGCCAAAAGCTGATTTTCAACACGCGGCATATAATAATCCCTTATTGTCAAAATGTCAATAGGCAAAATATCAAATTTATGCAATTTCAAAAAAAATCGCGCCCACAATAGCGCGAAGGGAAAATTTTTCTTGCCGTTTAATTGTGTTTGTTGTAAAATAATTTTCGCGTGGTCGATTGTCGACTTCCTCTCGTCAACTACCCCACGAATAAATTCAGGGGCTTGCAGTTAGCTTAAGCCACCGCGTTCGGCTGGTTGACGACAGCCCTGCAAATATTTCTATTTGCAGCATTGAGGTTTCCCAAATCGGGTGCCTTTAAGCCTTAGCTACAACCGTTTCCCCGATATTCGTAGTTTAAGCTATAGGAAAAATTTTTGTAAGTTTTTTGTGCCTTATCCCCCCTAATGCCTAAAAACGGGGTTTCTCGGTGTAATTTAGTAAGCACGACTTCCAAAAATTTATCAACACAATCAGTTTTTAGAGGAAGTCGACGCGTAAAAATCGACCACTCTTTTAGTAACTAAATTATAATTCATAAAAAAATTTTTTGCAATAATGGAGGGAATTTTTTTGAAGATGAATGGAGCGAAAGCACTTTTAGAAAGCTTAAAGAAAGAAGGCGTTGATTTAGTTTTCGGATATCCCGGCGGCGTCGTACTCAAACTTTATGACGAAATTTATAAAATGAACTTCCCCAACATTTTGACGGGGCACGAACAGGGCGCGGTACATGCGGCGGACGGTTATGCGCGTGCGTCGGGAAAAGTCGGCGTTGTCATTGCGACTTCAGGACCCGGCGCGGCTAATCTTGTAACCGGCATTGCAACCGCAAATATGGATTCAATTCCGCTTGTCTGCATTACGGGACAGGTTGCCAATCGCGGTATTGGCAAAGATACTTTTCAGGAAGTCGACGTTTGCGGTATCACCACGCCGATTACAAAGCACAACTATCTTGTAAGAGACGCTAACGAATTGCCGCGCGTCGTTAAGGAAGCTTTTTTCATTGCACGGACGGGCAGACCTGCTCCCGTTTGTATTGATATTGCAGCGGACGTTTTCAACACGGAAATTGAATTTGAATATCCCGAAAAAATTAATCTGCGCGGGTACACGGATAAAAATCCCGTTGATGAAAAATCTGTCGACGAAGTTGTAACGGCGATTAAAAATTCTCAACGCCCATTAATTTTTGCAGGCGGCGGCGTAATTTCTTCTGAAACATCAAATGTTCTTCGCGAAATTTTAGATATTCTCGGCTGTCCCTCAACGTCGACGATGATGGGCATTGGCGCGATTGAACCAGACCGCGAAGGTTACTTGAGTTTCGCCGGAATGCACGGCTCTTACGGTGCAAATATGGCGATTCAAAATTGCGATTTACTTTTGGCTATAGGAATGAGATTTAGCGACAGGGTAACGGGTAAAGTTGCTGAATTTGCTCCGCACGCTAAGATTGTTCACTTTGAACTTGACCCAGCCGAAGTTAATAAAAATGTCCAAGTCGATTACAAAGTTTTGGGTGACTTAAAAAATTCTCTTCCGATTCTGCGCGATAAGCTTAAGGAGTCGGGAATAAATTTTGTCGATAAATTCAGCGGCTGGACGAATCAAACTTTGGCGGAAGGTTTAAAACATCTTTTCAGTTACAAATCGGAAGGCGACGTAATTAAACCCGGCGCACTTATCACGAAAATCAGCGAACTTGCCGACGAAAATACAATAGCAGTTACGGACGTTGGTCAACATCAAATGTGGGCGGCGCAATTTTTTAAGGCACGCGCTCCACGTCAATTTTTGACAAGCGGCGGACTTGGTACAATGGGATTCGGACTTCCTGCTGCAATGGGTGCTAAACTTGCCTGCCCTGATAAAAATGTTATTCTCTTCACCGGCGACGGTTCAATTATGATGAATATTCAAGAGTTGGCGACGATTGCCGATAATAATATTGACGTTAAAGTTGTTATTGTTCACAATTTTATTTTGGGAATGGTCGGACAATGGCAACGGCTTTTCTACAATCATCATTATTCGGCGTCTGAATTAAATCTTAAGCGTGACTTGGTAAAAATCGCTCAAGCTATGGGCGTTCGTGCATACAGATTGACGAAGGCTGAAGAACTTGAAACGGAATTGCCGGAGATTTTATTTTCAAAAGGCGCGGCAGTTATCGACGTTTATGTACCGCAAGATGAAAATGTTCTGCCAATGGTACCGGGCGGAAAGCGACTTGACCAAATGGTTTTGTGATAATGCGTAATTAAAATTTTTCAAAGGAGCGTAAGTTATGGGATTCAGAGACATTAGCATTAGAAAAAAATTCATAATTTTAACAGGTGTCGTGACAGTTTTTATGTTGCTCATCTCCTTTGTAGGATATATTACTGCTTCACGGGAACTTAACGAAAGTTTAAATATCGAAGTCAACACAACTATGAAACACGCCGCCGCTGATATGGATGGCTGGATGGCTAAACGAATTTCAATAGCGCAATCACAAGCTGCACTTTACAGCCATTTTAACGGAGATTTTACCAGAATTAAAGCTAAAGACACTATGTCGCTTTCAACTTATGACAAAGAAGTTATCGATATGGGCGTTGGTCTTGAAGACGGCACGTTTACGAGTTACATACATGGATTAACTTCACTTGATCCGCGTCAACGTCCTTGGTATTTAAGCGTTAAGGATACGGGAAAAGATTATTTTGTAACGTCACCTTACGAAGACCTTAACACTCATCAAATTTTAGTGTCGATTGTTACTCCCGTAAGGAATGGAACTACTTTCGTCGGAGCTGTTTGTGAAGATATTGGGCTTGACATTTTAGGAGAAAAAGCTAACGGCATTAAATATCGCGGCGTCGGTTATGCAACTTTTATGGACGCGGAAGGCGTTATAATTGCAACAAATGATCCCGCGCTTAAAGGTGTTGAAAATATTAGCGGCATTATCGACACGCCGGAACATCTTAACACAATTTTATCTAATGATTCTGGAAATATAATTTGTACTGTCGGCGGCGACGATTATGTTTTTGGTTACGCTAAACTGCCCAGTGTAGGTTGGATTGTCGGGCTTGCTATTCCGTATAACGAAGTTTTCGGCATACTCAATCAAATTAAAATTATGTTCGCAGTTATTACGTTGGTGTGTTTGGTCGTTATTACTTTGTTTTGCACAAAAATTTCCAATGCGATTACAGAGCCTGTCCTTAAGCTTGAGGAACATGCTAAACAAATGGCGAATGGAAATTTGCGTATGCAGGAAATTCCCATTGAAGGCACGGACGAAATTGGAGTTTTGACGAGTGAATTTAATATTATGTGCAAAAACCTGCGCGGCTTGATAACTAAAATGTTGACGACTTCAGAGCAACTTGCGGCGTCCAGTGATGAATTAATGGCAAGTTCAACGCAATCTGCAAATACTTCAGTAACAATTGCCGAAACGGTTTCAGAAGTCGGCGGAGAAATTACCAAGCAAATGCAAGATATTGATGCCGTTAAAAAAAGTATCGACGTTGTATCCGGCGATATTCAAATTGTTTCCGATAAAGCTTTAAACGTTGCTGACACTTCCGAAAGAACAGCTAAAGCCGCGCTGACTGGTGAAGACCTTATGCAGGTTGCTATTGAGAAAATGCGCAGTATTGAAAAGAGCGTTACGGCAAGTGCTGAAGTCGTTGAACGTCTCGGAGAAAGTTCAAAACAAATCGGGCAAATTGTTGAGGCTATTGCAGAAATTTCAGATCAAACAAACCTGCTTGCACTTAACGCCGCTATTGAGGCTGCCCGCGCAGGTGAACACGGCAGAGGATTTACCGTCGTGTCGGAGGAAGTTCGTAAATTGGCAACGGCATCGCAAGAATCAGCTGAAAAAATTCGTGCAAGAATCGAATCAATTCAAGCATCGACAGAAGAAGCCGTTCAATCTATGAAGAGCGGAACTGCGGACGTTGCTGAAGGTACAAACGCAATTCGTGAAGTCGGCGTTCAGTTTGAAGAAATTATGCGTATGGTTGACGGCATTAAAAAAGAAATCACGGGTATAAATCAATCTGTCAAGACTGTATCGGACGGCACGGAAAAAATTGTCGCCGCAACAAATTCTATTGACAAGGCAAGCCAAGTTACAAATGGGCGTACGCAATCTATTTCTTCTGCGACGGAAACTCAATCTGCGTCCAATGAAGAAATTGCGGCGGCGGCTCAAGCTTTGTCAAATTTGGCGGCTGATATGCAAGATGCTATCGGAAGGTTTAAGGTTTAGTAAATAGTGAGTAGGGATTAGTAATGCGTGTTGTAATTATAGGCGCGGGGAAGTTGGGCTACACTATCGCCGAACTTTTAAGCAGTGAACAAATTGAAGTTATCGTCGTCGACAAAGACGAAAATCAACTTACCGCCGTTAAAGAAACTCTCGACGTTATGACTATTAATAAAAGCGGCACTAATCCCACCACGCTTGACGATCCCGACATTAACCGCGCAGAAGTTTTTATCGCTGTTACCGATATTGACGAAGTTAATATGGTTGCGTGTTTCCTTGCCAAAAAGCACGGCATTAAACACACAATCGCTCGTATTCGTGATATGCAATTTATGGGCGAGGCGCGCGAATACGTCAAGCAACATTTTGATATTGACTTAATGGTAAATCCCGAACTGATTGCCGCCAATGAAATTTACCGAATTTTGATGACTCCTGCCGCGTTAAACGTTGATGATTTTGCGGGCGGGAAGATTCGGCTTTTTGAAACAAAAGTCAGTAAACGAAGTAAGCTTGCAAATATTCCGCTGAAAGATTTAAAATTACCTGCGGGAGTTTTGGCAGGATTGATTCACAGAGATCACCGAATGATTATTCCGCACGGCGATGATTTTTTGCAAGTTCATGATAACGCATATTTTATCGGCTTTCCTGATGCGATTGAAAAATTTAGTTCCAATTTAGTACGTCAAGATTCGCGTCCGCTGGAAAAAGTTTTGATAATAGGTGCGGGCAGGATAGCACGAACTTTGGCAGTAAAGTTAATTGACGCGGAAGTTTCCGTCAAGGTTATTGAAAAAAACAAAGAACGTTGCGAGCAGATGGCGGAACTTTTGACTGGAAATAGCATAGCGATTTACGGCGACGGTACTAACGTTGACTTATTGGCGGAAGAAGGGATTGCGTCCGCTGACGTGATAGTTTGCTTGACGGAAGATGACAGATTAAATTTGATGATGGCATTGCTTGCTAAACATATGGGCGCGAAAAAAACTGTTGTCCGCGTTTATCGAACTGAATATGTTGAACTGATTGAAAAAGTTGGCGTTGACGTGGTAATATCTGCTCGGCTTTTATCGGCAAGTGAAGTTTTAGCATTTGTGCGACGCGGCGGCGTTACGCGCGTTTCGATTTTGGAAGGTGCGAAGGCTGAAGCGGTTGAAGTTATTGTCCAAAAAGGTGCAAAGGTCGAAGGAAAAAAATTAATGGATGTCAGATTGCCAAAGTCGTGTTTGGTCTGCGCATATGTAAGAAAAGGTGTAGCCGCAATTCCTAACGGTCATACGATACTTTTGGATGGTGACAAGATAATTTTATTCTGTCTTCGCGGAAGTGCAAAGGAAGTTGTCAGCTGGTTTACGAATGAGCAAAGATTTGTAGTTTAAATGAGAATTGGTTTACCTTAAATTTTTTCGACGGGAGGCGTTATCTATGATAAATGAAGCGTTAAATCGCGATTACGAAATTATTGGGGGGAAAAAATTTATGTCACCTGCACCTATTCTTGGACATAGTAATATCGTTACAGAAATTTTAACCAGTATAAATAATTATCTTAGGATTCGCCATTGTGGGTACGTCTTCGCGGACGATACCGATGTTCATTTGCCGGACGGAAATTTGTTTAAGCCCGACGTGGTTGTAGTCACTAAAGAAAATGCCAATATTATGAATTGGGGCGGCGCAATTTACGGCGTTCCAGATATGGTCGTCGAAGTTATTTCCCCTTCTACACGTGTAAAAGATTTAACGGTTAAGAAGTATGCTTACGAGGCTAACGGCATCAAAGAATATTGGATTGTCGATCCTTATATTAAAACTGTTGACGTTTATCTTTTACGCAACAGCAAATACGAACTTGATTCATCTTACGTAAAATACAGTGATTATGATTGGCAAAATTTAAGCGACGAAGAAAAAGCCGCTTACCGGTCTGAAATTAAAGTTTCGATTTTTGAAGATTTATTTATCAAGGTTGACGATATTTTTTCTTGGGGTTATGATTTTTAAAAAATCTTAGAAGGAGACTTTCACGTTGAAGACAGAATCTCTAAAGAGAGTAGCCGCGATATTTGATCAAATAAAAGGCACTTTTAGCCGCAATAAGCTGAAAAAAATTATTTCGCTGATTATGTCAATATCGCTTTGGGTTTACGTAATGGGTGCGCAAAATCCTGTGATTGAAGACAGCTACCGCGTGAAAGTCAACATCAAAAATAATAATTCGTCCAAATACAGTGCTGATTACACGGAGAATGACGCAAAAATTATTTTGAGTGCGCCACGTTCATACTTCATTGATTACAGTGAAAATGATATGCGTGCTTATATAGATGTTACGGACTACGGCGAAGGAGAATTTGACGTTCCGATTGAGGCGACTTACCCAAAAGGCTTTGAATTAATCAGAATTTCGCCGGAGAATATTCACGTTAAGGTTGAACCGATTATCGAGCATCAAATGGAATTGCAAGTTATTTTGAGCGGTTCTCCTAAACCTAACGCCGTAGTAAAAAGCATTGACGCTCCTAAAACTGTTACTATCGTGGGTGCAAAAAATTTCGTCGAAAGTGTTACAAAAGTTGTCGGTTACGTAGGTATCGCCGGTGAAGATGATGATTTTGAATTGAATGTTCCGATGACTGCCATTGACGAGAACGGACGCGAAGTTAAAGAAGTGCGAGTTGTCCCTGCGTCGGTAAATGTTTTTGTCGACATTGAAAAGGGTGCAAAAAAAACCGTACCGATTGTTGCGGACATTACCGCGCCAGACGGCAGGGAAATTTCTAAAATTACAATCAATCCCGCCACGATTGAAATTGACGGAGTTGAAGGATATATAAACGCTATTGATTCATTGAGTACAGAAAGCGTTACAATTCCTGACGGGCAGGATACTTATAAAAATTATTTGAATTTGAAAGTACCTGAAGGTGTCGTGAAACTTGATGCCGAAAGAATTTTTGTTACCGTCGAATTAAAACCGTTGCCTGTTACGAATAAAACTGAAACCGTTAATGACTCCAACGATAGTGAACAAAATTAATTTTCGCGCATAACTATAGCATTCTCTACAGCTGAAAGTCCTGTGGAGAATTTTTTTAATGCCGCAACCGCCTCATCAAAACTTTCCGCTAAAACTAATTCTACACGATTGCCCAAAAGTTTTTTCGCCTGTTGGAAAACTAATTTATAGTCGGGACTTGATGACACTAAAACATAACTTGACGCTAAATCCGAATGTGCCGCACCGACAATTTCAGAAACAGACGGCGAAGATTCTTCACTGCCTGATACTAAAATTGACGCGCCCGAATTTTGCAACTTTTGCGCCTCGTCAGCATTTCGTGCAACCGCCAATGCCGCAACTTTCATTAACGCATCATGAGCGGGCAAGACGTGACTTTCACTCATATTCGTAATTTTTACGTCGCGCAAAGGTCCCCAACCCAACGCTTGATCTATCGCCTTGCCAACGTGATCCGTATGCAAATGAACATCAATCATTCCGCTGGTACGTTCGACGATTGAAAAACTGCTGAAATCTTTCATACGCTGTTCAAATTCATAAACGTTAGCTTTAGAATTTTTTACGCGCAAATGCACACAATAAGGGCGCACTCTGTCTTTGCGCGGATCAGGCATATTTTTATGCGTTCCTAATCCCAATGACAAACTTACGGCGGGCGATACAAAATTTCCGTCAAGCCCTTTTAAGCAACCTTTGAGAAAGCTAAACATTATATGCGCTCCCGCGTCATTATGTCCTGACTGTTCGACGGCTTCTTCACCTGTGCTAATCGCCTTTTCCAAAATTTCAGAAATGGGCATACCGTCACGAACTGCATGATAAGCACCTTTAGCAACCGCCTTTGCAACATATATGAAGGGACTTTCTTTTTTATCAGGCATAATCCTCTGCGCGTACAAAATTCCATATTGAAACGCCTTGCCAAATTCTGAACCCGTTGCCTCATACTTGCCGATTAAACCCGTAGCAATTCCGCGAAACATTTGAGCCAAAACTACGCCCGCATTTCCGCGAGCTCCAAATACAGCCGCCGTTGCTACCCTCCGACTTAAGCCGCCGATACTGTCATCTTTCGCATCTGCCAGCGGCAAAACAGCAGCTCCCATCGTCCGCAAAATGTGCGTGCCGGGTAGAGTTCCCGCTCCTTCCTGCGAATTTATATTTTCATACTCCAACAAAAATTCACTGTATGCGCCGGAAACCATTCTCTTAAAATCTCCGCCCGTGATAACTTCTCTGCTTCCCGTCATCATTTCACCGCCTTTGTTAATGCGTAATTAAAAATTTATATCGATTCTGAATAAGTGAGGCGCACAAGGACGTTTAAACTTTTGCGCCAAAAGAAAAGTAGATTTAAAAACTTAAATCTAAAAAAGGATTATTTTATATAATTCGCGAAATAAACCTAATAACCTTTTTAAGTGGAGGGAAAATTATATGCCCGAAATCGAATCTGAAGATAAAGTAAAAGATTCTGATGTTGTAACCGTTGACGCTGATAAAATTCCTGTTGTTGAAGAGAAACCTAAACGTACTCGTAAGAAAAAATCTGACGCGGAAGTTAGTCAAGATAAACCGCCTGCTAAAGAAAAACCTAAGCGCACTCGTAAGAAAAAAGTTGACGCGTCTGCAGATAAAATTCCTGAAGTAGAAGAAAAAATCCCAGCCGTCGAAAATAAAATTCCTGTGCCTGAAAAAAAAGTTCCTAAGCAAAGTTATAAAAATGACGAACGCGAAAAAGTTTTTGCACTCGATATTGGGACGCGTAGCGTTATTGGTATCGTTGCTCTGCGCGATAAGAAGGGTAACCTTGAAGTTATCGCCACGACACGTGAGGAACATACTACCCGCGCCATGCTTGACGGGCAAATTCACGACGTGCCGCAGGTTGCTGAAGTTATCGAAAAAGTTCGTGACAAATTATCAAGGGAAGTCGGACAGCTTACAAACGCCGCAGTTGCCGCCGCAGGTCGCGCCCTTTACACGATGACTGCTGATGTTGAAATGGAAATGCACGGCGTCATAAGTGAAGAGCAACAAAGTAATTTGAATTTTACGGGCGTGCAAGTTGCGCAGTCAAAGCTCGTCGAATCAAATGTTATTGACGACAGGACAAGTTATTGTTGCGTAGGTTTTAGCGTTATCAGTTACGAATTGGACGGCGTTCCGCTGAAAATTTTGGTTGGACAACGCGGACGTCATGCTCGGGCGAAAATTATTGCAACATTTCTGCCGCGTCAAGTTATCGACTCAATGCAGACCGCTTTAAACTACACAGGAATGGAAATGCGTGCGTTGACTCTTGAACCTATTGCCGCGATAAATGTTTTGATTCCGCAAACTATGCGCCATTTAAATTTGGTGCTGGTAGATATTGGCGCAGGAACTTCTGACGTTGCCATTACGAAAAACGGCGCGGTCGTCGCTTATGGAATGGTGCCGATTGCCGGCGATGAAATTACGGAAGCTTTATCGCAAAAATTTTTATTGGACTTCAACGTTGCGGAAGCGGTTAAACGTAAAGCGGCGATGGGCGAAGGCGCAACTTTTTCTGACATTTTGGGCGAAGAATATAATTTGACGGCTGAAGAAATTGTAGCTCCGATTGCCGAAACGATTTCTACTTTAGCAACGGCGATTTCAAATTCAATTATGGAACTTAACGGCGGTGAACTTCCTCAAGCTGTAATTTTGGTAGGCGGCGGTTCACTTACTCCTAAGCTTGCCGAATATGTTTCAGATTCGCTGAAAATTCCCGCGCAGAGGGTTAGAGTTCGGACGCCTGAAAATGTCGAAGGTATGACGAATATTCCTAAGGAACTTTGCAAGCCCGATGCCGTAACGCCGCTGGGCATTTTGAAAATCGCGTCGAGTAATACTTTGCATTTCTTGACGGTTTACGTTAATGAAGAGGAATACAGCCTTTTCCATTTCCGCGAATTAAATGTCAGTGACGCGCTTTTAAGTGCGGGAATACAACTTCGTAAATGGAATGGTAAACCGGGCTTAGGATTAATGGTCGTCATCAATGGCGAAAAGAAAATTTTTCCCGGCAGTATGGGGACAATAGCTAAATTGACGCTTGACGGTCAACCTGCGACGCTTGAAACGATTATTAAAAATGACAGTCGCATTAAAATTGAACACGGCATTGACGGGCGCACACCTAAGCTTAGAGTTGCTGACGTTGTAACTGTTTCGCCGAATTTCTACGTAAAAATTAACGGCGTCGAAGAACCTGTCACGCCAAAACTTTTGGTAAACAATGAAGACAGTTTGCCCAATCGCCTTTTGCATGACGGTGACGAAATTGACACCAATTCACTGCGTACTGTCGGAGAAGTTTTGAATATCGCGGGCTATCCTCCTGAAGGGCGGCAGATTAATTACACGCTTAACGAGCAAAAATTTTTGTACAGTTGCGTGCCGAAAATTTCGCTTAACGATATTGAAACGAAACTTGATGAACCTGTTCGCCCCAATGATAGAATTGAATACATTGATTCGCCAAGCCCGAAGGTTGCAGACATTATCAGCTACATTGGCATTAATGCTTATATAAAAATTCATTACGAGGGGCAGGTAGTAAAAATTCCTACAATGTCAAGTCTTGAATTAAAAGTTAATGGGCGTCCGTCGAATTTGAATACGATTGTTGATGACGGCGCGGAAATTGTCTGCAAAAAAACTTCCCGCAAATCCGTAACCGTTAGTGACGCATTGCTTGCCGTGAAATTTAATCCGCCTAATCCTAAAAGCCGCTTGAGTTTTGAAATTCGGTTAAACGGTCATCCCGCAGATTTTACAGATTCGGTTACGGAAAATGACAAATTAGAAATTGTTTTGCGTACACCAGAAGGCAAGGAAATTTCCTCGTCTAACAGCTTGAAGGCGGCGTTGAAAGAATTTGATGAATTGTCATCAAGTTTGCCGTCAAACAGCACACCAATGCGTGAGCTTAAGACGCAACGCAAGCTTACCATTCAAGATTTTATTCGCAACGATTGAAAGGAAAATTTTATGGTTCAAATTTATTACGGTGTTAAAAATAAACCTCGACATTCCGTAATTGAAAACATCACTACCTCTTCCGACCAAAAATTTAACGACAGCATGATTCATGTTTGTTTTGGTCTTTACGACAAAGACGGTCGTTATTCCAAATTTACGGGGACTGCTATGTTGTCAATTTTTGAAAATACCACTTCAAAAATTACGGTACACATTTTGCACGACAACACTTTAACGCAGGATAATCGTGATAAATTTATTTACCTTGCGGGATGTTACGGACAAACTATCAAATTCTACAACGTTGGGGAAATCTGCGCAGAAAAAATCAAAACCTTTAAAGAGAAAATTCCGGCAATTAATTCGGCTAGAGTCACTATCGGAACACTGTACAGCCTTTTAGTTTCAGAAGTTATTCCAAATGATATAGAAAAAATTCTTTATATTGATTCAGATATGATAGTCAACCTCGATATAAATGATTTGTGGCAAATAAAATTTGGCGATAAATCGATTGCATCCGTTCCTGAATGTGAAGCAGATACTGTATTTTTTAAAAAAGTTTCGAAGTTACATTACCTTATAAATGAAAAAATCGTAACCTACGAAAATTATTTTAACGCAGCTATCATTTTTATGAATTTGAAACGTCTTAGGAATGAGCAGGAAATCTTATCTAAAGGTATAAAGTGGCGGATAGAGCATTCTCAATGTATTTGCTTTGACCAAGACATTTGGAATTACTGTTATGCAAATGATTATGTACATCTTCCGAATCGTTTTGACAGATTTGTAACCAGCGAGCGTGCAGAAAAGCAACCTATAAGAGATGTAATTTATCATTTTACGGGACCGAATCCGACGTTGGATTTTAGCGATGAACTTAACAGACTTTACTTTCAATATTTTGCTAAAACTCCTTGGTTTACGAAAGACATTATTAAAAGATTAGGTGAAAGCGTTAAAAAAATTTTAACAGAAAAAACTGCGGAATTAAGAATTCTTGCTTTGCAGATGACTACATTAATGTCAGGAAAAACACGCGCATTTTTTATACCGGCGAACACTTTAGATATTGTTAAAATTGTTTTTAAAATTAAAGAATACGAAGATATAATTCAGGAGAATCAGGAATCATATAATGATTTATTAGAATCAATGGAATCATCTCGTGATAAAAAAGTTTTCTTCATACTTTTTGAAGATTATTACAAACTTCGTGAGATATTGATACAAGCGGGATTTGTCGAGGGATGCGACTTCATTAACGCAATGATGTTTCTGCCGGACACAAACGGCGTAGAGCTGAATACTTATGAATTGGTTAGGAATATGTGATTAGCATGAAAATTTCTGTTTGTTACATTGTTAAGAATGAAGAAAAGAATTTGCGGCAATCTCTTGAAAGTTTGAATAATGCCGCTGATGAAATTATTGTCGTCGATACCGGTTCGACTGATAAAACTTTAAATGTTGCTGAAAATTTCGGGGCAAAAATTTTTAATGAAACTTGGCAAGATGATTTTTCCGCACCTCGTAATGTTGCACTTAGTCACGCAACGGGCGATTGGATAATTTTTTTGGATGCGGACGAATATTTTACGGAAGATACTTCTAAAAATATTCGGATTGTGATTGAAAAATTCGACAAAACCAAAATGAATGGTTTGCTGACTTATCTTGTCAACGTTGATGAAGACAAAGATAATCAAATTCTTGACTCAACTTTCCTTTTGAGGATTTTCAGAAATCTGCGCGGGCTTGCCTACGTCGGTAAAATTCATGAAGAGTTACGTCTTAACGGAAAAGAATTGACGAACTTATTTGCGTTGCCTCCAAAATTTTTAACTTTAATTCATACCGGTTACTCCGATTCTCTGAATAAGTCAAAGGCGAAACGTAATTTGAAAATGCTTTTATCTGAAATAGAAAGTACAGACGAGCCGCAAAAATTTTATGGCTATATCGCACAATGTTATAACGGGCTTGATGATTTTAAGAAAGCGAAAAAATATGCCAAACTTGACATTGAGTTTGGAGCAAATCGTTCAACTTTTTCAAGCAGTTCATACAGGATTTTGTTAGACATTTTGTCACGCGATAAATCAAAACTTCATAAGCGCACAAAAATAGCCCGACAAGCCGCAGAAAAATTCTGTGACCAGCCGGACTTTCACGCCGAGCTTGCTGAATGTCTTGCCGCGCAGGGTAACATCGAATCAGCTATTGAATCAATGACGACTGCACTTGAAAAATATAAAACCTACAACGGCATTGAGACTTCCATATTTAACGATGAACTTGCTATCGTTGCAAGAGAGCGTATAAATTCTTGGCGTGCAATGCTTTAAAAATTTTGGTTATCCCTTCCGATTAGAGGGGATTTTTTATTTTGATTTTATAATCAGCGCGATAAATTTTAAATTTTCGTCCCCAATGGCTTCAATTCCGTGCGATTCGCCGTCCGCGCAGAAAGTTGTATCGCCCGCCTTAACTTCGTAAGTTTTTTCGTTATCAGTATAAAGAGCTTTTCCGCTCAAAATGTGATAAGTTTCAGTGTTACCGTTGTGCGTATGGTTACCGATTGACGAACCGGCAGGAATTACGACGCTGGCAAACATTTGACAACCGTCATTGGGATAATTTGCCGGAAGAAGATGCGTTATATAAATTTCACCTTTTCCACCGGCTTTATTTTTTGCCGTAACTGTTTTACTTTCAATAGTAGGCATAAATTTCTCCTGAAAATTAAATAAGTTCGCTGACAATTTTGTTGATGTAACCGTCGCGGGCTATAAAAGTATATTTGCGCGTCTTATTTTTATTAAAGTATTTGTAATCTGCGCCATTGCTCTTTACGTCAACTTCATCAGCTGTTGCATAAGTGGTATTTAAAATTACATCTTTCATATCGACGGCAACACCTTCAGGCGTAACAATTTCGCCGCTGATAACGCTAATTTTTTTAACAATATTTGTCGCGCTGTCAACCTCAACCGTCAAGCCGTTATCAAAAGTAAAAAAGTCTCCGCGATCAATCGGTTCGCCGAAAAATGCAACCATTTTGCTGAACGCAATGCCCGGCAATACTCCCGCAAGCGTAATGTCACGAGAAATGCTGAACAATTTTGTAGACGCATCAATAATGTCAACGTTTTCCTGTACAGCAGACGGAGCAACGGCTGCAGCAACGGTTGGAGTTGCTGAAGGTTTAGGAGGCGGAGCCGCCGGAGGTTTAACTGACGGTTTAGCCGATGAATTATTTTGAGCTTCGTTGGCAGCCTTATTACTCTGATTAGCAAGTGCCGCCGCTATGCCCGACAATCCTGTTTTCTTCGGAGCTTCTTCAGTTTTTTTGCCCTGATTTGCAAGTGCATCTGCAATACCTGACAATCCAAATTTTGCCATAAAAACTTCTCCTTTTCAATTTGAATTCAATGTGAATATTACAAAAAATTTTAATAAATTGCAAGCAGATTTTTAATCAGATTATTCTATCAATGGTGTCATTGCCGATTCTGTTAAAAGTTCGTTCGTCTGTTTGAGAGTGTAGCATTTATTTAACGCAAAAATTATTACGGCGTCCCAATCGTCTTTCGCGTAAAGTTTTTTGGCATTAGCATAATATAAAAGTCGGTTAGTTTCCTGCACAGAAAGTTTCATTGCAAAGGCAAGAGCTAAAATTTTTTGACGGGAATTATTTCTTTTTTCGCCTGAAAAAATTTTATAAGCATAATTTCCAATCTGCGAATTTTTTACGACTTCCGCTTTTTCAAGATTTTTATCAGCAAGAAGAAAATTTAAGTATTCTGCAAGCGTAAAGTCCGGAAAATTTTCTTCGTTATCCACCAAAAATTTTTTTAACTCTTCTTTAGTATTTGCGTTTATAATTTCGTTTTCCATTTCGGTGGTATCTTTATTTATCATTTTTTCTCCCCTCGAGGTGGATAATATTTGAATTTAAATTTTATAAACAAAAATAATGATATAGGACAATCTATGAATAACCGACTTATGAAGCAGGAATGACAGACCACCTTTAGGATGTGGCTGAAGCTTAGTTTTCAGTTCCGTTATCAGTAAATCAATTAGTCCCACAAGCAATTCGGGAAAGACACTATAACGTTATGTTAGGTGGTTGTAGTAGAAGTAAAAAGTAGTTCGAAAATTTATACAATCGGATAGAGTGGTGTAGTACACCGGAGAGTTTATCCTCTCAGATGTGTTTGCTTAGCTTTTTTGACTATGGTAAATGCAACTATTTGTTAAATCCAATTTTTCATAAAGCTGATGAACACTTTGACTGTCGTGTACATTCCCCGCTACCACTTCATATCGCAAGCTGTTTGACTGCTATAGGCAGAACAACGTTCGTGTTCACCTTTGACGAAAAGTCCGCTGTCGGGGGTCTATTGTTGAAATTTTGTTCTCCACCTCGCAGTGTCGAAAAGAAATTTTTTACCTTCCGAAAGACGTTGCGCGTTTATTTCATTCTTATATGAGTAGAGACGATAAAAATCTCACTTGCGTCCACATATCCTCCTGACTTTTGAATATCCGCGTGAAAATATCGCTGTCAGCAAACCTTCGCACATAATTTTTTCCGAAAGTTGAAAATCCGAACAAATATTGAATGAAGACAAGCTTATGGGGTCAATGCTGAGACGATCTTTGTCGATGTATAAATCTTATATTTCGTCATCGTCATATTTTCCTTTTGAAGTTGCCCGTCTTTTCTGCGATACATAAAAAAACCTCCCTATTGAGATTATACTCTACCGAGAGATTTTTTCCTTTTTGTCTACAGTCTGAGGTCTGTAACTCGTATTGAGTAACAGACCTAATTTTTTTTTCCAGCTTAGCTAAAAATTTTTAGAATTACGCTTTGGGAATTGTGTCAAGATATTTTTTAATTTCGTCGCCGTCTTCCATTTCCATAACTTTATCAAGAATCTTTTTAGCTTCAGTCATAGTGATGTTACGGATACGCTCTTTAACTTTCGGAATTGAAGGTGCGCTCATGGAAAGTTCTTTGATACCCATAGCCATCAAAATAATTGCCGCATTAGGATCGGATGCCATTTCGCCGCACATACCTGCCCATTTGCCTTCCGCGTTAGCAGATTCGATAGTACGTTTGATAAGACGAAGGACAGCAGGGTTAAAGTGGTTGTACAGGTAAGAAATTTGCGCGTTGCCTCTGTCAACCGCCAGTGTGTACTGTACGAGGTCGTTAGTACCGATGCTGAAGAAGTCAACATATTTTGCAAGGATAGGAGCCATAACAGCCGCCGCAGGAGTTTCAACCATGATACCGACTTGAACGCTGTCAGAGTATTCTTTACCCTCTTGAACAAGTTCGCGTTTTGCCTCTTCAACAAATTCTTTCGCGTCGAGGAATTCTTTTACGTTGATAACCATCGGGAACATGATAGCGGCTTTACCGAATTTACCTGCGCGGAGGATAGCTTTAAGTTGCGGCAGGAAAAGGTCACGGCGTTGCAAGCTGATACGAATTGCACGATAGCCCAAGAAGGGATTTTCTTCTTCGCCGACTTGAATGTAGGGCAGAGGTTTATCGCCGCCGATGTCCATTGTACGAATAACGCAGAGACCTTCGCCGTGCGTAACGGTAGCGCATTTTTCGACAGCTGCTTTATATTCTTTAAATTGATCTTCCTCTTTCGGAATATCCTGTTTGCCCATGAAAACAAATTCAGAGCGGAACAGTCCGACGCCGGTTGCACCAAAGTTTTTGATAGCGGCATCAGCATCATCAGGCGAACCGATATTAGCGACGAGTTCAACTTCAACGCCGTCTTGAGTTTTAGCGGGCAAAGCTTTAAGTTGTGCGTAGTGTGCTCTAAGTTCTTCCTGCTTTTTAATCTTTGCGTTGTAGCTGGCGCGTTCTTCATCAGTAGGACGAATCAAAATTTCGCCGGTTTCGCCGTCGAGGATAGCGGGATCGCCGTCAGCCATTTGGTCAATACCGTTACCGACACCAACGACCGTAGGAATTGCACGAGTTTTTGCGATAATGACAGCATGCGCGGTGGTTGAACCTGCACCGAGAATAACACCGGCGATTTTATCTGTGGGAAGTCCTGCGATAACAGACGGTTCAATTTCTTTACCGGCTACGATAACTTTGCCGACGATTTCGGGATCTTTAATGCCGAGTAAGAATTTTGCAATACGTTTACCAACGTCGCGCATATCGACGGCGCGTCCTCTGAAATATTCATCTTCCATCGCTTCAAAAAGTTGCGCGTTGGATTCGTAAGCATTGAGAACAGCTTTCGGAGCGTTGCCGGTAGCTTCGATTTCTTCTTCAACTTTTTCGCTGATAGCGGGGTCTTCAATCAACAGACGATGCGCCTCAAGGATACCTGCCTGTTCCTTAAGACCTTTTGAAGTGTAATCGTCAATCGTCGCTTTGAGATTTTCGGCGACTTTTACGAGAGCCTGTGCAGCTTTTTTCTTTTCAGCGGCTTTCGTGCCGGGCTGATAGTTTACGAGATAGCCGTCAAGATTTTGTCCTGCGAGCAAAATAGTACCGACTGCGACGCCGGAAATTACGCCTTTACCTTTAATTTTATCTGCCATCGGTTTTACCTCACTATTTTTATTAATGGGGCGGGAAGTTGCATTTTCCTTTTCGCCCTTATCTTTAGTTTTATTAGCCACGAAAATCACCTGAAACAGCCGAATTTATATAAAAATTCAGCTTGCCCCTTCTAAATTAGATCGCTAGCAACTAAACTAACGATCTAAGTCTGCTTGATACCAAAAAGGGAGGGGGATAAAAAAATTTTCTCCTCCTCCCCAAACAAAAATTGCGGCGTAAAATAATTTTTACTCTTCGCCGAACTTATCGTCAACGAGCTTCTTCAAAGTTGCTACAGCGTCTGCTTCGTCCGGTCCGTCAGCCGAAAGAGTGATTTCCGTACCTTTGGTCAAGCCCATGCTCATGATCATGAGAATGCTTTTAGCGTCAACGGTTTTGCCCTTCGCCTTGATCTGAACTTTGGATTTGAACTTCGACGCGGTCTGCACGAACACAGATGCGGGGCGCGCATGAATACCGGTTTTGTTTTCGATAGTGGTTGTTGCTTCAGTCATTAAAAACCAACTCCATTCTTTTAAAACAATTTATTTAGACGGTTGCACTGGGCAACTTTTTCTATGCTTTCAATTATTCGCCGTCCTTTTAAATGTTCCTTCTTTTCAGAAAAATTACATTAAAAATTTTTTGAAAACTTTACGCACCCTTAATTTCTTCGATGAGACGTATATTTTCGGCACGTTTCCTTATTGCCAGCCTTAAAAATCTTTCGTCCAACCCTACGAAATTTTCGCAACTCCTGATAAAAATTTTTTTCTCACGCAATTTTTTTACAAGGTCATTCGCAATTTTTTCTGAAGGAAATTTTATCAGCACGAAATTTACTGACGGTTCAAAAATTTTTACGTCAGGCAATTCTTTCAAACGTTGGACAAAATATTTTTTTTCTTCCTCAAGCCAAGTTCGCGTGTCACTCAAAAATTTTTTATCAGACAATGCCGCAACTCCCGCTTTTTGCGCTAAAAAATTTACGTTCCATACATCCTTCGACGCATTTAACTTTTCTGCAAAATTTTTTTCAACGACTGCAAATCCCAACCTTAAACCGGGTATCGCAAAAATTTTTGTAAGGGATTGTACAACGCAAATTTTTTCGTTTACGAGTTGCCGCGCAGATTCGACATTCAAAAAATCTATAAATGATTCGTCAACCAAAATATTTACCGCGCTGGAAAGTTTTTTTATGGCGTCGAGAGAAATTAAGTTGCCGGTAGGATTATTGGGACGACCAATTATAAGGCATTCAAATTTTTTCGCGGTGATTCTTTCAAAAAGTTTTTCAAGGTCAAGCTGAAAATTATCCTCTTCGCGCAGAAAAAAATATTCAACCTCTGCGCTGATACTCCGCGCCGCCCTTTCGTATTCTGAAAAACTTGGCACAGGAATTATTACCCGCGCAGGTTTAGCGACGTTGCAGTAAAGATAAAAAAATTCTGCCGCGCCGTTAAGCAAAACTAAATTTTCTTGCGGCACATTATAAAATTTTGAAATAGAATTTTTTAATTCCGTCGCCGCAGGGTCTGGATAATGAACAATGTCACTAAGATTTTCAATCAACGCCTGTAATACCGAAAATGGCAAGCCCAAAGGATTTATATTCGCGCTGAAGTCCAACTGAAAATCTATCTGCCCGTCCGCATTGTAAACTTGTCCGCCGTGCTGAAAATTTTGATTCAAAAAAATCACCTGCCTATAATTTTTATTTTATCAGAAAAATTTTGGATAAACAATTCGTAAAATTTTTTATGACAGAATTTTTTTCAATCTTGTAAAGCCTCGCGCAAAATGTTAAAATTTCAAAGATATTAGTGATCGGACAAATATTTTTTCTGTATTCAAAAATTACGGAGGTGTTTTTATTGTTTAGAACCGAACAAAGGAGCGACCAAAAACTACAGATAATCCCGTTGGGCGGTATGGGCGAGATTGGAAAAAATATGACCGTGATACGTTGCGGCGATGAAATGATTTTAATTGACGCGGGGCTGATGTTTCCTGAAAACGATATGCTCGGTGTTGATCTCGTAATACCCGATATATCTTATTTAATCGAAAACGAAAAATGTTTGAAGGCAATTTTTTTGACGCATGGACATGAAGACCATATTGGCGCGTTGCCATATATTTTGAAAAGGCTTTCCGTTCCCGTTTACGGCACTCGTTTAACGCTTGGGATTTTGGAAGGGCGGCTTAAAGAAAACGGCGTTGACTCTGGCAACCTGCGCGTAGCCACGCAAGGCGAAATTGTTACTACAGGATGTTTCAGCGTCGGATTTATTCGCGTCAATCATTCAATCCCAGATTCCGTCGGCTTGTCGATAAAAACTCCCGTCGGCATGATTGTTCATACGGGCGATTTTAAATTTGACTACACGCCGATTGATGGCAAGATGACTGACTTTCGCAAGCTTGCCGATTTGGGAAATAAGGGCGTCCTCGTGTTAATGGCTGATTCAACCAATTCCGAAAATGACGGACATACTCCCAGCGAAAAAACTGTCGGCGTTGCCTTCAACCGCGAATTTCAAAACGCGCAGGGCAGAATTATTGTTGCGACTTTTTCTTCAAACGTTCACAGGATTCAGCAGGTAATTGATACGGCGGTTAGGTATCGTCGCCGCGTGGCAATTTTGGGACGCAGTATGGTAAACGTCGTAAATATTTCATTGGAGTTGGGATACATTCACGCGCCCGAAGGCGTCATCATTGACGTTGAAGAAATTATGAATTATCCCGCAAATAAAATTGTCATCATCACGACGGGAAGTCAAGGCGAACCAATGAGCGCGTTGACTCGTATGGCTCTTTCAGACCACAGACAAGTTGACATTATTCAAGGTGATACGGTTATAATTTCTGCAACGCCAATTCCCGGCAATGAAAAACTTGTAGCTAAGACCGTCGATAATCTTTTGAGACTCGGCGCAAATGTGGTTTACAGTCGCAAAGACGGCATTCACGTTTCCGGACACGCTTCACGCGAAGAATTAAAACTTATGCACAACTTGATACGTCCGAAATTTTTTATTCCCGTTCATGGTGAACTTCATCACTTGCACGCACACGCTAAACTTGCCGTTGAACTTGGTATGACGAAGGATCATATTTTGTTGGGCGAAAACGGAACGATTTTTGAATTTACGAAAGAGCGCGGAAAAATTGTCGGGCGTGTCAACTGGGGCGTCGTAATGGTTGACGGGCTCGGCGTTGGTGACGTTGGCAATATTGTACTTCGCGACAGGCGGCAACTTTCGCAGGACGGAATTTTAATTGTTGTCCTTACGATTAATCGCTACACAGGAAAAATTGTTGCAGGTCCTGACATTGTATCGCGCGGCTTTGTTTATGTTCGCGAATCAGAAGAACTTATGGACGGGGCTAAGGCGAAAATTAATCACGCGTTAAAATTCTGCGCGGAAGAACAAATTACAGATTGGTCAACGATTAAAATTCAAGTTAAAGACGCATTGTCGCAATATCTTTTCGATCAAACTCGACGCCGCCCGATGATTTTACCGATTATCATGGAAGTTTAAATTATTCACTCGTTGTAGCTATGGAAACGTGACGTGCGCCGGATTTTTTCAGCAAGTCCAACACAGTTACGACGCTTTCATATCGCGCAGATTTATCCCCGCGCAGAAGGAACACCGTATTAGAATTTGATTCTAAGGTTGCGTGAACTTTCTGCGCTAAATTTTCATTTGGGACGGAATCATTTTCGTAAAGCACTTCACCCGTTGCCATAACTGTAATTGAAATTAAATTTGGGCGCGTCTCAACATTTCCGTTAGCCGCCTTCGGTAATGTAACCTGCAAAGTATTTGTCTGTACCATGTAAATTGTACTTATCATAAAAAATACCAGCAGAAACAACATTATATCAATCATCGGAATTATCATAACTAGCGGCTGTTTATTTTCGCGAAAGTCACGACGTTTCATAAATCTTTCCTCCTGCTGAATGCGCCTAATACTATCGACGCAGTTTTATCAAGTTTCGTCAGCATTTCGTCAAGTTTTTGAGCAAAATATGTATGGACAATCAGCGCGAAAATTGCTACACAAAGTCCCGTCGCCGTAGCTATCAAAGCCTCGCCTATGCCGCCGGTTATTGCTAAAGGTTGTCCTGCCTGCACGCTGAAAATATTAAATGATTCAATCATTCCCGCGATTGTTCCCAACAATCCTAAAAGCGGGGCTAATGTTACAATCATTGACAGATAATTTAAACGGGCGCGAAGGTTCATTGCAATTTCTTCGTAGGCTATGTCCAATGCAACTTCTACATTTTCGCCATTGATTGCCGCTTGAATGCCGGAGCTTGCAATTTCGCTTAAGGCATTTTTTTCTTGTCGACAATAATTCAAAACTTCTTCAGCGGTCTGCGCGTGTAACCTGCCGCGTAAATTGTGCAGAAAATCTTCACTGCCGCTCCCAACGTGAATGTAAAATCTAAGTCTTTCAATTCCGATTACGGCAACGGCTATTGAAGTAACCAGCAATAAATACATTACCGGTCCGCCTTTAGTGAATAATTCCATTAATTCCAAAATAAATTCGCTCCTAAAAATTTTTATTTAACAAATTATATCACAAAAATTTTTTATTGTAGAATATTCTTTGACGTAGTAAAATGTGCTTTAAATTTTATTTGAGGAGGGGATTCGTATGAAAAAGATTCCGCGCGGCTTGACGGATAAGGATATGATAAAAAATTATGTCGAGGAACAATCCGTTGAAGCGCAAATGTTGGCGGCGGCTAAAAAGGCTGAAAAACTTCGTCGTGTCGAAGAGGCAGAAGCACCGCCTGAACCTTTAGCGAAGGCAGGTTTCACGAAAGAATTAACAGAACAGCTCGGCATGGAACTTCTTGCGTTGAAAATTGAACTCGGCGCGTCCGGCGTAAAAAGTTACAACTTCAAAGTTAAACGCGACGGCGAAAAAATTATCCTGACCGTTATCGACAAAAAATCTTAAGGCAGTTAAAATATGACAATTAACCATAACGGAAGGGGTAAATTTTTTTAATGGACATGACAACGGTAGCGGTAATAATTTTTGTTGCCGCCTACGCGCTGATAATTTCCGAAAAAGTTCATAGGACAATCGTCGGAATTGTCGGCGCAATGCTGATGATAATTTTCGGCATAATCTCGCAGGAAACCGCGATACATCACATTGACTTCAACACGCTGGGACTTTTAATGGGTATGATGATAATCGTAAACATTACCAGCGAAACGGGATTATTTAACTTCTTGGCAATTTGGTCTGCAAAAAAAGTTGGAGCGCATCCCGTCAAATTACTTGTCGCTTTAAGTGTACTTACGGCGGTTTGTTCCGCACTTTTGGATAATGTCACGACAGTTTTATTGACTGTGCCGATAACTTTTAACATTGCCGCGCAGTTGAAAGTTGACGTTAAACCGTTTCTTATGGCGCAAATTATCAGCTCCAATATAGGCGGAACGGCAACGCTTGTAGGTGACCCGCCAAATATTATGATTGGATCGGCGGTCGGGTTAAGCTTTATGGATTTTATCTACAACTTAACACTGCCCGCCATTATAATTTTTGTAGTAACGGTTGCGATAATGGTTGCAATGTACGGCTCAAAACTCCATACGCATAAGGAACTGCAGGATAAAGTTATGAGGCTTAACGAAAAAAGCCAAATTACAGATCCTGTCCTTCTTAAAAAATGTTTGGCAGTATTAGCCGTCACAATGTCGCTGTTTGTTTTGCACAACACTTTACACCTTGAAACGGCAACGGCGGCACTTACTGGCGCGGGTTTACTTTTGCTGGTAACTTACACGCACAACGAAGCGATGATTGCAAAAGTTTTGAGTAAAATCGAATGGCTTGCAATATTCTTCTTCGCAGGATTGTTTGTACTTGTCGGTGCACTCGTTGAAATGGGCGTAATAAAAGCAATGGCGGCAGAAGCTCTTGAGGCAACGGGCGGCAATGTTACAGCGGTAGCACTTTTAATCTTATGGATGAGTGCTTTGGCGTCGGCATTTATCGACAACATACCATTCGTTGCAACATTAATTCCGTTAATCCTCAATATGGGCGAAATGGGATTGTCCAACTTAGACCCGATGTGGTGGAGTTTAGCTTTAGGCGCGTGCTTGGGCGGCAACGGAACATTAATAGGCGCGAGTGCCAACGTTGTAGTTGCATCAATGGCGGCACAACGCGGCAGACCAATTTCATTTATTGACTTTATGAAAACGGCATTTCCGCTGATGATTTTATCAATAATAATTTCGACTGCTTACGTTTATATCAGATACTTGTAAGGTGACTTATGGAGAAAAAAATTGTTCATAAAGACGTTGTGATAATCGGCGCAGGTATGGCGGGATTGACGGCGGCACTTTACTGCGGGCGTATGAATCTTGACACTTTAGTTTTGGAAAATGGGATTATCGGCGGACAAATTGCCAATGCCGTCAGCATAGAAAATTATCCCGGCTTTGAAAGTGTCAGCGGCGGCGAATTGATAGCGACGGTGCAAAGTCAAGCTGAAAAATTCGGCGCGGTGATTGATGAATTTGACAGCATTGTTAAAGTTACGTTGAAGTCGAATCCAAAAATTGTTGAGACGGAAGAAAAAATTTATCAATGCGACGTTGTAATAATTGCGTCGGGTATGAATCGGCGTAAACTTCCTTTGCCGGAGGAAAGAAAATTTGCCGGACGCGGTGTCCATTACTGCGAACTTTGCGATGGGCATATGTATCAAGACAAAATTATTGCGGTAATGGGCGGCGGCAATGCGGCTGTCGACGCGGCTAATTTCTTGACAAAGTACGCGAAAAAGTTATACTTGATTCATCGTTCAGAGTTCCGCGCAGATGAAGTTTCTCAAAAACGTTTGCGGCAAAATGATAAAGTCGAAATTATGTTGCAGACGGAAGTTAAAAAACTTAACGGCGATAAACGCTTGCAAAGTGTTGACGTATTTGATAAAAATTCCGGTGAAATGAAAAATATTTTGGTTGACGGAATTTTTGTAAACATAGGCGTCGATCCCAACACGCAACTTTTCAAAGACGAAATTAATTTGAGTGCGAGCGGCAGGATAATTGCCGGTGAAGATTGTCGGACGAACATTGACGGCGTATTTGCGGCTGGTGACGTCCGCGAAAAGGAAATTCGCCAACTTACAACTGCGGCGTCTGACGGTACAACTGCGGCGTTGCTTGCCGAAAAATATTTATCT
The DNA here is from genome assembly GCA_017554235.1 of Selenomonadaceae bacterium. Taxonomy (GTDB): domain Bacteria; phylum Bacillota; class Negativicutes; order Selenomonadales; family Selenomonadaceae; genus Quinella. Next base: position 36,552 of record JAFZIV010000035.1, read on the forward strand.
AAATTGAAAGGAGAAAATTAAATTGCTTAAGGTATATTCGTTTCAGGCGTGTCCTTGGTGTGACAAGGTAAAAAAATATCTCAAGTCAAAGAATGTCGAATTTGAAGTTCACGATATTGAGTTGAATGAAGAAGATGCTATCGCTTGTGAAAAACTTTCCGGCGATACTATGGTTCCTGTTATCACGGCGGACGACGTTCATTACGTTGTTGGTTTCGATAAGGCGAAGATTGACGCGTTGCTTGGCATTTAAAATTTAGGAGAAAGATTTATGGGCATTTACGATTTTACCGTTAAGACTAATCGCGGCGTTGAAAAAAATCTCGGCGAATACAAAGGAAAAGTCCTGCTGATTGTCAACACCGCCAGCAAATGTGGCTTTACTCCGCAGTTCAAAGAGTTGCAGGAACTTTACGACAAGTACAAAGATCGCGGTCTTGAAATTCTCGGCTTTCCGTGCAATCAGTTTGCGGGACAAGAACCCGGCTCAAATGATGAAGTTCAAAGTTTTTGCCGACTCAATTACGGCGTAAAGTTTCAGATTTTCGACAAAGGCGACGTTCGCGGCGAAAATGCGCAACCGCTTTTCAAATATTTAACCGCGCAGAAAAAGTTTGAAGGCTTTGATGAATCGCACCCGATAGCTAAACCGCTTATGGAAGCTCTGAAAAAAAATTTCCCTGAATATCTTGAAGGCGACGGAATTAAATGGAACTTCACTAAATTTTTGATTGACAGGGAAGGAAATGTTGTGGCGCGTTTTGAACCGACAACTAATCCTTCGGCAATAGCGGGCGACATTGAAAAATTGCTTTAAAGTTTTTTCTTGCAATTTTTCTTAAGCTGTGCTAAACTTCCCTCTATCAAAATTTAAGGGAGGTTTGATGGTTTGCCGAATATTAAATCATCTAAGAAAAGCGTAAAACTCGATGCGAAACGTCATGAGCGTAACGTTTTTGAAAAAACACGTATGAAGAAAGCTCAGAAACTCGTGTTGGCGGCAGTCGCGGAAAATAATGCTGTTGAAGCTCAAAAACTTCTGCCCGCCGCTCATAAAGCGATAGATCAAGCCGCTGCTAATAATACTATTCATAAAAATGCCGCTGCGCGCAAAAAATCTAAGCTTACATTGAAGGTCAACGCGATTTCTTAATAAATTTTTTGTCCAAGTTCACTCCAAAGGGTGGGCTTTTTTGTTAGTAAAAAAAATTTTTTCGCCATGTAACCTTTTATGAAAATAAATTGAAAAAACTCTTTACAAAATGCCAAAGGGTGTGTTAGAATAGCGACACAATAAATTAAGCTGATTAGTGAATAGTAAATAAACGGAAAAAATTTTCATAGAAAGGGAGTGACGGCGCGGGTTCACAACGTATGGAACACGCCGCGCGACAATTATGGCTGTTATGGATTGGGTAAAGAAAGTCACAGATTTGATTATGCCTTTGGAGCCTGCTGAAGAAGAGTACGAGGAAGAAAGAAAGCAGGAAACTAAAAAGGAAGAGCAAAAGGCTCAAACTGTGCAAGAAGTTAAAGAGGTTCGTCGTGCGGCAGGTGGCGGCGGGGCTGCTTATACGGCGAAAATGAATACTTCAGAAAGCGGTACAATGTCAGTTGGCGGCAAGCGTTATTCGGCTTACGAAACGGCTGTACCTGATACGGAAGATCGTCCCAACTTGAAAGTTGTCAAGTCCCCCGAATTTTCCGTCAAGATTTATCATTCTGTCAACGGTAGTCAAGTCTGCGCGGTTGCGGATGATATTCTTAGCAGAAAAGCGGCTGTTGTCAATTACGAGGCACTTGACGAAGCAGAGCAACGCAGAATTTGCGATTTCATTAACGGCGTTTGCTATGCGGCTGACGGTTCAGTTCGTATGATTTCCGACAGAATTTTCCTCTATGTCCCCGCAGGTATAAACGCTGAAGATATTGCTATGGCGGCGGCATCGGTATACGCACATGGTCACAGATAAAATTTTATTAGAAATTATGAGATAAAATTAAACGGGTACTCTTTCAGGGTATCCGTTTTAAATTTACAAAAAAGCTTGCCGATAAATCAATAACCGCTTAAAATATCACGCATAATTTAATTTGAAAATTTCGGAGGGAATAATTTTGACAGCGTTAATTTTGCCGATAACGCTAATAATTTTTTTGGCGATTATGAGCGGCTATTTTTCGTTAATGGAAACGTCACTCAACGAAGCGCGGCATGGCAGACTTGAAAAACTTGCGCAGGACGGTGACAAAGACGCCGAAGCCGCTTTAAAAATTTTAGATTCGCCGCTAAATGCTTTGTACACCGCGCAGATTGGCATAACCGTAACGGGAATTTTATCCGGCTGTTCATCAATCTTGCTTTCAGAATTTATCTTAATTGAAATAAATTCTTTGCCGCATGTAGACATTGTATCTCATGTAGAAATTATATCTCTGGTAATTTCCTTTGCCGTCGTGATATTTATAATGCTTATATTTGGAAGTTTTTTACCTGCGCGGATAGCTCAACAGTCACCGGAAAATTTTTTGATGAACCACCATAAAAGTATTCGCGTTATAGTATTTTTGATGATGCCGCTCGTTTATGTGTTCGATAAAATTTCCGGCGGCTTGATGATGCTTTTCGGAATGAATCCCGAAACTACCGATACCGTAACCGAAGATGAAGTAAAAGAGTTAATCGAACAAGGGACGGAGGACGGAACTTTTGAGGAATTTGAACGCGAGACCGTCGACAAAATTTTTCAACTTAGCGACGAAACGGTTTATGCACTGATGACGCCGCGTCTTCATATGAGTTGGCTTAATATTACTGATGACGTTGAAAAAAATTTGAAAATTATTCGCGAAACAAATCAAACAATTTTTCCCGTCGGTGAAGGAAGTCTTGACGAGTTTAAGGGAGTGATTTACGCAAAAGATTTATTGGACGCCGTTTTAAATCTCCAGCCCGATGAAAAATTAGACTTGACAACTCTGTTAAAAAAGCCCGTGTTTGTACCGCGTACTATGGAAATTTTTAGGCTCGTCGATAAATTTAAGGTTAGCGGAGCATCTGCCGCGATTGTGAATGGTGAATACGGCGGAGTTATAGGATTCGTGACGCTTGACGATATTGCGGGCGAAATTGTCGGCACTAATGAAGATGAACCGCGCGAAAAACAATTTCTTCAAAAAGATAATTCCTACATTGTTGACGGGCTTTGTGACATTGACGATTTTAAAAGCCAATTTAATATTGAAACTTTGCCGGACGAGGAACACGAATATTTTCACACTATGGGCGGCTTTTTAACTTCGCTGTTCGGATATATTCCTAAGACCGGCGAAACTTACGATTGGAACGGCTTACGCTTTGAAGTCATAAAAATGGACAAGGCTCGTATCGCTAAGATTCGTATTACTGAAATATCCCAATTATGAAAATTATCGGGAGGTTATCAGAAGTATTTACAAAAATTGAAAACTAGATTAAAATGCTTAACGATTTAATTTTAGAAATTGGGAAATTTAGAAAAATGTGTTATCAATAGAAAGGAGACGATTTTATTGGTAGGCGATATTTTACGCAAAGAGCGCGAGAAACAAAGGATGACTATTTCAGAAGTTGAAGAAGGCACAAGTATTCGTGCCTCGTACATAGAAGCTATTGAAAGCGGTGCATACGATAAAATGCCCGGGCGCGTTTACGCAAAAGGGTTTATAAAAAATTACGCTAACTTTTTAAATTTAAACGGCGAAGAAATTGTAAAGCAATTTATGTCGGAAGTTGCTCCCGCTGTCGAACCCGTCGAGGTTGAGGACGTAGCGGAAGAATCTAAAAATAAAGGTAAAACGTTTAGCGTAAGCGGCAGACGTTTAGAGGAAGTTGGAAGTAAAATTTCTGGCAATCACCTTGTAGCGGCAATTATGGTTATTGCTTTGCTTATCGGCGGATTTTTTTACTTCAACAGTTCGAGCGGTGTAGAAGTCGCGCAGGTTGAAACTACTAAGCCGCAGGAAATTACTACAACGCAAACTGAAACAGTTACGCCCGCGCCTGAAACTGCAACTGCCTCCGCGCCCGTAACTGAAAGTGTTGTAACTACTCCTGTATCTGCCGCTCCTGCGCCGCAAGTTGACGGTGTAAACCTTCAAGCAACTTTTTCAGGCGATTGCTGGATGTCGGTTACGGTTGACGGTGCGGTTGTCTACGAAGGTATGATGAACGCGGGACAAGTTATGGATTGGAAAGGCAATCAAAATGTTACTGTTCGCGTCGGCAATGCAGGGGCTGTTGATTTTGTGATGAACGGTCAAAATTTTGGAAAGCTCGGCGGCGACGGTGATGTTGTTGACAGAAACTTTACGCGCTAATTTTAGACGATAGCTTGTAGTTGGTAGCTTGTAGTTTTTCTCTATCGGCTATCAGCTATTTTTTTGAGGAAAATTTATGACGTGGCGGCAAGTATCAGAATTAAAATCTATTTTGGCTAAAGAATCGGGCTACACGATTAAGGGCGGACAATTCAAATTTGCGTTGACGTATCCGAATTTTTATAACGTCGGTATGTCTAACTTGGGGCTGCACATAATTTATCAGCTTTTAAATTCGCGGGCAGAAATTTCCTGCGAAAGATTTTTTCTGCCGGACGAAAAAATTATTGCCGAAATTGAACGCGACAATTCAAGTTTAATGAGTATCGAAACGCAGACGCCGCTGAAAAATTTTAACGTTGTGGCATTTTCAATTTCATTTGAACAGGATTATTTCAACGTTGTAAAAATTCTTAAGCTTGGAAAAATTAATCCTCTTGCCTCTGCGCGGACAAAATTTGATCCTATACTGATTGCGGGCGGACCTTGTGCGACGTTTAATCCTGCGCCGTTATCGTCAATCTTCGACGCCTTTGTTATCGGCGAAGGTGAAGTTGTATTGCCGCCGCTTGTGGACGTGTTGACAGCTGATGAAAATATTTCTCGCGCAGAGTTGCTTGAAAAACTTTCCAACGTTGAAGGCGTTTACGTTCCCGCGTTTCCTAAAAAAAATATTAAGCGGCAGTTTGTAAAAAATCTTGACGAATATCCTGCGCACTCGGTTATAATTACTGACAGCACCGAATTTAATATGTATCTGCTGGAAACTGCGCGGGGTTGCGGGCGTCATTGTCGATTTTGTATGGCGGGATATTGTTTCCGCAGACCTCGTAACCGTTCACTGAAAACTTTGCAAGCCGCCATTGATGACGCTAAATCTTTTAACAAAAAATTGGGATTAATGGGCGCGGCGATTTCCGATTACCCGCAGATTAATGAACTTTGTAAATTTATTCTCGATAACAATCTGAAAATGTCCGTTGCGTCATTCCGCGCAGATTCTGTAACTGCTGAACTTGTCAACGCGCTAGCTAAAAGCGGCTTAAAGACTTTGACGATTGCCCCTGAAGTCGGCAGTGAAAAAATGCGCCGCGTTACTAACAAAGGCATTACCGAAGAAAATATTTTTAACGCCGTCAAGCTCGGTATAAACGCAGGAATTAAAAATTTCAAGCTGTACTTTATGATTGGCTTGCCGTTTGAGGAAATGTCAGACGTTGACGCGATAGCCGAATTGGTCATAAAGTTGAAAAATTTTTTGCCGGACGGAAAATTTACTTTAAGCGTCAATCCCTTCATACCTAAACCGTTTACGCCTTTTCAGTGGGCGGCAATGGCTGATAAAAAATATTTGAATGCGGCGTTGAAAAATCTGCGTGCAGGTTTAAAAAAATTTCGCGACGTGGAAATAATTTCCGAATCTTTGAAATCTGCGCGGGTACAAGCTATACTTTCACGCGGCGATGAAAAACTTGCAGACATTGTAGCGCAGTCAGATTCTCCGCAAAAGTTTATGGAGCTTTTCAAGGCGGCAAGTCTTGACGAAAAATTTTACACGCAACGCGAAAGAAATTTCGATGAAATTTTTGCTTGGGACATCATCAATCAAGGTGTCACGAAAAAATATTTGTGGCAAGAATATCAACGCGCTAAGGAGTTTAAATATACGCCGCGCTGTTTTGACGGCTGTAAACGTTGCGGCATATGTTAGGAGAAAATATGAGTTATCTTTTAAGACGTACAGAAGAAAATTTATTTCACGGGAAATTTACAACCTTCCCTGACGATTTAGTTACGCACGCAATTTCTACGCGAATAGGCGGGACAAGCGATAAACCTTTTAACAGTTTAAATTTGGCGTTACACGTCGGCGACGATGCAGAAAAAGTTTTGGCTAATCGAAAAATTTTTGCAAGCTCACTTGGCTTTAAACTTGAAGATATTGTTACGCCTAATCAAGTTCACGGCGAAAATATTTTCCGTGTCGAAGAAGTTCACAGAGGGCGCGGCAGTCAATCTTACGACGATTCGATTAAGGAAACGGACGCGCTGATTACCAACGTTAAAAATTTGCCGTTAATGCTGTGTTTCGCTGATTGTGTACCGATTATGTTTGTTGATATTGAAAACGGAGCGGTAGGAATTGCACACGGCGGTTGGAAAGGAACGCTTAAGAAAATCGCCGCGAAAACTTTTTGGGCAATGAAAGAAAATTTCGGTACGACAGCTGAAAATTGTTTGGTAGGGATTGGACCTTCAATAGGCGCGTGTTGCTATGAAGTCGGCGAAAATGTTGTCGAAACCTGCGCGGAAATTTTTCCAAATAATGTTGACGAATTGATTATCAAGCGCGACGGGAAAAATTTTTTGGATTTGTGGGCGGCAAATAAAATTCAGCTTATGGAAGTCGGCTTACCCGCACAGAATATTGACGTTGCAGGCGAATGTACTTGTTGCAATGCGAATTGGTATTTTTCATATCGTGACGCGCGAAAAAATAATTTGACGGAGACGGGCAGGATTGCGGCATTAATAGCTTTGAAAGGAATTTAAAATGGCAGGATTTTTAGAAACACCATACGGCACAAGAGATTTTTTGCCGAAAGAAGCGGCGGCTAAACGCGAAATTGAAAATAGATTGGCTAAACTTTTCGCAAGTTATGGCTACGAAGAAGTTGTAACGCCGACAATGGAATTTTTAGAGACGCTGAAAATGTCAGGCGGCACTGTCGAGCAAAATTTATTTAAAATGTTCGACCAAAAAAATAGGACGCTGGCACTTCATCATGAAATGACAACTCCTATAGCACGGTTATTTGTGAGTCGTTTTAAAGATTTAGAATTGCCGCTGAAACTTTCCTACAACACGAGCGTTTTCAGATTCAGACAGAATCAACCTCAACGTCAATGTGAATTTTATCAAGCCGGCGTTGAACTTTTAGGCGTGTCTAATGCCTTTGCGGACGCGGAAATTATTTCGCTTGCCGCGCAGAGTTTGAAAATTTCCGGATTGAAGGAATTTAAAATTTGTTTAGGTCAAGTCGAATTTGCCAACGGCTTAATGGAAGAATTTAAATTGCCGCTCGACGTTCAGAATAAAATTAAAAATGCGCTTGAATGCCACGACGTAGTTGAATTGGAAAAAATTGTTGACGGCATTGATAACGAAAAAGCAAAAGTTTTGAAAGAAATTCCAAAGTTGCATGGCGGCGCGGAGGTTTTAAAACGTGCCGGAAGAATTATTGATAACAAAAAATCTTTTACGGCGTTGAATAATTTGGTAGACATTTACAATTTGGCGGATATGTACGGCGACTCGGATAAAATTATTTTTGACTTGGGCATAATTCGCGACTTTGAATATTATACGGGCATGGTGTTTGAAGTTTACGCGCCAAATGTCGGCTACTCTTTAGCTGGCGGCGGGCGTTACGATCATATGCTGAAAGATTTTGGCATAGCTTGTCCTGCGACGGGTTTTGCGGTAGGTATCGAAAGAATTTTGCAAGCGCGAGAACTTCAAGGTATTACGGAAAATTTTTCTGCGCGGGACGTTTATATTGGCTATCATGAAGCGCAGGTTGAAGACGCGATTAAAAAGGCGGCTGAACTTCGGGCGGCAGGTAAAATTGTAGAATTGGCACTTATGCCGCAGACTTTTGAAGACGCTACTAAGTCGGGCATGGCAAAAAATTTTGATGAGATGATTTATTTTGGTCAATAACCCCACGCTACGGCGGGGCTTGCAGTTAGATTTTCATCCACCGCGTTCGGCTGATTGACGACAGCCCTGCAAATATTTCTACTTGCAGCATTGAGGTTTCCCAAATCGGGTGCCTTTAAGCCTTAGCTACAACCGTTTCCCCGATATTTTTAGTTTAGCATACAGAAAAAGCATTTGCAAGAAAATTCGCGCCTTACCTCCCCATGACTGAAGGCAGGGGATTCTCGGCGCACGAAGGTGAATAACCGAAAGGAATTTTGGATTGATATTCAAACGGATTAGACAATTTTTCCGAGCGTTGACAGCACGAATTACGCCGGACGACGGAAAATATTTAGCGACGCATTTGAATGCAGAGGAACAGAGATTATTTTTCGCGATGAGTACCGCCGACCAATATCACAGTCTGCGGACAGCTTACACCATTGAAAGGCTTGTGATTCAAGATAAACAGGGCATTGACCGCGAATTTTTGATACGTTGCGCGTTATTGCACGACATTGGGCGCGTCAAGGGTGATATGGGAATTTTCGGCAAAATTTTTACTGTGCTTGTTTCGGAACTTGCGCCGAGTCTTGCTGACAGACTTGAACTTAAAGGCAATCATTTAATGTTTGTGTATCGTCATCACGCGGAAATGAGCGGACGTAAACTTCAGCAAATAGGATTGTTTAAAGAAGCTAAAATTGTTGCTAAACATCATGCGAAACCGACTCCCGACGATCCCTACGAATTGAAACTTTTAAGACTTGCCGACGAGGCTAATTAGTGATAAAATCCTTTCACTTAATATTTTTTGGAGGGATTGCCTTTGAAAATTTTGTGTCATCGTGGTGCTTGGAGCGTCGACGTTGAAAAAAATTCTTTATCAGCAATGAAAAAAGCTGTTGCGCTTGGCTACGGCTTTGAAAGTGACATTAGAGATTATCGCGGCAATTTGGTTATTTCCCATGACATTGCAGACGAAAAATCTCCTCTAGCTGAGGAAGTGTTTAAAGTTTTGTCTACCCCCCCCCTTTGCGGAGGTTAACGCTTATTTTGCTATAAACATTAAAGCTGACGGATTAGTTGTCGGCTTAAAGGCGTTGCTCGAAAAATACGCCGTCCGTAATTATTTTGTATTTGATATGTCCTTACCGCAGATGCTTAGCTATCGTGCGGCTGGGCTTATTTTTTTTACACGACAAAGCGAATTTGAAAAATTTGTATTCATAGAGGAAAAATTTTATGAATTTTAAGGGTTATTCTGGTTGCAAGTTAAAATTAATTGAAGATGAACAAAAAAATTATGTAAAAAAATTATCTGTGAGTAAAGATTACAATTCGCGTTTAGAGTCTCAATGTTTAAAGCAGTCTGCAGTTTTTTTGAACGGGTTCAATAAATGTAATATTTATGATTCGGGATTTCAGGATGGGCTTTTTTACTTTACAATGGAATACGTTCAAGGCAAAACGTTAGCGGAAAAAATGTTTGATATCAACCTTTATGAAATCGAATTTTTTACATATAAATTGTTACTTCATGCCACAAACTACGAAAAAATAAATTTTGGTGCGGATTCAATATTTCAAGCTAAAATTGAGGATTTACAAAAGAAATTATTTAATCGTGTAAAGTTAAATGAAATTTTTAATATCCTTAAAAATTTTTCTTGGCAATACGTTATACATTCAAAATGTCACGGAGATTTAACGTTAGAAAATATCATAGTGAGTGGAGAAAAATTGACGCCAATCGATTTTTTAGATTCATTTTATGATTCGTGGATGATTGACGCCGCAAAAATTCTTCAAGACGTCGACGTTATGTGGTCATATCGTCATATATTGCCAAATAGTAATTTGTTGGTTCGTTTGACGATTATGCGTGATTTTATTGTACAAAAAATTCGTCATATGTTTATGGGCGATAAAATGATTGAGACTGTCTACATGATTTTGCTTTTAAATTTGATTAGGATATTTCCTTACGTAAAGGATAGTTTTACAGAGAATTTTCTTTCTGTAAAAATTCCTTACATCGTTGATAAAATAAAAAATCATAAATGGGAGGATTGATTATGTCAACCTTGATAGTTCCCTGTGCCGGACGCTCTACGCGCTTTCCCGGTATGCGTCCTAAATGGATGCTTGGGCGTGTTGAATAAGTCTAAATTTGAATCTGTACGGCGGCGAGAGTAACAAAATTCAAAAAACAAATGGAAAGTTTATCATAGCGGGTGGCAATGTGGCGGAAGTTTTTGATACGCTGACAAAATCTTTCTATGATGTTGCGTGATTTATAAAGTTCATGGTCAAAGTCGTGACGACGAACAGCATTTGACTTATCAGGAATACAAGCAACCGCTTTTTGCTGAAAAATAAAATCGCGAATTTCTTCGGAGCAAAAAGCTTTGTCAGCCAAAACTTTTTTGCCGACAAGAGTAATTTTACTCAGCAATTTTATAGCCATCTCGCTGTCATGGAGATTTCCACTGCTTAACTCAAGAGCGACAAGCTGAAAATATTCGTTTACAAGGGCGTGAATTTTGGTGGTTTTTCCTCCACGCGACACTCCGATATTCTGATTTCCGAGAATCTTTCTTGCACCGGCAGCGTGTTGATGTACTTTGCAAAAAGTCGAATCAATCTCGATGAGATAGTAATTTTGGCACTCCGACACGATGGATTGTAATATTCTTTCAAATACGCCTTGTTCAAGCCATTGACGAAATTTGTGATAAATACTGTTCCAATTTCCGTATTCAGTGGGCAAATCTCTCCAAGCCGCTCCACTTCCCAATATCCATAAAATTGCATTGAAAACAGTTCGTGGATTTAAGCACGGACGACCTGTGGACTTTGACTTTGGCAAATGCGGTTCAATAATTTTCCATTGCTCGTTTGTAACTGAATAACGTCCGTGATAGAATGTGTTCGACACAGGCATTTTCCTTTCTGGTTTTTTTTCTCAAACATATTTTATCAGAAAGCCTGTGTTTTTTGAGTTTATCAACACGCCCTAGCTATCCTGACGGAAAAATTATGCTTGAAAAATCCATTGAAGGATTGGACTTAAATTATTTTGATAAAGTGATTATTACAATAGTCAAGGAACATGCTGAAAAATTTTTTGCGGACAAAATTTTGGAAGATATTTTCCATTTTCAAACTTCCGAAAAATTTCATCTTTGTATTTTGGACGATTTTACTTCTTGTCAAGCCGAAACGATTCATAAAACTTTAAAATTGTGTGACGTTACTGGAGATTTTGCTGTCAAAGATTCAGACAATTACATAAAAATTTCTATTCCGTGTCTTGAAAAAAGAAATTTTGTAACAGGAATAAATATAGAAACCTTTCCGCATGAAATAAGGCGGCTTGGTTCCAAAAGTTTTATTACGGTTAATGAGCAAAATGTTATTCTGGATATTATCGAAAAGAAAATTAAATCTGGAAATATAAGCGTTGGTTTATACGGATTTGACGATGCTGAACTTTTTCATGGGGCGTATCTTCATCTTAATTCCACAAGCGTTCCACATCATGAAATTTATCTCAGTCATATCATTTCATATCTTATAGGTATAGGACAAGCTATTTACCAGTATTTGGAAGCTGAAGATTATGAAGATTGGGGAACGATTCAAGATTGGGATATTGTATTGAAGAAAAAATCTTCTATAATAATTTTGGCGGACGAATTACTTTTTCATTGTGACAAAGAAAATTTTATAACGCCAATTAACGAGAATTTAAATGCCATTAAAAAGTTGTATGACGAAGGTGCGCAGATTATTGTAATGACTTCATTGCCAAATGAATTTAAAAGTTTAATTAACCCGTTGTGCTAGTTGAAAAATGAAGAAACTTCAAAACAAATGTGCTATACTACAAATAGAAAGACCAGTAGGAGGCACAAAAAAATGATGAAGTTTCAAGAAAATTATACCATAAAACATCAATCCTTTGAAGATTTTATTTTATTGATTTTCGTTTTAACAGATGATTTGTATAAGAAAATCGCACCAGATGTTGTAAAGTGCAGAGCTAATATTGAAAAAGCCCTTTTGAGTGATTCTGAAATTATCACCATTGCTATTTGTGGAGAAATTATCGGCATTGACTCTGAAAAAGCGTGGTTTAACTTTGTTCAGAAAAATTATCGCCATCTGTTTCCACAAATGTGCGATCGTACTCGATTTAATCGCACGCGTCGAAATTTACAACAAGTGAAGAACCTTATTTTTAGTGAACTTTCCACTTATCTCAAAGATGAATTTTTGATAGCCGACAGTTTTCCGCTTGAAGTGTGTAAATTCGGACGCGCTCATTTTTGTAAATCCTTCAAATATGACGGAGCAATCTACGGTTACTGTGCCGCTAAAAAACAAACTTATTTCGGCTATAAGGTTCACGCTCTTACTACCATTGACGGTGCAGTTATGATTTTTGAGATAACTCCTGCAAATATTGATGACAGGAAAGGACTTCGAGATATGATTTCTGATTTCACTGATTTTTACTCAATTTTTGGTGATAAAGGTTATGTGGATAAAAACTTGGAAATGGAATTGAAACAGCGCGGACAAAGACTTCTTGCCTTGCAACGTGATAATTCAAAAATAATTTGGTCTGACATAGGGCGTAAATTTATTCTGAAATACCGCAAACGAATTGAAACAGTGTTTTCGCAACTTACAGAGCAATTTAATGCGGGGCGTGTGTTGGCTAAATCTTTTCGTGGGCTTTCTGTCAGACTCTTAACCAAAATTCTCGCGTTTAATTTATGCCTTTTTATCAATAAAATTTATAAACTTGATTTTTCTATGGTTAAATCTTTGCTTTTTTAAAGCTAGCACAACGAGTTAACTACAAAGATGAAGACGAATAAAAAACCGCCGAACATTAAGCCGACGGTTAAAAATTTGCGCGGAGGAAAATCTCCGCATTTTTTTATTTAAGCGTAATTTAATTTGCCGAGCTGCCAAATTTTGCCGGAAACATTTTCAATAGGTTTATCAGCAGAAATTTCAAGCTTAGGTTGAACGTTGCTTTCAGGATAAACAAGCATACTTGCCGCTTCTTCGCCGTCCTGCATGAAAATTTCAATAGCGGAATGGTCGACGAACATACGAAGTTGCAAAGTTTCATCAGCGTAAAGTTTAAATTTGCGAATGCCAATATTGACATCGGTGTTTTTGCCGTCACTGAAGGGGCGAATACCTTTGCCGCCAAGTTTCATACCGTTGCGGTCAATAGTCATAAGTTGAGTTGCACGCTCGTAGGAAATGGCAATTTTTTCATCGCCATAATTAAGATCGATTGCAACTTTCTGCGCGTCGCCAAATTTAATTGTAATATCAGTTTCTGTACCGTCGCCGAGTTGTTCAGAAATATTTTGCGCGTTGCTTACGTTGACTTCTTTGCAAGATTGACGGAGATTTTCAATTTCTTTAACAGGCGCGGAATAAATATGACCTTGTTTAAGAGTCAATTCACGCGGCATTGTCAAGCAGTACAGCCAACCATTTTCAGCGGAAGCAACCGTATCTGTAAGGTCGGGCATACCAATCCAGCCAACTAAAATTTGTCTCTTGCCGTCATTGAAAACTTGCGGAGAATAGAAATCAAATCCTCTGTCCAATTCTTGGAAGACACTGGGCAACATTTCAAGACTGTCAACGGAGAAATGTCCTACGAAGTAACCTGCCAAGCAGTGATTCTGATATTTAAATTCTTGATGCGGAACGCCTTGCGGACATACAATCAAAACGTCCGTGTCGTCGAAACGCAACAGATTCGGACATTCCCACATATAACCGAAGTCGTAGTAATCGGTCTTGACTTCGCCTAAAAGTTCAAACTCATTCTTTTTGTCGGTCTCTCTGTAAATCAAAGTTGTGCCGTTAGTCGGACGAGAACTTTTTGCGGGATAGTCACTCATACGTTGCGCCGCCATTGCAAAATAGCGTTTGCCGCGACGATAGAAGAAATTAGGATCTCTAAAGTGAGCCGTGTAACCTTCGGGATTGCCCCTTACAATAATTTCTTCTTTAACAACGCTTCCGTCGTCCTGCAAAGTGCCGTAACGTTGAACTACTGAACGTCTATACTCTTCATCACGAGCATTTGCGGTATAGAATACGCGGACTTTGCCGTCTTCAACGAAACCGCAACCGCTGTGACAACCGTCTTTGTCGTACTCGTCGCCGGGCCACAAAGAAAGTTCGGGATAAGAATAATTGATGAAGTCGCGCGTTTTAACGTGCATCCAAGATTTATTTTTGTGCCAGTTCTGATTCTGCGGAACGGGATTCCACTGACAGAAAATGTGATAAACGCCGTCGCAAAAGCAAAGACCGTTAGGGTCGCTTATCAAAGAAAAAGGCGCGTCAATGTGGAAGTTATTATGCCACTTGTCGGTAAACGGCATGGCTTTTTTTACATTTTCGTCAACAGCCTGTTTGTTAAAACGAAGTTTAATTTCTTCTAACTTTTCGCCGGATTTTTTTGCCATTAAAATTTCTCCCTTCACATTAGTGGTCAGTGATCAGTGGTCAGTGGTCAGAAATTTTTCACTGATTACTTTTCACTGATCACTTTGCCCTTAAACCTATATATTCTGCCAGCGTCTCGTACAAATGTTCAGGTTCAACGGGTTTAGTTAAATGCGCATTCATACCCGCCTGCAAACTTCTTTGTACATCTTCGTCAAAAGCATTCGCCGTAAGCGCGATTATCGGAACTGTTTTAGCGTCTTTTCTGTCCAATGCACGAATTTTTTCAGTTGCCGTCAATCCGTCCATTATGGGCATACGAATATCCATTAAAACCGCGTCATAATAATTCAGCGGCGACTTCTCAAACATTTCAACAACCTGCTTACCATTTTCACCATGCTCAACCTCCATGTCCTGCATTTTCAAAATCTCCTTGATAATCTCCGCGTTTACGAACATATCTTCAGCCAATAAAATTCGTTTACCCGTCAAATCGACAGGTTCTTTTTCCGTACCAAGTAAAATCTTCTTTTGTTCAAGTGCTTGACCGAATTCTTCCATAACCGTCGTGGTGAAAAGAGGTTTTGACATAAAACGATCAACGCCGGCTTTCAACGCCTCATCCATCACCTCCTCCCAACTGTATGAAGTCAAAATGATAATCGCAGATTCATCGCCGATAATTTCGCGTACTCTGCGAGTTACTTCTATACCATCAAGCTCGGGCATTCGCCAATCAATTAAAAGCAAATTATAGGAGTCCTGCCGCGCCTGATGAATTTTAACCATTTCTATGGCTTCCTTGCCGCTTAATGTAGTTTCAACCGAAATTCCTAAGTCTTCCAAAATTAATTTGGCATGTTCGCAAGCTATTGCGTCGTCGTCTACTACCAAAACTTTTAAGTCTTTTGCTCTGATACTTTTAGCGTCTAAACGTATTCTGTCAGATTTGCGCAAAGTTATATTGACGATAAATTCCGAGCCGACACCTTTTTGAGACTTGACGGAAATATTTCCGTTCATCATCTCGACGATATTTTTTGTAATGGGCATTCCTAAACCCGTGCCGCCGTAAGCATTATGGGACGATGAATCTTCTTGACTGAATACGTCAAAAATTTTCGGCAAGTAACTTTCGTCCATGCCAATTCCTGTGTCCTTAATGATAAAGCGTAAGGTCGTTTTATTTTCAAAATACGCTGTTTTTTCGACTGTGAAAGTAATTTTGCCTTTGTGCGTGAACTTAACGGCATTACCCAAAATATTTATCAGAACTTGTTTAAGTTTTGTCGAGTCTCCGATATAAAATTCATCGATTTTACCGATAACATTGCAGTCATACTCTATACCTTTTACGGCGCATTGATTGCCAAACATTGTATTAATCTGTTCAAGCAAGGTGCTGAAAGAAAATTCTTCATTCTTAAGCGTCATACGTCCGCTTTCAATGCGGCTCATATCTAAAATATCATTTATCAAGCTAAGTAAATGCCGAGCACTTTCGCCAATTTTTGTTAAATGACTGCGCGTCTTTTCGGGAAGATTCGGCTCTTTCAACGCAATACTGTCAAGACCAATAATCGCATTCATCGGCGTGCGCATTTCGTGACTCATGCTTGACAAAAACGCCGTCTTAGCAACGTTGGCTTGATTTGCAGTGTCGAGAGCCTCTTTCAACTGTGCATTGCGCGTAATTTGTTCGCGTTGCAATTCGGTAGTGTCAGATTTAAGAAGGATATAAAATTTTGCTTCCTTATTTACCAAATAAAATACGAATCGCTTATAAAAAATTTCTCCGCCAATTTTGCAGGAAATAGTTACTTCATAAGGTTCATTTTTTTCCAGACTGCGTTCAATGCGTTTTAAATTGAGTAATTCAAGATATTTTTTCGTTTCTTTTTCAGTTCCGCTTAAAACGGGTTTAACTTGCTCTTCAATGTATTTTGTGTAACTGCCGGTCTTTTCTTTCGGGAAAATACTTCCGCCGGTAACTTTATCTGCTTCGCCGATAATAACTCCGTAAACATCA
The DNA here is from genome assembly GCA_017554235.1 of Selenomonadaceae bacterium. GTDB lineage: Bacteria > Bacillota > Negativicutes > Selenomonadales > Selenomonadaceae > Quinella. The sequence goes on from JAFZIV010000035.1 coordinate 53,147, forward strand.
TCGACAATATAAGTTATCATATCGTATTGTTCAACGAGTGCTTTATTTAAAATCGCATCATTGACCATTTCTTTGTTACAGTTGCGTTCGGTAATAAACGCCATAATGTCGCCGGTAGAAGGATTTCTGCTAAGTGTGACATTGTAATTGACGAAACATTTTTGCCCGTCAGTCAGTTGGCAGAAAAAAATATCTGACAAATTTGTAATTCCGTTTTGATAAGCGATTAAAAGTTTTTTTGTGTTGAAATTTCTTTTAAAGCGTTTTTTGTCTCGTTCCAGCGGAAAATATTCCAAATTTTTTTCAAAAGTTTCAGCAACCGTCATTCTGAAAAATTCTTTTCCGTCCAAGCTATGTCCGTGACAATCCTCGACAATTCCTTCAGTCAAATTCAGACGAATTGAAAGTAAGCTGTCACTTGAAATATTTTCTAATTCACTGCGAATACCTTCATAAAGATTTTTTGCACGCTGTTCATTTTCTCTAATTGAAGTTACATCAAAGTAAAGGCAATACGCATACCAAATACCGTCTTCCTCGACGAAAGAATAATGGATATTTACCCAAATCCAATTTCCTTTGATTGTGTGCTTACGAATATTTAAACTGTTTGTGCCGGACTTCGTGACATGATGTAGAAAAAGATAGGCAACCTCTGCGCGGTCGTTAGGGTGGATACTGTTCATAGATCCGCCGCTTTCCAACTCAATAAATTCTTCCTCTGTTCCTTCCATCATTTTAAGAAATTCTTCCGAACACCATATCGGAAAATATTTTCCGTCTGATTCTACGCGCATTAAAACAGCGTTGGTATCCAACGAATTGAAAATTTTTTCGTAAAAATTCGGTTTAAAATTTTGCATAAGCCTTTCCTTACTACTAGTTTTTAAATTTTTATGCTAAAATAAATCCATTGGAAGGAGGAAAAAATTTTGAAAGATTTACTTGACGTGCATACGCACACAACTGCGAGCGGTCACGCTTACGGATCGCTTTATGAAAATATTTCTGCGGCTAAAGCTAAAGGTCTTGAACTTGTCGGAATATCAGATCACGCGCCGAAAATGCCGGGAACTTCGCATGAGATTTACTTTTTGAACTTCAGAGTAATTCCCCGCGAAATTAACGGAATCAAAGTTGTAATGGGCGCGGAACTGAATATTTTGGATTATTACGGCAGTACCGATTTACCCGCGCAGATTTTAAAATGTTTGGACTACGCGATTGCAAGTTTACACGATGTTTGTATAAATGCCGGAACTGTTGCTGAAAATACTTCTGCGTTAATCGGCGCGATGAAAAATCCTCATGTCGTGATAATCGGTCACCCTGATAATCCGAAATATCCCGTTGACTTTGACGCGCTTGCTAAGGCGGCGGCTGACAATAAAGTTTTGCTGGAAATTAATAATAGTTCCTACAAATCTTTTGGCTACCGCGCAGGTTCGCGTGAAAATGCCCAAATTATGCTTGCCGCTTGCAAAAAGTATGGCGCAAAAGTCATTATGGGCAGTGACGCCCACATTGATTCAGATGTCGGCAATCACGAACTTTCCAAAGAAATTCTTACCGAAAATAATTTTCCGCCTGAACTCGTCATCAATAACAGCGTTGAAAAATTTTTCGACTGTGTGAATTTTAGAAAATCCTTAACGAATATTTAATTTGCCATAATTGCAAATTTACCTTCAAACTTTAAAAAAAAAATCTCAAAAAATTTATCGATTGAAATTCTATAAGGTGTTTGCAAAGTCAACATTGGTATAGGTGAGGCGCACAAGGACGTGCGCCCGCCCGCACCCTGAGCGTGATGCGAAGGTTGCGGGCTGTTTCTCTTTTGTTACTTTTCTCTTTGCGCCAAAGAGAAAAGTATATTCAAAAATGTAAAATTTTTTTCAACTTGGAATTTACCAACTGCCCCTAAGTTTTTTCGCAAATTTCTTTACAAACTTTTTTTCTTTTGGTACAATCGACACGGTGATTGATATGCTAAGACCAAAGCGAAAACCTCAAGGAAAGTTGGCGTACTGTCAGAAATGCGGCAAACTTTTTACGTCTTTACACGGCGAAAATCTTTGTCCTCCTTGCAATGCGGAAGATCGTGCGGCTAAAGAAAAAATTAAAGATTATATGCGCGAAAATCCTAAAGCATCGTTAAAGGAAGCGGCAGACGCAACTGGCGCACCTTCGGGCAGTGTCAGACGTTTAACTATGGAAATTATGTCGGCTAAATTAAATGCCAATAAAAATATCGATTCCGTACATCCTTGCGCGAATTGCGGGACGATGATTAAAACCGGCACTTACTGCCCTGCTTGCGCTGTAGAATTGCAGAAGAAAGCTCAACAAAATGCCGTCGAAATTTCTTCTGTTTCGCAGCCGAATACTCCGAAACCTGCCGCCGATACTCCTACGGTTAAGGGATTGGACGAAGACTTTAATAAGTCTCTTAAAGAAAAGCCCGCAAGGCGCAGAATGTATCAAAGCGTTATCGAAGAGCGGCGCGGTAAATAGTACGTTTAAACTTTATTTTGAGGAAAAATTTTTAAAGGTTCATCCCGCATTTGTGGTGATGAATTTTTTTAACTTTTGATAAAAAATTTTTAATATTTCCTTAAAAAATTCGACTTTATATTAGGGAGGTGTTTTTATGAACTCGGATTTATACTGGCCCGAAAAATTACATGGTTTAATCAGAACTATAAATGCTTCAGACATTTTAGAAATTATTTTAGTTGCAGTCATCATTTACAAACTTTACAGAATGATCGAAGGAACTCGCGCAGTTACTCTAGTCAAGGGCATTTTTGTTTTATTTATGGTAAGTCTTTTCTGCAACATCATGCACTTACATTTACTTTCGTGGATTTTTGAAAAAGTTATGACTTGGTCATTCGTAGTCTTGCCGATAGTTTTTCAGCCTGAATTGCGTCGAACTCTTGAACGTCTCGGCGAAGGAAGATTTTTATTTGAAGATAGAGCAACACTTGATGAAGAAGAGGCAACAAAAGTTGTCCGAGAAATTGTCGTTGCCGCAAAAGAACTTTCGCGAACAAAAACCGGCGCGTTACTCGTTATTGAACGCGAAATGGGCTTGAACGACATCAGCGACACCGGAATTAAAATTGATGGTCTTATTACTACTGAATTTCTTTTAAATGTTTTTATCGTAAATACTCCACTTCATGACGGCGCGGCTATTATTCGCGGCAAAAGATTAATTTCTGCCGGTTGCTTGTTACCGCTCACTGAACGACGCGGCTTGCCTAAAGAATTGGGAACTCGTCATCGCGCGGCTATCGGTATTTCCGAACAATGCGACGCTTTAGTTTTAATCGTCAGCGAAGAAACGGGGACAATTTCCATTGCTGATAACGGAAGATTGACGCGCAGATTTGACGAAGAAACTTTAGCCGCCGCTTTACGTCCCGCCTTCATAAAATCACCACAAAAAGGTATTCGCGGTTTATTTTCTAAATGGAAGACTGCTAAAGAATAAATTTGTACGGAGCGATATTCGTGAAAAAATTTTTTGTATTGTGCTTGATACCGACAATTTTAGTTTCTGCTGGTTGCGGCAATGAAGAAGTTAAAACGCCGCCGCCGCCAATGGTTAAAACAATTTTGGTAAGTCAAGCAGGGAATATTTCTTCAGAAACTTATCCCGGCGTCGTCAAGGGGCGTTACGAATCCAATTTGGCTTTTCAGACGAGCGGGCGTATTCTTTCACGTGAAGTTCAAAAAGGCAGTTTTGTTTATGCGGGAGATGTTTTGATGACGATTGATGACCGTGACGCCATTCAGCAAGTCAACGCCGGTGAAGCTCAAGTCGCGCAGGCTCAATCGCAATTAAACCTTGCAAAATCTAATTTGGAGCGTTACACGCAACTTTATAATGAAAACGCTGTTGCCGCCGCAACTCTTGACCAGTATCGCACAAATTACGAAAATGCCGTTGCGAATTATAATGCCGCCGTCGCAAAAGCTGAACAAACTAAAAATGTTTTGAACTACACAAATTTAACTGCCAATGATAACGGTGTAATTTCCGCCGTCAATGCTGAAGTCGGGCAAGTCGTTTCGGCTGGGCAAACTGTTTTAACTTTAATTCAGACTGATGAATTGGAAGTTGAAATTAACGTGCCGGAAAATCATTTAAAAGACGTAACCATTGGCAAAAATGCTGACGTAAAATTTTGGGCTGTCAACGGAAATTCTAATGGCGTTGTTCGTGAAATTGCTCCTATGGCTGATGAATCTGCGCGGACTTATAAAGTTAGACTTTCTTTGACGAATCCTCCTCCCAATCTTCAACTTGGTATGACTGCGGAAATTATTTTGCATTCTAGTGAAGTTTCTCCCAATACTTTTATTTTGCCGCTCTCCGCAATTTATCAGACAGGCGACTCCGCGCAGGTTTGGATTGTTACGAAGGATAATAAAGTTGCGCTTAAAAATGTTCGCGTAGAAAATTTCAGCGGCAATGAAGTTAAAGTTCAGGGGCTTTCACCGCAGGACAGAGTTATTACGGCGGGTGTTCATAAACTGCGCGAAGGTCAAGAAGTCAGGACGGATTAGTATTCAGTGATCAGTATTCAGTGTTCAGTGAAGAGTGAAAAAATTACTGACCACTGACCACTTTTCACTGACCACTTATAAAGGAGACTAATTATGGCGAAAAACGAAAATTTAAACTCTGCCGCTAAAAATAAAAATGACGAATTTTATACGCAATTTGATGATATTCAGCGCGAATTGAATTGCTATCTCGACTACGACAAAAATGTTTTCCGCGATAAAACTATTTTACTTCCCTGCGACGATCCCGTTTACAGCAACTTTACTAAATTTTTCGCGCTAAATTTTGATTTTTACGGCTTGAAAAAATTAATCTCCACAAGTTACGCGCCCAACAGTAAAAAATTTATTTTTCAACCTATGGCTAATCTTTTCGACGAAGAAAGCCCGGTTTTTGACGCGTCTAAGGAAAATTCTCACGGCAAACTTTATACTCTCGATCGCGAATCTATTAAAACTAAACCTTATCCAGTCGACGCCGTGAAGTTGGACAGATACCTTGACGGCGACGGCGATTTCCGCTCAAAGGAAGTCAGCAAACTTCGCGACGAAGCCGACGTTATCATTACCAATCCTCCTTTCAGTCTTTTTCGACAATTTTTAAAATGGATTATGGACGCGAATAAAAAATTTTTAATTATCGGCAACATAAATTGCATTACTTACAGTGAAGTTTTTCCGCTCATTAAAGAAAATAAAATTTGGTTAGGACACGGTATGGGCAGATGGATTTCCGGCTTTATCGTTCCTGAAGGCTATGAACTTTACGGGACGGAGGCTCGTATAAACAAATACGGCGAAAGAATTGTTGCAACGAATCAATGTTTATGGTTGACAAATCTGGAACAAGGAAAGCGTCATAGACCGATAACTTTTAACACAATGGCGGAAAATATTAAGTTCTGCAGACACAAAGACGTTAAGGGCAAAAGTATTCTCTACGCAAAATACGACAACTACGACGCTATCGAAGTTCCTTATACTGATTTAATTCCGTGTGATTACGAAGGAGTAATGGGCGTTCCGATAACTTTTCTTGATAAATATTGCCCTGAACAATTTGAAATTGTCGGTGCTACTGAAAGTGAAGGCAAAGGATTTTCTAACGGATTATGGGATTCTGATTCAACATCTGCACAAGCAACAGTCAACGGTAAAAAAGTTTACAAAAGAATTTTCATTAGGCATAGGCAGAAATAATTACGCATTACGAATTAGAAAGGAGTTTGGAAATGTACGGATTGACAAAAAAACAATTTGAAACATTGATGAAAATTTTATCGTCGCACAAAGAAAAAATTTCTAAAGTAAAATTGTTTGGCTCACGGGCTCGCGGTGATTACCGAAAGACTTCGGACGTTGATATTGCGGTAGAATTTTTGAGACCTATTCAAGGAATTTTGGCAGATGATTTTGAAGAGAGCGACTTTCCGTACAATGTTGACGTAGTAGATTTGGGAACTGCGAGTAAAGATTTGCTTGAAAATATTGAGCGCGACGGTAAATTAATATTTTTGACCAAAGAAGGTTGTGTTGTTATGACGCTCGAACAAGTTAAAGCCAAGCACGAAGATTTTGAAAAAGCGTTGAAAAAATTGCAAATTGCGCTGAAAAAAAATATTGAAGATGATGAACTTTATCTTGACGGCTTGATTCAGCGATTTGAACTTTGTTTTGAACTTGCTTGGAAAGTTATGCAGATTTTTTTATCTTACGAAGGATTTTCGGTAAACAGTCCGCGCAGTGCAATTAGAAAATCATTTGAATCAGAAATTATTTCAGATGTTGAAGGCTGGATTAATATGTTGGAAAGCAGAAATCTTTCTACGCATACATATGATGAGGATACGGCAAGAAAAATTTATAAAACTGTTATTGAAAAATATATTTTTTTACTTGAGAATTTTAATGAAACGATGAAAAATCAATTTTAATTCTCAAGCGGCGGTGAGAAAATTTTGAAATATGATTTAAAAGAAAAAGTCGAAAATTTTATAAAGATGACTGCGGAAAAATTTAATTTGTCGAAAGTGATTTTGTTCGGAAGTCGTGCACGTGGAGACAATTCGCCGCACAGTGATATAGATTTGGCGGTTAAGGGCGGCAACGTGCGGGATTTTCGCTTTACAATGGAAGAAGAATCACTACGCTTTTATTTTTTGACGTTATAGATTTGTCGGAAAAATTGAATGAAAAATTTTTGGCAGAAATTGAACGCGACGGAGTAATTTTGTATGAAAAAGTTTGAAAATTTTTGTAGTGCGCTTGGAAATTTGGAAGTCGGATTAAATCTTCCGGAACCTTTAAATATTGCAGAAGAAACGGGCTTGATAGCAATGTTTGAAATTTGTTTTGAGCAGACGTGGAAAGTTTTAAAAGCAGTTTTGGAAAATGAAGGCTACAGAGAAGCAAAAACAGGTTCGCCGCGCCAAATTTTACCGAAAATCGGCGAAAAGCCCCCTGCTTTAGCTGTGGGGATGAATTCAAAAAAATGAGAGGAAGGACAATGATGAAAACCTACCGCTTTAAGCTTTATAAATCAGAACGTAATGAAAAACTGCATAAACAGATAAACGCGGCAGGTCTCATCTATAATCATTGTATCGCTCTTCATAAACGCTACTACAAGATTTTTGGCAGATATTTAAATAAAAATAACCTGCAGAAACATCTCGTAAAGCTTAAGAAAAGAGGTAAATTTAGTTATATCAAAGAAATAGGTTCGCAAGCAGTTCAAGACATAACCGACAGAATAGACAGAGCATATCAATTATTTTTCAATAACTTAAAAAGAAAGGTAAGGTGTTCGCCGCCAAATTTTAAGAAGGTTAGAAAATATAAGTCTTTCACGTTGAAAGAAAAAGCAGGTTGGAAATTAGATGAGAACACACATACTTTAAAAGTGAATGGACAGAATTATAGATATTTCCAATCGCGAAGAATCAGCGGTAAAGTTAAAACAGTAACGATAAAGCGAGACAGTTTAGGAGATATTTATGTCTGCATAGTCACGGACGCAAAAGATTTTGTAGTTGAAACGCGAACAGGTGAAAGAGTCGGTTTCGACTTCGGATTAAAAACTTTCTTAACAGCGTCAGACGGAGACGACATAATCAGTCCAATGTTCTTTGCCCAAAATTCAGTTGCGATAAAAAAAGCGTGCAAAAATCTTTCCCACAAAAAGAAAGATTCAAACAATCGGAGAAAATTAGTTTTAAAACTTGCAAGACTGTACAAAAAATCAGCGAATCAACGACACGACTTTCACTTTAAGTTGGCGCGTCAACTCTGCTTAAAGTACGAAACAATTTGTATAGAAGACTTAAACGTAAAAGGAATGCAAAGGCTGTACGGAAAGAAGATAGGAGATTTGGCGTTCAGTGAGTTTGTAAATATTCTAAGGTATACGGCGTCAAAGTTTGGAGTAAATGTCGTTGAAGTAGACAGATATTTTGCTTCAAGTCAAATATGTCATAGTTGCGGCTATAAAAATTCAGAATTAAAAGATTTGAAAATAAGAGATTGGATATGTCCAAAATGTGGTGAAAAACACGACAGAGATAGAAACGCCGCGATAAACATATTAAAATATGGGTTGGGGCATCGACCCATGCAGTAGACCTTGTAAGACCTCTTTTTTGAGGCATTGGTTGATGATAGCAGAATCCCCCGCCTTTAGGCGTCGGGAGTATGTCAAAGTTAGCGTACAGTGCAAGAATGTTATCTGATGAAGAAGTTTGGCTGGAAATTTTGAGAGCCAGAAATATTTTGTCACACGTTTATGATTCCGGCAAAGCTAAAAATACTATTGTAGATATAAGAGAAAAATATTTGACGGCATTTAAAGATTTGCGAAAAAATCTTGAGGAAAATTGGATTATCGGCGGTGAATAATTTTGACGCTGAAAAATAAATTGGGCATTGAAAATCAGGTTGAACTTGCTCACGTCGAAGAAAAAATCAGTAAGCAAAACGCAATTAAACTTTGGAACAGCGCGGAATTTAAAGAAATGTCTGCAGGAACTTTTGAGACGCTTGCAAAAATTCATAAGGCATTGTTTGAAGAAATTTACGACTTTGCTGGAAAACTGCGCGGCGAAAATATATCAAATGGAAATTTCAGATTTGCCTCCGCGCTTTATCTGCGTGATGCGGTGTTGACGGTTGAGAAAATGCCGCAGAAAAATTTTAACGAGATTGTAGAAAAATATGTTGAAATGAATGTTGCGCACCCATTTCGCGAAGGCAACGGCAGAAGTATGCGACTTTGGCTTGACCATATTTTTAAGAGTGAGTTAAAAAAAGTAATTGATTGGAGCAACGTTGACAAAAATTTTTATCTGCAAGCAATGGAGCGCAGTCCGATTAACGATTCAGCAATAAAAAAACTTCTTGCCGCCGCGTTGACTGATAAGGTTGACGACAGAGAAATTTTTATGAATGGCTTAGACGCAAGTTATTTTTATGAGAATTATTTTGCGTATAGGAGTGAAGATTTGTGAAAGCGACACTACTTGAAGGCGTGACGGTAAAAGAAATTTGCGAAGGATTTGAATATAGCGAATTGGAAGGCAAAGGGCTTTACGGTTGGTCTGGGAAGTTGACGATACAGCCGGAATATCAGCGGAATTATCTTTACTCGGAAAATGATGGCGAAAAAGAAAAAGCGGTAATCGAATCGGTGTTGAAAGGCTATCCCATAGGGCTGTTATATTTTAATAAAGTCGGCGACAGGTACGAAGTTTTAGACGGACAACAGCGAATTACAAGCTTGGGCAGATATTTGAAAAATTTATTTTCGGTAAAAGATTTGACGGGAAATTCACATTATTTCAAGTCGATTGATGAAACGGACAAACAAAAAATTCTTGATACTAAGCTGACGATTTACATTTGTGAAGGCACGGAGACGGAAATAAAAGAATGGTTCAAAACGATAAATATAGTTGGGATACCGTTAAATAAGCAGGAAATTTCAAATTCGATTTACAGCGGGTCTTTCGTGACGCTGGCTAAGGCAGAGTTCAGCAATAGTCAAAATAATCGGCTAAATGTTTGGAGGGCATACGTAAAAGGAAATGTGAAACGTCAAGAAATTTTGAGGACGGCACTTGAATGGGTTGCGAAAAATTCTTATGATGTGGCGGTTGATGAATATATGAGTTTTCACCGCTATGACACGAATATTGACGAATTGAAAAATTATTTTGAACAGGTTATAACGTGGATTAATGAAACTTTTACGAAAACTTACGACGAAATGTGCGGACTTGAATGGGGCAGGCTTTACGAAGAATATCACGAAGAAAATTTTGATAAAGAAAAACTTGCCGCTGAATTAGAGAAACTTTATTACGACGGTTATGTTACGAATAAGAACGGAATTTTTGAATACGTGTTGAAATTTTTGGCTACAGGTGATAAGGATACAAAACTTTTGCACGTAAGATTTTTTGGACCTAATGAAAAACGCAGAGCTTACGACGAACAAACGAAGGAAGCAAAAAATTTGGACAGGTCGAATTGTCCTGACTGTGTTTTGGAAAAACGACGTAATGCGAAAAAAATTTGGAAGTTCAGCGAAATGGAAGCGGATCACGTTACGGCGTGGAGTAAAGGTGGCGCGACGGATTTAAAAAATTGTCAAATGTTGTGCAAATATCACAATCGATTGAAGGGAAATTTTTAGTAAAGTTACGATGAGAAATTTAACGGAAGTGTCGCTGAATAATCGCGTGTTGGTGTGGTACTTCATCATAATCACGGCGATTGGCGGAATTTTTTCATACATAAAACTTGGGCGAATGGAAGACCCGACTTTCACGATTCGCCAAATGATAGTTAGTGCGGTGTGGTTAGGCGCGTCTGCAGAGGAAATGCAAAATCAAGTTACCGATAAGCTTGAAAAAAAAATTCAGGATGTACCTAATTTAAAAAAAGTTCGCAGTGAAACCCGCGCAGGTCAAACTATAATTTACGTTGAGCTTGATGACGATATGCCGAAAGAAAATATTCGTCCGACTTGGCGCGATGTCAGAAATTTTTGCGAAGACGTTAAGAAAGATTTTCCGAACGGTGTTTACGGACCTTTTTACAATGACAGATTTGACGACGTTTTCGGTTCAGTCTACGCGATAACGGGCGACGGTTACAGCTATGAAGAAATGCGCCAAAAAGCGGAGGAAGTGCGGCAACATCTTCTGCAAATTCCGACTGTCCAAAAAGTCACGTTGCTTGGCGAACAGCCGGAAAAAATTTATGTTGAGATTGAAAGCGCGAAACTTGCCGAATTGGGAATAAGTCCGCAGGTTATAGCAAACACTCTTCAACAACAAAATCAAATGACTGCCGCGCCGTTTATCGAAACAAAATCTGATAAAGTTTATATTCGCGTGACAGGACAATTTGACGCGGTAGACGCAATAAAAAATTCTCCGATTAATGCTAACGGAAAAATTTTTCGTTTAGGCAACATTGCAACGGTTGAACGTCGTACCGTAGACCCTGCCGAACCTAAAATGTTTTATAACGGTGAACCTGCGGTAGGAATTGCCGTTTCAATGAAGTCAGGCGGAAATATTCTTGAACTCGGCGAAGACTTGAAAGAATTAATTGAGCGTGAACAAATAAATTTGCCGTTGGGATTGGAAATTCATCAGGTATCGAATCAGCCGCAAGTAGTTGAAGAATCAATCGGCGAATTTGTAGAAACATTACTTTTAGCGGTCGTGATAGTCCTCGCCGTAAGTTTTTTAAGTTTAGGATTCCGCACGGGCTTAGTTGTCGCAGGTTGCATACCGCTGGTATTGGCTGGCGTTTTTGTTTTTATGTACATTTTGGGAATTGACTTGCACAAAGTCTCACTCGGTGCACTTATAATTTCACTGGGACTTTTGGTCGATGATGCAATAATCGCGGTAGAAATGATGAGCGTCCAACTTGAACGCGGTTTAAATCGATTCGACGCGGCTTGTTATGCCTTTGAGGCGACGGCTAAACCAATGTTGACAGGAACTTTGATAACCTGCGCGGGATTTATCCCCGTAGCTTTTTCAAAGGGATTGGCAAGCGAATTTTGCAGCGCGTTATTTCCCGTCATTGCAATAGCTCTTGTACTTTCGTGGATTGTGTCAGTAATGGTTGCGCCGCTTTACGGCTACTACATTATCCGCGTAAAAGTCGAAAAAAATGCGGAAGGTAAAATTGACCCTTACCAAAATAAATTCTATAAAATTTTCCGCGCAGTTTTGGAAAAATTTTTAACGCACAGAAAAATTGTTTTAATCGGCACGCTGATAATTTTTATCGCGTCAATTTGGGCAATGCAATTTGTCAAAAAAGAATTTTTCCCGCCGTCATTGCGTCCTGAAATTATTATCGATATGTATTTGCCGAACGGTTCATCACTCAAAGCTACTGAAAATGAAGCCGAAAGATTTTCAAAATTTTTATCTCAACACGCCGATAAAATTTATAATTATTCGTACTACGTCGGCAGGAGTGCACCGCGTTTTGTGTTGACGTTAAATCCGATAGCAGATACGGACAGCTACGGGCAATTTGTGATTGTGGCAAATGATACGGAGTCCCGCGAAATTTTAGCAGCGGCAATTAAAAATGAACTCGCGGACAACTTCCCTAACGTGAAAAGTAATTTGCGATACATACAGACCGGACCGCCTTCAGATTATCCGATAATGTTAAAAGTTTCCGCGCCGACTGCAGAACAGGTTAAAATTATCGCGCGGCAAGTTGCTGAAAAAGTTGCGGAAAATCCCAACGCTGTTGATGTAAATCTTGATTGGCTTGAGGAAAGCAAAATTATGCGGCTTGAACTCGACCAAGATAAAATTCGTGCAATGGGTCTTTCAAGTCAAAATGTCGCGCAGATGATTTACACGGAAATTACAGGAGCAAAAGCGGCGCAATTCTACACGGGCGACAGGACGATTGATATTGATTTACGGCTTGCACGAAAAAATACGCAGGAAATTTCCAAGTTGCAGGACATACCGATTTTTTTAGGCAATGGATATGTTCCTTTATCGCAGGTTGCAAAAATTTCTTTCGACGCGGAGGACGGCTTGATTAAGCGCGTAAATCTTCTTCCGACAATTACTGTACAAGCAAACATACTTGAAGGGACTGCGGACGATGCTACAAAAAAAGCCTTCGACGCTACTGCTGACATCCGCGCAGATTTGCCGATAGGCTGTAAAATTGAAGTTGGCGGCTCACTCGAAAACAGTCAAACTTCATTAAAATATTTGGTTGTGCCAATTCCCGCAATGATTTTTATAATAATGACGCTTTTAATGTTCCAACTTCGTAACGGTTTACAAATGTTGTTGACGCTCTTAACCGCGCCGCTCGGTTTAATAGGCGTAGCTTGGGGAATGCTTTTAACAGGTTACGCAATGGGTTTTGTAGCTTATTTGGGCGTGTTGGCGTTGTCGGGAATGATAATCAGAAATTCTGTCATTTTAATCGACCAAATACAAAAACATATTGCGGAGGGCGAATCTCAATGGGACGCGATAATTGATTCGACAGTTTTAAGATTTCGTCCGATAATGTTGACAGCGGCGGCGGCAATTTTGGGAATGATACCGTTAATGCCAAGTACATTTTGGGGACCAATGGCTATGGCTATTGCAAGCGGCTTACTCGTCGCAACAGTTTTAACTCTCTTAGTTTTGCCGACAATGTACGCGGCAGTTTACAAAGTTAATTCGTAGTATAACTTATTTTGTGTCTTTGCCGTAAGTCAATTCGTAATTATCGGGCTGTTCAATTTCCGTTAAACTTGATGACAAGTCTACTTTCCCTACCGTATAATTATTTTCTGTTACCGCTGAAATATCGTCAATTTTAACATCGCCCGTCACGAAGTTAGTATCATCATACAACAAATTGGAAATGTCAGACGAGGAATTACTATACGTCTTCGTTGTACTCTTATTATTTGCGTCAATTATGGTTATCTTCTTGCCATTGCCGTCTTTAATTCTTAACGTGCCGCTACCTATCGTGAAGATAACATCTTTTCCGCTATAACTCGTTTGACTAATCTTGCCGCTTGAAATTTTTATCTGATCCTCGTCGGCTGTATAGTCGGTTATTACGTCCTTGCCTCCTTCGTAAACAAATCTGTCATTTCCTTTACCGCCTGTCAAAGTGTCATTACCTGCGCCGCCGTACAATGTATCGTTTCCGGCTCCTCCATTCAACGAATCATTACCCGCGCCGCCTTTAATCGTATCAGCTTTACTTCCACCGACTAAAGTGTCATTGCCTTTTCCGCCGACTATTGACATCGCATTACTTCCGCCTGTTATCTTGATTTTCTTCGTTAAGGCTGAAGCGTCTACCGTTTTTATCGTCGAATCATATTTTGAAAGGTCAACGGCAGTACTTGCATATTTCGTTCCCACCGTAAGCTTAGTACTTTTTGAATCCAAGCTGAGACCTGCAGGCAATGTGGGATAAGTCGTCGTCGTTTTCTTTCCGCTTGAATCCACGACTGTAATTGCCTTACCTTTTCCGTCCTTAACCGTAATTGTGCCTGTATCAACGGTAAACACAACATCAGAGCCTGAAACGGACGCTTTACTAATCGTGCCAGATGAAATTTTAATCGTATCGCTTGCAGAATAACCGCTGATAACGTCATTGCCGTCTCCCGACGCATAAGAAATCACATTGCCTTTGCCGTTGCTGTAAATCGTATCGTTACCAGTTCCACCGACTACAGTAACGCCCTTTGCACTTCCTCCTATGCTAATTTTATCGAATCCGTCATTTCCGTTAATGTAAGTATTACTGCCTGTATTCTTAACTATATCGTTTCCGGTTCCACTATTTATTGTAACTGCGCTTGCGGAATTGGTAATGGTATCATTTCCTCCCAACCCGTTTATCGTATAGCCACTCAACGTGTTATTCAGTTTTTCCGCCTTTGTCGTTCCTGTAATTACTTTCGCAGTTGCTTCAGGATAGACCTTCGTAGTTTCATTTCCGTTCGCGTCTATTACGGTTATCTTTTTGCTCTTTCCATTTTTAACCTTAATCGAACCTGTACCTACAGAAAGTATGACATCTGAACCGCTTATCGACGCGCTCTTTATCGTGTCACCCGTCAACTTGATTTTATCTTGTCCGACAACGTAATCTGTTATAACGTCTTTCCCTGATGAATATACAAAAATATCGTTGCCGTTACCGCCGGTCAAAGTGTCATTACCTGCGCCGCCTGATATTGTGTCTGCTCCTTTTCCACCTTTCAACGAATTAGCCGCAGAACTTCCTACAATGCTAATGCCTTTCGTAAGGCTTGCCGCATTGACTTTCGTAACTGTTGACGCATAATCTGCAAGGTCGATGGTGTTGCCTGTGAATTTAGTGGAGGCTGTTAAAATCGTCTTTCCTGTGTTATAGCTTATTCCTGCCGGTAAAGTGTTTGCAGGTACAGTATCGAGAGTGCCGTTAATATTTGGCGTTATATCGACAGCATTTTTGAGCAATATCGAACCGCTACCGACCTTGACAATTATATCCGTATTGTCTTTTATCGTAGTGTAACTTGCGCCGCCAATTATAAGCGTATCACTTTCCTTAAAGCCAACAATCGTATCGTTGCCGTCACCATTTGCATATTGATACACATTGCCGATATGACTGTAATAAGTAGATGAGATATAATCATTACCTTTGCCGCCGCTTATCGTCACGTTGTCGCCGTAAATGTAAATGGAATCGTTGCCGTCTCCGCCGCTTATCGTTACGTTTTTTCCTTTACGATTGTAAATATAATCGTTGCCCTCGCCGCCGTTGATTGAAACGTTGTCGCCGTAATTGCTAATAGAATCATTGCCATCTCCGCCGCTTATCGTAACATTGTTGCCGCTATCATTGAAAATCTTATCGTTTCCAGCTCCGCCGCTTATGCTGACATTATCGCCGCCGTAATTGTCAATTGTATCATCGCCGCCAAGTGCTGATATTGTTACGTTGCCAATACTATTGTCAAGACTATCATTGCCACTTGTGCCGCTCATTACGCTCCAATCGTTGAATACCTTCATATTTCCGGCGGTATCTATAATATGAACTTTGGTAGACGAATCCAAATCTTTCAGTGCGATTGAACCTCCGCCAACCTTTACGATAAAATCATTGCCGGATTTTTGCGTAGTATAAGTGCCGTTGATTTTAAGCGTATCATTGGAACTGAAATTGCTTATTGTATCGTTTCCGTCTCCACTTGAATATTGATATAAAATGGAGCCGGAACTGTAGATAGAGTCATCGCCCGTGCCGCCGTCTATTATGACGTTATTGCCCCAATTGTAAATAGAATCGTTGCCCGCGCCGCCGCTTATGCTGACATTATCGCCGCCAGAGTTTTGAATTGAATCATCTCCGCCGAGTGCTGATATTGTTATATTGCTCGTACTATTGTCCAGATTATCATTGCCACTCGTACCGCTCATTATGCTCCCATCATTGAATACCTTCATATTTCCGGCGGTATCTATAATATGAACTTTGGTATAAGAATCCAAATCTTTCAGCAAGATTGAACCTCCGCCAACCTTTACGATAAAATCATTGCCGGATTTTTGCGTGGTATAAGTGCCGTTGATTTTAAGCGTATCATTGGAACTGAAATTGCTTATTGTATCGTTGCCGTCTCCACTTGAATATTGATAATAAATTGGATACGATCCACCATAAATATAATCATCGCCTGCGCCGCCGTTGATTGAAACGTTGTCGCCGTAATTATTGTCAATAGAATCGTTGCCCGCGCCGCCGCTTATGCTGACATTATCGCCCGAATCATTGCGAATATAATCGTTGCCATCTCCGCCGCTTATCGTTACGTTTGCGCCGCTGTTATGAATATAATCGTTGCCGTCTCCGCCGCTTATCGTTACGTTTGAGCCATAAGCATTGAGAATTTCGTCATTGCCCGCGCCGCCGCTTATGCTGACATTATCGCCCCAGTTGTCAAGGGAATCGTTGCCGCCAAGTGCGTTAATCGTTATATTGTCGTTGTAGTTGACAATATACTCCGCTACTGCAGTACCGGTTATATTCGTCCAGTCCGCGTTAATCGTCGACAAATTACCTTTGGAATCTAAAACTTTCACGTTGGTATATTTAGCATCTTTGAGAGTAATCGAACCTTCGCCAACTTTTACTACGACATCATTACCGCTTATCTGCCAACTGCTAATTGAAGCGTCAAGAAGCTGGAGAACATTTTTGGGGTGAAAATATTCGATAACGTCATCGCCATCACCGTTTGCATACTGATAAAATATTTTTGAATAATTCCTAGACCCCACTGATATTGAATCATTGCCCTTGCCGCCATTTATAATTCCTTGACCTTCATAATAAATGGAATCGTTGCCGTTGCCGCCGCTTATGCTGACATTATCGCCCGAATCATTGCGAATATAATCGTTGCCATCTCCGCCGCTTATGCTGACGTTATCGCCGTAATTATTGTCAATGGTATCATCACCATCTCCACCACTTATCGTTACGTTTGAACTGCGCCAATCATTTTCAATGGAATCGTTGCCTGCGCCGCCGCTTATGCTGACGTTATCGCCATAATTATTGTAAATGGTATCATCACCATCTCCACCACTGATTGTGACATTATCGCCGTAGTTTGTAATCGTATCGTTGCCCGCGCCGCCATAAATTTTCACGTTGTCGCCACTTTCGCGATTGTAAATTGTATCATCTCCGCCGAGTGCTTCAATGGTAACACCGCTTAACGTGTTGTTGATTAAATAGTTGCCTTCTGTTCCGTACACCATTCGGCTGGTATCTTTTTTGACGGTTACATTTTTGTTGGCTACGTCGTAAAGGTGGATTGAACCGTCGCCAACATTTACGATAATATCGTTGTTGTTCTTTGTGGTTGTATAATTATCAGCAGCGATTAAAAGCGTGTCGCTATCGCCGAAGTTATAAATTTTATCGTTGCCGTCGCCGTCTGCATATTTGTAAACGTTGCCACCAAGAGTAGAATTATTTCCGTAAATGGTATCGTCACCAGAGTCACCTGATATGGTTACATTTTTACCGTAATTATAAATCACATCGTTTCCGTCACCGCCGCTTATTGACGAATAATTGCCGGAATTGGAAATGTTATCGTCACCTGCACCGCCATCTATTGTGACTTGAAAGGAGGTATTCTCGATATAGTCGCTGTCTTTTCCTCCGTTTATTGAAACATTTGAGTTGCTATTTGAAATGTAATCGTTGCCGTCGCCGCCGCTTATTGTAACGTTATAGCATTCATTGTAAATGGAATCGTTGCCTTCCCCACCGCTTATTGTCGAATAAACACCGGAGCTTATTGACAAAACAAAATTGGAATTGTAAATGTAATCGTTACCGTCACCGCCGCTTATTGACGAATAATTGCCGGAATTGGAAATTGAATCGTTGCCATCTCCGCCGCTTATAGTTACGTTATAGCCTTTATTGGAAATGTAATCGTCTCCTGCACCGCTGCTGATTGACGAAGAACCACCGGAATTGTAAAGAGAATCGTTGCCTTCATCTGCGTAGATTGTGACGGAAGATCCGCTGTTGGAAATTGAATCGTTGCCTGTTCCTCCGTTTATTAAAATATTTGTAGAGGAATTAAATATTGTGTCATTACCGGCACCGCTGTTTATTGTGGAGTATTTAGAGTAATAGCTACTGACCGAAGTATAATACTCCTCATTTGTAATAGAATCATTACCGGAGCCTGAATTTATTTTGGCATAACTGCCGCGATTTTGGATGATATTATTACCGTTACCGGCGTCTATCGTCACAGTATCTCCACTATTCGTGATAGTGTCATCATCATCAGTTCCTGTTACCTGCTGATTGTCAAGAATATTATTCAAACTGATACCGCTGAGTGAAGTACCTGCGATATGTAAGGCATTGTTCGCCGCGCCCATAAGTGTAATTACATTTTTATCAACTTTAACAAAAACATCATTATCATTTGACGAAGTAGAGTAACCCGCGCCAGTTACGACGAGAGTGTCGCTTGAACCGAAGTTGAAGATAACATCGTTGCCGTCACCTACATTGTAGTTGAAAATATTTCCTGAAATTGTACTGTTATAAATGGTGTCGTCGCCAATACCACCCGAAACAGTAACATTTTTTCCGCTGTCAAGTATTATCGAATCAGTTCCTGCACCGCCAAGAATTGAAACATTCGAGGCATAATTTTTTATAGTGTCGTTACCATTATCCGTCTTTATAGTAACATTTATCGCCTCATTATAAATGTTGTCATTGACGGAAGTGCCTGTAATAATTATGCCGTTGTCTGTATTTCTTATCGTCGCAAACAACTGAATATCAAAAATTTTTTCTTTCATCGTCATCAATTCCTTTCAGATTTAACCTAAACACAAAATTTCCTATGTGCTTATTTAATCGTTGATTTTAAAGATTTTCTTAAAATATTTTACGTGAGTGTATCACGAATCTTAATACAAGACAAGATTTTATCAAATTTTAATTCAGATTTGAATTTAGTGGACAAAAATAAATTTTTATGTTAATTTATCAATGAAAATATTTTATAAGAAGGTGCATTTATGTCAAAAAATATTGCAGTTGCCGGAATCGGTTACGTCGGTTTATCTTTGGCTACTCTCCTTTCTCAAAAAAATCACGTTATTGCTGTCGATATTTCGGAAGAAAAAGTTGCAAAAATTAATAATCGTCAATCGCCTATCGTTGATGAGTACATTGAAAAATATTTTGCTGAAAAAAATTTAGATTTATCGGCGACTACTGACGCAATTTCTGCTTATAAGGACGCAGATTTTGTAATAGTTTCAGTTCCGACAAATTATGATAATAAAATAAATTTTTTTGATACTTCTGCGGTACAAAATGTTATCGAATTAGTTTTAAAAGTAAATTCGCACGCCAACATTGTAATAAAAAGCACAATTCCCGTTGGATTTACAAAGTCTATTTGCGAAAAATTTTCTACAAACAGAATTATGTACAGTCCAGAATTTTTACGAGAATCAAAAGCTTTGTACGATAATTTGTATCCTTCGCGAATAATAATCGGAACTGATTTGAATGACGAAGTTAGAAAAAATTTTGCGCAAGAATTTGTAGAAATGCTTTACGAAAATTCTTTGAAAAAAAATGTAGAAAAATTGGTTATTGGAATGACTGAAGCTGAAGCGGTAAAACTTTTTTCAAATACTTATCTTGCGTTGAGGATAGCATATTTCAACGAATTGGACACTTACGCGGAAATTAAGGGATTGGACACGAAAAGTATTATAAAAGGAGTTTCACTCGATCCGCGAATTGGCGATTATTATAACAATCCTTCGTTTGGTTATGGCGGATATTGTTTGCCGAAAGATACGAAACAATTACTTGCGAATTATAATGACGTGCCGGAAAATATTATTGAAGCGATAGTGAACAGCAATCGGACGCGGAAAGATTTTATTTCTGAAAGAGTATTGGAAATTTCCGGCGCGTATATTGGCAGTGAAAATTATTCTCCTGAACGCGAACACGAAGTTATAATTGGAGTTTATCGGCTTACGATGAAAAGTGGCAGTGATAATTTCCGTCATTCGTCGATACAAGGGATTATGAAACGAATTAAGGCAAAAGGCGCGAAAGTGATAGTATATGAGCCTTTATTGCCTGATAAAAGCACATTTTTTGGCAGTCGCGTAGTAAATGATTTAGAAGAATTTAAGCGATTAAGCAAATGTATTATTACAAATCGTTATGATAAAGTGTTAGATGATGTAGCAGAAAAAGTTTATACACGCGATTTATTTTCGAGTGATTGAGTTGAATTTTTGTAAAGAAAAAATTAGGAGCAAATAATTATTGTAAAGAAAAAATTCAGTTAAAAAAAAAATTACCCTCCGTAATTGGAGGGCTTTTTTATTGGAAAGATAAAAATTTTTAAAGACTTACAAAACCTGCGTCCCGATACCTTCAGCGGTAAATAATTCTAAAATGATTGAGTGAGGAAGGCGACCGTCGATAATGTGAGCTTTATTTGCGCCGTTAGAAATTGCACGCAGGCAAGCTTCAACTTTAGGAATCATACCGCCTGAAATAATTCCATTTTTAATAAATTCGCGAGCGTCATCAGCTTTCAGCGTCGAAATAAAAGATTGTTTGTCATCAAAATTTTTATAAACGCCGTCAGTATCAGTCAACAGCAAAAGTTTTTCGGCTTTAAGAGCACCGGCAATATCAGCGGCAACATAATCAGCATTAATATTATAACTTTCGCCGTCTTCTCCGACACCAATCGGCGCAATAACCGGGACATAATCTTTTGAAATTAAATCTTCAAGAATATGAGTATCAACTTTTTTAGTTTTTCCGACGTAACCAATATCAACTTTAGATTTTTGCCCGTCTTCGTAAACTGTAGCTAATTTTTTTTGCGCTTGAATTAATCCTGCATCTTTACCGCTTAAACCGACGGCACGAAGTCCGCGACGATTTAAAAGCATAACAATTTCTGAATTAACTTTTCCGTCAAGAACCATTTCGGCAATCTCAACAGTTTCTTCATCAGTTACGCGCAAACCGCTGACGAATGAACTTTCTTTTCCAACTTTTTTAAGAAAATGTGTAATTTCGGGTCCGCCGCCGTGAACAATTACAACTTTAATTCCAACAAATTTCATCAGCGCAACGTCTTGCATAACTTTTTCTTTAAGTTCATCATTAACCATTGCGTTGCCGCCGTATTTTATTACGATAGTTTTTCCGTAAAATTCTTGAATATAAGGAAGAGCCTCAATTAAAACATCAGCTTTAGCGGACGCGGGAAAATTTTTAAGCGGCGTCTCAACTTCATCAACTTCATCAAAACTTGCGGACATTTTAATAAATTCTTCGGCAATTTCTTCTTCAGACATATCGGGCTTGAGAGCGACTTTGCCGATAAGTTCAAGCGTCATTTTTTGAATAAAATCTTCATCAACCTGCGCGTCATCAACTAAATTTTCGGCGGAAACTTTTTCTTTTGACGTGAGATTCTTTATTATGAGATCCGCCAAATCTTTCGTCAATTTTTCTTCATTAATCATAAAAAATTTCTCCTTTCACTATTTACGTCTGCCGCAACAATTTTTATATTTTTTACCTGAACCGCAAGGGCAGGGATCGTTACGTCCAATTTTTTTACCGTCAGCAGTTTTAGGCGTTTTCTTAGTTTCTGCAGGAGAACTTTCATCGCCATGAGACGCCTGCGCGGTTTGCAAACGATCTTGAAGTTGCTCCTCTTCGCGTTGGACAACGGACACGTGATACATTGTTGCCGCAATTTGATCTTGTATCGACGCTTCCATTTCCTCAAACATTGACAAAGCTTCAATTTTGTATTCGACAAGCGGGTTACGTTGCCCGTAAGCACGCA
The DNA here is from genome assembly GCA_017554235.1 of Selenomonadaceae bacterium. Taxonomy (GTDB): domain Bacteria; phylum Bacillota; class Negativicutes; order Selenomonadales; family Selenomonadaceae; genus Quinella. The sequence continues at coordinate 75,198 of JAFZIV010000035.1, forward strand.
AATTAATTCCTTCGCGCAACATATCCATATGGTCAAGATGTTCCATCCATTTATTATCGACAATGCGCAACATTATAACTTTTTCCAATTCGCGCATAACCAACTCGCCGTACATTTCTTCACGGTCATGATAATTTTCTGCGGCAACTTTTTCAAGAAATTCTTTCAATTCATCGCGGCTAAGATTTTCTAATTCTTCCTTATCCAAATCGCCTTCGACCGCGTAAATTTTTTCGGCGTCCTTAATCAATTCGTCAAGTTGCCATTCTTCGGGATAAAGTTTTTCATTGGCATATTGATTAAGTTCCTGCTTGATAATGTGATTTACCATTCCCATAATATTTTCGCGCAGGTTGACGCCGTTTAAAATCTTTTTACGTTCGCCGTAAATAATTTCGCGTTGCTGATTCATAACGTCATCATATTCTAAAACGTGCTTACGAATATCGAAGTTACGCGCCTCAACTTTCTTCTGCGCGTGTTCAATCGACTTTGTGATAAGCGTATGTTCGATAGGTTCATCTTCCTCCATACCGAGCCTGTCCATAATTTTTGCAACGTTATCTGACGCGAACAGCCGCATTAAATCATCTTCCAATGAAAGGTAAAATCTTGATTCGCCGGGATCTCCTTGACGCCCTGAACGTCCGCGCAGCTGATTATCAATGCGCCGTGATTCGTGCCGCTCCGTGCCGATAATGAAAAGCCCGCCCAATTCTGGTACGCCGTCACCAAGTTTAATATCAGTGCCGCGTCCTGCCATATTAGTTGCAATGGTAACCGCGCCGTATTGTCCCGCATTGGCAACAATTTCCGCTTCTTTTTCATGGAATTTTGCATTAAGGACATTATGAGGAATGCCGCGCTTTTTCAAAATTACGCTAAGTTCTTCTGACTGCGTGATTGACGTTGTACCGATTAAGACGGGCTGTCCCTTCGCGTGAATTTTTTCTACGGCGTCACCAACTGCCTTATACTTAGCGCGTTTATTTTTATAAATTACGTCGGGGTGGTCAATGCGGATAACAGTTTTATTTGTCGGCACAACTATGACGGGCAATTTGTAAATTTTTAAAAATTCATCTTCCTCCGTCTTAGCCGTACCAGTCATACCCGCAAGCTTGTCATACATACGGAAATAATTTTGGAAAGTTATCGTTGCAAGCGTTTGAGATTCGCGCTGAATTTTAACGCCTTCTTTAGCCTCAATCGCTTGGTGCAAGCCGTCAGAATATCGACGCCCCGTCATAAGACGCCCAGTAAATTCATCAACAATAATAATTTCGTTATCGCGAACAACATAATCACGATCTCGAATCATCAACGCTTTAGCTCTCAATGCCGCGTTAAAGCAGTGGGACAACTCAATATTTTCAGGCGCGTAAAGATTTTGAATGCCTAAACGCTTTTCAATCTTCGGTATAACGTCATCATTTGGCGCAACAGTTTTTTGTTTTTCGTCAACGGTATAATCGACGCCTTCTTTTAAAATTTCAACAGCCTTAGCCATAACCGCGTACATTTCGGTAGACTTCGCGCCCGGTCCGGAAATAATTAACGGCGTGCGTGCCTCGTCAATCAAAATGGAGTCAACCTCGTCAACAATCGCGTAATGCAACGGACGCTGTACCATTTGCTCTTTGTGGATAACCATATTGTCGCGCAGGTAGTCAAAACCAAATTCATTATTTGTGCCAAAAGTTACGTCACAACTGTAAGCAAATTTTCTTTCGGGAAAATCCATATCGTGAAGAATCAATCCGACACTTAAGCCTAAAAATTCGTAAAGGTGTCCCATCCATTCACTGTCACGCTTGGCAAGGTAATCATTGACTGTAACCATATGAACGCCCTTGCCTTCCAGCGCGTTGAGATAAACAGGCAAAGTTGCAACCAAAGTTTTACCTTCACCTGTTTTCATTTCGGCGATTTTACCTTCGTGCAAACACATTCCGCCAATCAGCTGTACGTCAAAATGTCGCATGCCTAAAACTCTTCGCGAACCTTCACGCGTCACGGCAAAAGCTTCAGGCAAAATATTATCAAGCGTTTCACCGTTTTTAAGGCGGTCACGGAAAATTTCTGTATAAGTTGACAATTTAGCGTCCGTAAGACTTTGCATAGTAGGTTCAAGCGCGTTGATTTTGTCAACAACTTTTTGCATACGTTTAATTTCTTTTTCGTTACTGTCGCCGAATAATTTTTTTAAAAATCCAAACAATATTTTCAACTCCTACTAACTTTTCATTCTACAAGAAGTAAAGAGTAAAAAGTTAGGAGTAAACAGTACTATTCACTATTTACTCTTCACTCTTCACTAAACAAAAGGGATAATGCCTTCGTTGGCAAGCATCCACATAATTGGATCTAAAACCCTGTGCGGACGGATTCTGGCAAGCCGTTTATTCATATCGGGAGGATTACCGAAACTCGACACGCCGAAGACACGAACATTTTTAAAATTTGCGTCAATCGTATTCAGGAAAGCAATTTCGCCTTGACGAATCAGCCAATCTCTAATTTCTAAGTCAACCATTTCGCTATCAGCTTCGACAAATCCTTTGCTCTTAAGATGAGGACTTTCTCTATTAATCGTCGAATCAGGCGCGAATCCGTTAGGCGTATCACGTAGCGCGTCAAGTTTTGTTAAAACAACTGCTGCCCGTGATTCTATTCTTTCGCCCGGCGATATGTTACAACTTTGTTTAATGTAGTTGACTAGCGAATTTGCCATACTTACCATATTTGTCGGCGCAGATTCTTTACGCTCATGCGCGATTGACGAATATAAAATTTCTGACGGAACTTCATTTTGGACGCTTGAAAGTATAAGCGGATCGAACATTATCAGCAACATTCGCGCTCCCGACATATAACGGCTGATTTTTGATTCAACCGGCGTATAGCCAATTTTTTCGCAATCTTCTCCTGCGCCGTCGTAAAGCGTCAATGAATACGTCGGCATTTTCTGTGCGTGCGTGGAGTTATCAAGTATCGTCCAAAATTGCGGGCGCGGCGAAATTCCTGCAGTTGTACCCGTCAAACAATTTCGTGATTCGTAGACAAGTTTTTCGTTGATTAACGCCAATTCTGTTGTCTCGGTGTCCATTGCTTGAAGTATCCAAGGCAAGTCTGAACAGCGCAATTCATGTATTACCGTCGTGACGTAGCTTGATTTTCCGGCTCCCGCGACTCCTACCGCGCAGAAACTTAAATATTTGTCGTGAAATAAAATCTGCGCGGGCAATTTTTCTCCGCAATATCTGCATTCCACTTCGCTGGCAGTTAAGCCGCGATTTTTACAAAATCTACGTTTACAAATCGGCAATCGCTTAAAAAATCTGTCTATAAACGAAGATTTAATTTCGTGCTTGTTACCTTCTTCGTCAACGCATAAAAATTTTAAATCGCCAAATTTAATTTTCCTCAAACAATATGGACAATACGTCTCTTTCCGAGAACCAAACATTTTTAACCCCTAATCTCTACGTGATTCTAAATTTCGACACAAAAAATAACGCCATAAACAAAAATTTTGTCACAGCGTTATTTTAAAATAAATTTGCAATTATTACCATAGCGATTAAAAATTTTTTATTTATTCTGTTCAAAAAAAATTGCGCCGACAAATTGCGACGCATAAAAATTTATGAAAGAGTTTTTATGAAAGATTTTATTACACTTTTAAAGTATAGAATTTAACGGAAGGCATAACCATCTTGCCGCCTTCTTTCGGTACGAAACGAATACCCGTTGAATCTTCACGCGGATAAACGCGGGTAGACATAACCCATTCGCCGTCGTTCATGAAAACTTCAATTGAGGATTTGTCGATGTAAATTCTAAACTTCAAAATGTCAAGTTCAGGCAGATCAAATTCACGAACACCACTCTGATCGCGTCCGGCTTTATCACGATTGAGACCAAAGAATTTTCCTTCCGCATTGTAGTAGAAAACAGTTTTTTCCGTTCCGTCTTCGCTGCAACGCAATTCAAAGCTGAAATCGCCGGTCTGTTTAAGGTCAACGTCAAAGAGCAATTCGCCTACATCGCCTTTTACGCCGTCAAGTTCAGTTGCCTTTTCAAGCGTAAGATTGTCGTAAGACGTTTCCTTATCGCGCATTTCCAAAAATTCTTCCGGCGGTACGGTAACTACTTTGCCGTCTTCAGTCATTTTGAGTTGACGCGGAATTGTCAAAATACAGCTCCAGCCGTCCTCTTGTTCGGGGAACGGACTCTGCCACATATCAAGCCAACCGATAATAAAGTAACGACCTTGCGGGTCTTTCATCATCGTAGTTGCGTAGAAGTCAAAGCCATAGTCGAAAGTAACGAAGTTGCCATGAGTGAAGACGCCTTGATCATAATCGAGTTTGCCGACCATGTAGCCTGCTTGGTGAATATTATGATAAAGACGACCTTGCGGCGGGACGTGTTGCGGCGAAATAATCATAACGTATTTGTCGCCGAAATGCGCAAAGCCCGGGCATTCCCACATTGTACCTTCTGAACCGTCCGGATTAGAAATGGCAACGATTGATTTATAATTCCAATCAAAGAAATTCTCCGACTCAAACAGGACTATCTGCGTACGAGAACGATCGCGGATTCTGTTACCAATGACGCAATAATATTTTCCGTTATGATCCCAAATCTTAGGATCGCGGAAGTCTATATTGGCAATAATCGGATGATCGTTCGGAATATCAATGACGGGATTTTTTTCATACTTCGTGAAGTTAATGCCGTCTTCAGAATAAGCAAAGCACTGACGCTCGGTAACAAGACCGCCGCCGCAACTGCCTGAAGGATTATAGCCAGAAGGATTGGCGGAAGCATTTACGCCGCCCTCACCGTTGAACCTTTGCGACGTGTACATAAGCCAGAGTTTTCCTTCAAACTCATAGCCGCAACCGCTGAAGCAACCGTCCCAGTCGTACCACTCATGCCCTTCGGAAAATGCGCCGGGCGCAATGGCAATAGGCTGATGAGTCCAGTGGAAGAGATCCTTACTTGTGGAGTGTCCCCAGTGCATGGGACCCCAGTTTACGGAATAGGGATGGTACTGGTAGAAAATGTGATATTCTCCCTTGTACCAGCAAAAGCCGTTGGGGTCATTCAACCAACCGTAGGGCGGCGCAGCGTGGTATTTGGGATACCACTTTGAAGTTTGAATCTTTTGCAATGCTTCGGGTGTAGGTTTATTATCTGCCATAAAATTACCCACCTTTCAAAAAAAATTTTCAAAATATTAATCCATATTATACCGTACAAAAAAAAAATTTCAACTAAAACTTTAAGAAAATTTAAAAAAAGTTTTAGCTGGTTGATTCTCTATAGCGTGTTGGAAAAAGTTTCCTTTGCTACTTCGCGCCAAAAGAAAGTTGTTTTAAAAATAAAAAATTTTTTTCAACTTGGAATTTATCAACTGCCCTTAATCCAATCTAACAGAAAAAGATAACGGATAAATTACATCATCTTACAATGAAAAGAATTTCGAAAATAGTCGTAAATCGTTTAAACTCGATAAGAGAGCAGAATTTGTTTTTGACGCCGAATAAAAAATTTTAAAAGCGGTTGGTCATTGGGTGCAGTTGTAATTTATGCCAATCGAAACACGCTTTTTAGAATAAATTGTACAAAGACATTGTGCAATTGCATTGAATTAGGTTTATCTTTAATAAAAACTTTCATAACGCGTATAACATTATGAATGAGATAAGTAAAAAATTTTGAAGGTAAATTTTAATCCAATTTTAATAAATCTTATTGACTAAATGGACATGAGAGGACTATAATTATTAAAAATCTAAATTGTTTAAATTGATGACTAACAAAATTTTTTAGAATATAGTCTAGAGATTTTTAGTAAGAGTTATTGAAAAGAAATAAAGTTCACTATAAAACCATTAAAGTCGTTGTTGGATTGAGCGGGTTTAATGGTTTTTGTAACGTTATTCTTAAAGAAATCTTAAGGCAGATTAAAATGCGCAAGATAAAACTTCTTATTCAGCTGTTCGCCGGTTATAGCACTGGGGAATAACATAACGATAAGCGGCGACGATGACGCAATTTTGTATATTGGCTCTGGTACATTTTTTTAAAAACTCCAAACCTCACCCTTCTTAACTTGATTAATTTGGAAAATTCAATTATAATATTGTGGTACGGATCGTCTGATTCTGAGACGACAATACCTAATAAGCCCATTCGTCCATTGCAAGTGACGCCGAAAATGATGCGATAATTTCCAGCGATAATCACTGTCTTATTTGGGCGGCGTGGGAAGTGATAAAATTACTATAGGAGGTGATGCCACAAATGTCACTGTCAAAGGCGGCGATAGCAATGACACCTTTACTAGTACCAGCAATAATGTGTCTATTGCCGGTGACGCCGGAGATGATTAATTAATTTCCAGCGGTAAGCCATTATCGATGGCGGAACTGGAACGATAAAATTTCTATAGGAGGCGGTAGTTTAAAGAGATACGGAGAGAGCAAAGTACCCGTACGTTAGCGGGGAATTTAAGCTTGTGGAGCGTTACAGTGAATAGTTTCCGGTTTGTAGATCATTAGATCGCCAGAAACTAATCACTAACGATCTAATCACTAGCAACTACTTATAAATTTTCAGTAACGGCAAAGCCGGATTTTTATACAAGTTTGGCTATCTATTATGATGGCAAAGATTAATTTACATTTTTAGAAATTCACTTAAGTTTTCTTACGAAAATGTCGATATAGTACAAGGTGTTTATGATTTAACTGCATATGGTGGTACAGATAAAACTAATCCCATCATTTTCAAAAATATTCTTAAATGCCTTGCTATAAAATAGGGTCTTAGTGTTAAAGAGACACAAATGGTTTAACAACTATTGAGAAGGAGTGATTAACAGTTCTTCTAAATATGTAAAAATGTAGACGAAGTTATAAAAATGTGTGCAGCGTAATGCTGAAAGCTCATAAAATTTAAAAGCCATTGAGCCAGTTTGTGCTAACTTTAAAGCAGCCGGAATGACAGGAAAAGGGCCAGTGCAGGTTGAAACAGTCCTGCTAACAATAGAGTAGAATCTTGTTGGTAGTCGTTGGGCAAGGTCTGGAAAATAAGCCGGAGGGCTTTATACTCACATAATTATGAAAGGAGAAAGCTACAAGATGAATACCGATGGCTAGTCGGGAATTTACGACTGTGGAGTGTTA